>CAYRVP010000010.1:0-53399 GCA_964427845.1 uncultured Caldilineaceae bacterium
GGCCGTTGCCCCCACTTTGGTGCCGCCGGATCTGCGGCCCGAGCCGATCGCGCCACCGCCGTTGCTGCGTCCGCCGCCGCCGAAGGTCGCACCGGTGGAGCAAGCACCGCCACCGCCGCTACGCCCGGTGCGCAGGCCCCTGCAGCCAGCGCCTGTGCCGCAGCCTGCCGCTGCGCCGCAAACGCTGCCACCTCCCGTGCGCCCGGCGCGCGGCTCCGTGCTGCCGCAGGTGGCGCCACCCGCTGCGGGCGCACCGGCAACTGCGCCGCGCATTGCTGTGGCGCCGCCGCCCAGCGCGCCGCCCACTGTGCCACCCACTGTGCCGCAACCGATGACCGCGTCGACCGGCAGCAGGCTGGAGGTCGTCAACAAGGAAGGCTGGCGCAAGGAGTATCTGCTCCAGCGCACGCTCATCTACGCAGGCAGCCAGCCCGGCTCGGATGTCTACCTGCCCGCGCCTGAAGTAGCTCCGCGCCACATCCAGTTTGTGCCGTCGCCAGTCAACCGGGCGGGCTATCGGCTCATCAATTTCAGCGCCGCCCCGCTGGCATTGCGCGAAAGCGGTGGTGCGGCACGGTTGGTGCCGCCGCGCGGCACGGCCGAACTCAGCGACGGCGACGCTGTGGAGCTGGCAGGCTACTCGATGGTCTTCCACAGCGGCGCGATGCAGTCCGCGTCCATCCAGGCACGCGTCGAACTGGCATCCACGCGCCTTGACCTTGACCGGCAAATTGAGGGGACCCTGTACATTCGCAACTCGGGAGACAAGGCAGGCGTGCAATTCGAGATTCAGACGCAGGGCTTTGACCAACGCTTCGTGCAGGTGGATTCCGGTCCGGTGCTCTTTCCCGGCGTGGAGAAATCCATCGCCTTCCGCATCGCACACCCGCGCCAGCCAACGCCCCCCGCCGGTGACCACACGCTCACGCTCGTGGTCACGGCGCCCGGCGTCTATCCTGGAGAAAGCGCCATGGTCAGCGCGACCTTCACGGTTGCGCCCTTCTTTGCCCATTCAATTCGCTTCATTTCGGTCGCCCCTTCGATGGAAGGGTACACACTCAGATAGTGTCGGGCGGCGCGCAGCGCCACTGCGTCACAGTCTGTCCCCCTTGCCGGCTACTGTCGGCAAAGCGCTGGAGCCTGCTTGTGAAGTCATCTCGTAGGGCAAAGCACAAGAGTTTACCCGAGCGCCGCCAGCCGCGGCCGCTTGCACTATGGCGATCGCGCCGCGCGACGGCCGTGACACTGCTTGTGCTGATTGCGTTCTGCGCAGGCCTTTTGCGCCAGCAGGTGGCTTGGGCACAGGACGCCACTACAGCACCTGCGCCCGGCGCCACCCTCTTTGCGGGCAATGTCTCCAGTGCCGGCTTCCCCACTGTGGCGATCAACGTGTATGGGGTGGATGGCGACGGCCTCCCGATCACCCGTCTTGTGGCCGACGACTTGTTTGTGGCCGAAGATGGCGTTGAAATCAGCGCCGAGGCGCTGCAGATCGCACCCGACACGGAAGCGCCCCTCAATCTCGTCATCGCTCTCAATCGAGCCGCAGCACCTGCCGACTGGGCTGCGGTGGTAGCTTCAGTGGATGACCTGCTTGACCAGATGTCGCCCAGCGACAGTGTCGGTGTGATTGCGTATAACGAGAATGTCGAAACACTCATTGCACCGACGCAGGATCTTGGAGCCGCGCGCGCGGTGCTGGCCGCAGCCCAGCCCGGCGGCACGCAGAGCGGCTTCTACGTTGCCGTCAATCAGGGGCTGCGCCTCTTTGAGGATGTGGATGGGCGACGTGCGCTGGTCGTCGTGAGCGATCGCGGCAATACGACGCCCGAAGGCGGTCCCACCGTTTTGCCGGCGCTGATTGCGGCGGCGCGCCAGTTGAGCGTGGCCGTGCATATCGCCGGCTTTGGGCCTGCGGGGACCGATCCCGAATTCCTGCAATTGGCACAGGGAACCGGCGGCCGCGCGGTGGCCGCTTCCAGCGCCGCCGATGTGGCGCCGCTGCTTGCGTCGCTGCCGCCGCTGCTGCGCCAGGGATTCCGCGTTGCCTATCAGTCTGTGTTGCCAGCCACCGACGATGATCATCTGCTCAGCCTGGCGTTGCGCAACGACGGCGCTGGGCAGACGCTGATGCGCGGCTTCAACGCGAGCCGACGACCGCTGGACGTGCGCATTACACAGCCTGCCGACGGCCAGCGGGTGAGCGGGGCGACTGTCATTACCTTCGATGCTGTCGCTCCCGCGCCCGTGGCACGCGTCACCTTCTCGCTCGACACGGGCGAAATCATTACCTCCACCGAAAGCGCGCTTGGGGGCATCATCTGGAACAGCGCAAGTGCACCGGCGGGTGAACGCCGCCTGAAGGTGACAGTCGAAGACAACGCCGGCAATGTGGGTGAGGATGAAGTCCGCCTCGAGGTTGTGTCGCCGCTGTCGCTGGCCGTGCAATTGGGCGCCGGCGAGGCCACCGTGGGCGAGAGTGTGGTGATTACCGCGCTGGTGGATTCAGCGCTGGGAGGCGCGACGGTTGAGACTTTCGTGGGGCGCACGCAGGTGGGTGTGCAGGCCAACCGGCAAGGCGCGGTGCGCTTTGCGGTGGACACAACGGCCTTTGTGCCTGGGCGCTACGGCATTTTTGTGCGCGCGACCGATGCGCAAGGCAACCTGGCGACAGACGACGCACAGGTGCTTACTATCGTCCCACCTGCCAACACGAATGTTACGCCGGCCAACGTGTGGGAGGCCATTTCGGCCTGGTTTGGCCGCTATTGGCTGTGGCTGGCCGGTGCGCTGCTGGGATTGCTTCTGCTGTGGATTTTGTGGTTGGTCGTGCGCGGCATCATTGACGCCATCCAGCGCAGGCGGCGTGCGCAGCAGACAGTGCGCGCACGGGTGACGCCGCAGGTGCGGATGCTGATCTCCAACGCGGGCAATATACGCACACCCTACCGCCTGCGCGCTGAAGCAAAGGGCGCAGATCTTGCCTTCACCTTCCTCCTCGACGGCGTGCCCCTGCAGCCGCCCGTGGCAGTGCGCGCGGCGGCGTCGCCGCTGGCAGGCGCCCCGGCGGTAGCCAGCAATGGCCGCCAGGCGCAGGTTGCGGCACAGCCCATAGCGCTGCCCGCAGCACAGCGCACTGCACCCACGTCGGCTGAAAACGTCGCTGCTGCCAAGGCATCGGCGCAGAATGCCGCCAGCATTGCCAAAGGCGCAAGCCAGGTGGCCGACACCGGTGGTCGTTTGCTGACCTCGCTGGGCAGGCTCATCCCCGGCGCGGCCGGTGCGCAGTTCCGTCGCGCGGGCAGCGCAGTGGTGGGCCAGCAGACCTCAGTGCGCCGCGCCAAGGGGCAGATTATGGACACGGTGGGCGATGTGGATGACGTGGGTTACTATGGCAAGTCGATGGCGCCCGCGGGCGCTGCCGCCGGCGCCGGCGGCGCGACCGCCACAGCGGCATCACCTTATGCAGCGCAGCAGAGTTATGCGCCTGCGCCATCAGCGCCGCCCGCCCCGCAGCCAACCAGGCCGGCCACGATCAATCCGGCGTTTGAACTGAAGGGTGAAGCGGGAGCCGGCGCACGCGGCGCGCCCACCCGAGTGAATGGCGGCAGCCAGTGGGTTGAAACGCCAGCCATCAACCCAGGCGAAACCATGGGGATTGACATCTACGTCGCGGCCCTTGAGAAGAGCAGGCGCAACGACTTGGTGACCTTCAACGTCATTTCCGGCCCGGCTGCGGGGGCAGCCGCCGACACGATCACCGACGCCGTCAGCGTGCGTCTGCAGCGGACGCGCTGAGTGGCAGTTGGCCTGCATTCTGCCGGATTGCGATTGTACATTCTGCACGAGTGCTTGCCTTGCAGAGTGAAGGAAGTGCCGCTCGGCTGCGACCTAATTTGTGAGGCCCCCCCACGGACCGCTCTTTGCACGCGTGATGCAGCCTTTGCTGCGCACCCAACTTCGTAGGGAAGAAGTGGCCTCCACCTGTGACTGATCAACTTGAAGTCATCGCCCCATCGGGCGCAATTGAGTTCATTCCGCTTGATGCTGCGCGCGGCATCACGTCGGTTGGGCGCGCCATCACAAATGACGTGCGCCTGGCCGACGGCGTGAGCGCCGATTTTGCCGCCGTGTTCGACCATCGCCAGCATCCCTTCACGGTGATGGCGCTGGACGCGGCGGCGCAGGTGCGCGTCAATGGCCAGCCTGTGGCCGAGCATGGCGCCGTTCCTCTCAAGGCATGGGACAGCATCGAGATAGGCTCCTACGTTCTGATTCTGGCGGACGAGAGCGCTGACGGCGTCGCCGCGGCCGTGTCGCCGGCGCCCGCCGCAATCCCTGCACCGCCACCGGCAGGCGCGGCCGCAAGCCCTTACGCCCCGCCACAAGTGACGGCCGCAGCGGGAGGAGCTGCAGCCATTGCCGCTGTGGCTGTGCCCGTAGCGATCGTTGCACCGCCTGTCGCGAGCATAGCGCTTGCTGCGCTGGGGCAGCCGATTGCGCCTGTCCACAGTGAGTTGATTGTGCTGCGTCTCAGCGAGCCGGTGCACACGGTGGACGCCGGCGTGCCCTCCTCATGGCAACTGACGGTGACCAATGCCAGTTCATTTGTAGGCGAGTTCGAGGTGCGCCTCGCCGGCTATGTGCTGGACAAGTGGATTTCCATCGCGCCCGAACGTTTTTCAATGTCGGTGCGCGAGTCCAACATGGTCACCGTCACGCTGCATCCCGATCGTGAACCGGCGAGCCTCGCGGGCGTACACCATTTTGTCATCGAGGTCTCTTCGCGCTCGCTCCACGGCGCGCAGCAGGGCCACATTGTCGAGAAGGCAAGTGTTGCCGCGCAGTTAATCATCAACCCCTTCTATGAACTAAACCCCAGCCCGGTCTACCCGCCCGAGACGATACTCAAGTACCGCGAGCGCACTGCCGCGCTCTCGCTGCCCATCTACAATGGGGGCAACAGTCTGGTGCAGGCAACTGTGACGGGCCGCGAAGACGGCGACGATTGTCGCGTCGAATTTCCTGAAGCGCCGCCGACGTTCGCTGCTGCGGGCGCGCTGGCGCCCGCAGCCGGTGCGTCGACCAACGGAAGTGCGTCCACCAGTGGCGGTGTCGCCAGCCATACGATCATCGAGGGCGAAACAACCACGCCTCGCGGCAAACGCGCCCCTGTCACCTACCCCGATACGCAGCCGGTGATCCTAGAGCCGGGGCAGCGCGTCGAGGTGCCTATCCTGGTTTCTCCGCGCCAGCGCCGCTTTGTGGGCGGCAAACCCAGCGTCTATCGCATCGCCATCACCACGACGCCGCCCGCCGCGCTCCAGGCCGCGGGCGTGCAACCCACAGTCTCGCAGCCGCGCGTGATCCACGAGACCTTCGTGGGCCGCTGGATCTATATGCTGCTGGTGCTGCTGGTCGCGATTGTGGCGATCTTCTCGTTTCGGCCGCGCATCAATGATGTGCGCTTTCGCTACACCGATGTCAGCGGCGACGTTGTGACCACCCAGGCCAGCGACGGCAGCGGGCTTGACCAGGCTAGCGGCTTCATGGCCGCACTGCGCAGCCGTCTGCCCGGCGGCGGCCCGGAACTTCCCCTCACCGTGCGCCCCGACGTGAGCGTGCGCGCCGGAGAACCTGTGACTGTCTCATGGGCAACGCGCAACGGCCAGGAACTCTTTATCTATACGGGAGACGACGCCACCGCACGCGTGGCTGACGCGACAGAGAGCACAGTCGTGCGCGGGGGCAGCGAAGTTCTCGACACCGAACTGGCCGTCTCACCCGAGCAGGGCGCGCAGGCCGTTGCCGCCAACACGGGCCGCGTGCCCAAGCGCTTCACCCTCCAGGTGAGCAACTGGATTAGCGCCGTGCCCCTCGTCGGGCGCATCGGCTCGGCGCGCCGTTCTTTCGTGATTGATGTCGTGCCCGCGCGCGCGCCGTCGATTGCCTCGTTCACCGTTTCCAACAACGAACTGATCTTCGGCACGCCCGAAGCACTGACCTGGATTGCCGAGCTCCCCAACCAGGGCGACGAGGTGCTCATCCGCGAGCGCAGTGGCGAGAATGACGCGCTGCTGCCGCCCGTCCCCGACGTGGGTACGCTGGTAATTACGCCCCAGGCTGACACCCGCTATGACCTGAGTATCAGCAGCCGCGTCTGGATTACGAGCACGCCTGTGCCCAAGGCGGTATCAATTTCCGTGCGCATGCCCACGCCCGATATTCGCCGCCTGAGTGTGGCCCCCGCGCAAATTGTCGCCGGGCAAGCCATGACGGTGAGCTATGACGTGCAAGGCTCCGATGAGCAGGTGCTTGTGATTGACCGCGGTATTTCCACCGAGGAGATTGTGCTCAACGCCGCCGCGGATTCGATTGCCATCCCTGTGCAAACGCCCGGTGCATTCAGCGTGCGCTTGCGCGCTTTCCGCTTCCTGCCCGGCTCCACAGACAAGGGGAACGAATCGGTGGGCAGCAACCAGAAGGTCGTCCCCGGCACGGCGGCGACGCCCACCTTCACCCCCTCGCCGACATTGCCGCCCACACCCACATCCACGCTCTCGCCCACGCCCACGCCGATTGCGCCCATGATCGAGGTATTGGCGCTTACGCCCAACGAAATTGTACTGGGCGATGCGGTTGAAGTGCTGCTCACCTGGCAAGTGATTGGCGACGCCGACCAGATCCAGATATCGGCGCCTGATTTTGATGTAACGACCTCGGACAAGAAGGGTTCCATCTCGGTGCCGCGCGACAAGACGCGCGTCTTCGTGATGACTGTTCTCTACAAGGGAGAGGCCAAGGCGAGCAAATCGGCTGAACTCAAAGCGCTTGAACCGACGCCAACGCTCACG
Source organism: uncultured Caldilineaceae bacterium (assembly GCA_964427845.1). Classification (GTDB taxonomy): domain Bacteria; phylum Chloroflexota; class Anaerolineae; order Caldilineales; family Caldilineaceae; genus UBA5069. The sequence goes on from CAYRVP010000010.1 coordinate 6,855, forward strand.
CCCGAACCGCCGCCGACGCCGCTGCCGCCAACCGAAACACCGCTGCCCACGGCGACTGGCGTGCCCAATCCGCGCGTGGTCTCCTTCGGCATTGAGAGTGCTCCACCTGCCACCAAGAGCATCGACAGCAACGGCGTGGATGTCTACAGCGTGGACGGCGGCGCCGAAATGATAATCAAGTGGGATGTAACCGATGCGACCGGCGCCGACCTGATACAGCGCGCCACCAGCGGCAATGTGCCCCCCATCACCAACCGCTTGCCCGCTGACCAGGTGACCATGCTCGCCACCAGCGATTCGTCTTTCGAGTTGCAGGCCTACAACAATCCTACGGGTGCGAACCTTGCCAATCCCGAGCCTGCCAACAGCGTGGGGCGCACCTCGCGCAGCATTCGTGTTGTGCTGAACGTTGCACGTCAATTTGATCCACCCACCAACATCAACTTCAAGGGCGGCGCGACGGCCTCGGAGCCGCTTACGATCACATGGTCCTACAATCCCGAACAGACCGACGGCATACTGGGCTTCCGCGTCTACCGCGCGCCAATTGGCAGCAATGACTTTGTGCGCATTGCCAACGAGACAGTGCTCAACAACCTTGCCCGCCAATTCAGCGACACCGAAGGGCCATTCTGCGATCGCACCTACTTTGTTGTGGCTGTTTACCAGGACCTGACGCGCCCCGGCGCCGACAAGACCGTGGAGACTGACGCAGGCAGCACAAGCTTCCTGACGTCGCCTTGTCCATGATCTGCTCATCGAGTGTTTGGACGACTGCCATCCGCACCTCATCTGCGCTTGCTACCCTGATACGGGCGCAGATCCCGGCGGCCGCATTGGATGTAAGCCGCAGGTCTCAAACCGGCGGCAAGTGAGGACAGATTTCTTGAACAAAACCGCGCACTTACAGTCTGACAAGCCGCGCCGCGCAGTGCGCATGCGGGCGGGCACTGCCGCGCTCTGGGCGCTGGGCGCGGCCATCGCGCTGCTCGTGCTGATTGGGCGTGCGCCGCAGCCGGCGCGCGCCCAGGAGCCGGGCGAGGCGTCTGGCGCGGCTGCCAATGCGGCCACCCTTTCCATGGCCGTGCAAAGCAACGGCAGCGGCGCCTTTGCGGCTGCGAGCAATGTCAACAACAACGCCTTGCTCCTCTACCGCATCCGCATTGCGAACACGGGCAGCGCGCCGCTCTCGGCCATCCGCTTCGAGTCAGTCATGCCTTCGGCCGGGCTGGACTCGATTCAGTGCGCGCTCTGCACCGAGACGCGCGTCACGACCTCGACCATCGTCAACGAACTGGGCGACAGCGAGATTGTGACGGTGACGCGCGAACTCATTTGGGAATTGCCGGGCACAGTGGCCGTGGGCGCGTTCAGCGATGTGACCTTCTCGGCGCGCGTGGTGGCGCAGGTGGGCGGCCCGGCGATCGAGAACTCGACCCTCGCCTTCTTCAAACAGGGCGGTGTCGATGGCAGCGCCGTCAGCAATGGCGTCAGCCTCAAGGTTGTGGCCGACGTGCCCACCACCGCCGTCGTCACCGCCACGACCGTCTCCACCACGCCGACCTGGTATTCGTCGGACCTGGGCGGCACGCTGGACCTCGACTGGGGAGATTTTGACCTCGACGGCGATCTCGACCTGGCCATGGCTTCGACTGTGGGTGCAAGCGTCTACCGCAATGACGACGGGCAGATGGCGCTGATCTGGAGCGACCCGCAGGCGCGCGCCACCTACAGCGTGCGCTGGCTGAATGTTGACGCAACCGGCGCGCCCGAACTCGTGGCTATCGGCACGCCCAACGGCGCTGTCGCCGGCAGCAATTTCGTCTATCAGTACAACCCCGGTATCACGGCTTCGCCCGACCGCTTTACGGTGATGGCCAACGGCCAGTTTGACACCGCAGCGCAGTTGACGCGCCTGGAGACCGCCGATTTTGACGGCGACGGCCTGCCCGACCTGCTTGTCAGCGTGAACGCCATCAGCGCAGCCTGCCCTGTGCTGCTGCTGCGCAACGAAGGAGCCAACCTCTTCAAAGGCGCGCCCCGCTGCGTCAGTACAGCGGGATCGGCCGCGATGGCTGCCGCCGACGTAGACGGCGACGGTGACCCCGATGTGGCGCTGGGTCTCTTTCCCAACCAGGTGCGCGTCTTCCTTAACAAGCCTGATGGCGTCAAGGCCTCGGGGCTGCTGACGATTACCAACCCGGCGGCCAACACGGTCTTTGTGGACGCGCCCAACTATTTCCTTGCTTATGACTTTGCCTGGGGCGATATCGACCGCGACGGCGACCTGGACCTTGTGGCCGCGTTTCCGCTGCAGCGCGAGGTGCGCCTCTACCGCAATATGCGCATCCCCGCACGAGGTGCAGCCGATTCGGGCGTTGTCTCCTTCCAGCAAATCCAGCCGCCTCTCAGCACCGGCGTCTTCCTCACGCCCTACGCGGTTGACCTGGGCGACATGGACCGTGACGGCTATCTCGACCTGATTGTGGCCGACAAGCAACCCACCATCTACTGGAACACCAAGAGCTTCGACGCGCCTTTTGTTACCACGAACCTGACCCAGCTTGACCTGCAGGACGAAAATGCCGAGGTCTGGAGCATTCGCGCCGTCGATCAGGACGGTGATGGCACGCTCGAGATTTCGATTGCCAACCGCAGCGGCCCCAGCCTGATTCTGGCCAATTACTCGCCCGCGCTCAGCAACCTCTATACGCCCATCGGCGGTGCGGGCGCCGCGTCCAGCGTGGCCTGGGGTGATGTCAACAACGACTCGCTCAACGACATCCTCTTTGGTTCACCCATCAACCGCAACGCCAGCCGCCTCTATTTCAGCAGCAACGGCCAGTTCGGCCTGGGCAGCGTCACCGATTTCTTCGCCAGCGGCCTTGGCGCACAAGTCGCGCTGATTGGCGATGTGGGAGGCGGCGCACTGGGCAGCCCTTCGGGCGGACAGATGGATGTCCTGCTCGACACACTTTCAGGTCTGCGCGTTTCATTTGACCGCGCGCCTGCCACCAACCTCGCGCTGCCCGCTTCGCTCACCGCCGGCACGCAGTCGGCGGCACTGGGCGACGCCGACGGTGACGGTGACCTTGACCTGGCGCTGGCCGCTTCGGGCGGCGCGCTCATGATTCTGCGCAACAATGGCAGCGGCCTCGCGGCGGCCACGCAGATTGCGGTGCCCAATGCGCCCGCCAACATCACCAGCCTTGCCTGGGGCGACTTCAACGGCGACCACTATCTGGACCTGGCCGTTGGTGCGGCCGGCGGGCAATCGTCGCTCCTGATCAACAACAGCGACCTGACCTTCACGCGCAGCACGCTGGCCAGCCTCTACACGGACAAGATCGCAGGCTGCACCTCGGGCAGCGGGCGCGCGGCCGCCTGGGCCGACGTCGACGGCGATGGCCGCCTTGACCTGACCATGGCCTTCAACCTCTCAACCAACAGCGGCGAGGTTTGTGTTCTGCGCAACACCGGGGCCGGCTTTGCACGCCTGCTGCGCTTCAATGAGGACGCTGTGAGCCTCGACTGGGGCGACTGGGACAACGACAAGGATCTGGACCTGGCCATGGCGCGTTCCAACGCAGGTGCGCGTGTCTATGCCAACATCGGCGGCGCGTTCTTCCCGATTTGGGAGGGCGCCGCGTCGGTGCGCGCGGCCGCTGTGCGCTTTGGCGACAAGGACGGCGACGGCGACCTCGACCTGGCGCTTGCGCGCACCGGTTCCGGCGACAGCGGTTATTACGAGAACCGCAGCGTCACACCCGTGCATCTGCTGTCGACCGCTGAAGCCGCCCTGCTGCCCGTACACAATTCCTATGTGCAGGTGCAGCGCCCAGGCGTCAGCCGCTCGGCCTATCTCTACAGCAGCTCGGAGATTCTCTCGGGGCCAAACGCGCCTACGGTCAAGGTGAGTTACCGCCTCTTTAACCCGGAGGGCCAGGATGGCGACCCGCCCAAGGCTTACAGCTTGATCTTTGCTTACAGCCTGGATGGTGGTGACAACTGGTTGCCCGCGACGCCTGCAGCCGGTCAGTCAACCACAATCAGCGCAACATTGACGCGCACAGGCAAGGATTTCACCTTCCTGTGGAACGCGATGGCCGACAAGGCAATTGGCGAGAATGCCAGTTTCCGCGTGGAGGTCGTCAACGAGAACGGCGGCCCGGCAGTGCAGAAGGCCGCGGGCGCGGCGGCAAGCCCACCTTTCCAGGTGCGCGCCACGAGCTGCATCTGGCCCAAGGACCCGCGCATCTTTGTCAACCGCCAGCCTGTGCTCACCACGGGCGCCTATGGCTTGACTGCCGGCCAGCCTTATGCCGACCTGACCTTTGACAGCGCGCTTGTGCAGGGCAGCGGCGTCATGTCCTTTATCTGGCAATTTGATGACGGCACGCCGGCGCGCATTGGTCAGCGCATTACCAAGCGCCTCAACAATGGGACCTACAGTTTCACGCTGACGGCGGTAGGCAGCGCCTGCCCGGAGACGCGCAGCGCGCTTGCCAAGGCCACAATCAGCGTGGGCACAGGCAAGGGAGACTACTACCTGCCGCTGGTGACCGTCAGTTCAGCAGGCTCGGCTGCCGAGGTCGCCGCGGCGGCAGGGTTGCCCGAAGCGCAGAGTCAGGTCTTCCTGCCCATGGTGGAAACGACGCCGCAACCTGCCGGCGCAGCCGCCACAGACCCGTCGGCGCAGCCCGGTCCTGATGCGGCGCCGCAAGGCCCCGCAGTCGCCCTGCTGCCTGCCCTGGCCGGCCTGGATGGCGCTGAGCAGAACGGCCGTGTAACCCTCACTTGGCAGCCGCCGCCGCCCGGCGGTGCGACGGAGGTGCGCATATGGCGCTGGCCGCTGGACGACCCGGACGAACGCACGCTTGAGACGACGCTGCCGCCCATGACAAGCCGCTACACGGCGGCGCTCGGCTGCGGCATGGCCTATGCGGTGGTTCCTGCCAACGCCGGCGGCGAGGCCGATATGGGCGCAATCTACCTGCTGCAGCCCTGCGACCAGGAGGTGAAGTGATGAATGACCTCCACCAAGGGGCCCAAATGACATTCTTGTTGCGCAAGCTGCACAGCCTGGCGCCGGCGCTTCTGTTTGCACTGCTGCTGACCGCACTGGTTGCGCCGGGTGCACACGCACAATCGCCGACGCCTGTGACCAGCGGCGGCATCTGCGCGCCGTCACTGCTGCCCCTCTCGGGGAGCGAGGCGCGCGCCGTCAACAGCGACCCCGCACTCAATGAGAGCGGCACGCGCGCCACCTTCTGGTCTACCGCCAACCCCGCGGGCATGAACCCCGATGGCAGCATTGAGCTTTTCAGTGGTGAGACGAGCCTGAATGCTCAGACGGGGCTGGTGGACGCCAGCGTCGCCCAACTCACCGAGAGCCGTGGCAATATTCTCGGCGGCTTCAACATCATGCCTGACGTAGCGTCGGCGCTGATTGGTGGCCAGGTCACCTCCTTTTCCGTTTTTGCCTCGGACCGCGACCTCGCGCCTATGGGCGCGACCAACAACGGTGACGGTGGCTTTGAGATCTTTCTTGCGAGGCGCGCAGGCGCCGGCACGCAGATCTACCAGGTCACCAACACGCGCCGCGCCGCCAGTATTCTGCCCTCCATCAGCAATCCCTATCCCGAAGGCAGCCCGCGCTACGTCAACATCGCCTTCGTCTCCGACGCCGACGACACGGCTACTTTCCCCAAGGGGCAGGCCGGGAACGGCAACTACGAAGTCTATGTGATGAAGCTGGACCTGGCTTCGTGGCCGCCGAAACCGGTGGGTGGCGTGCTCCAGGTAACGCAGACGCCGAACAACGTTACCAATGACAAGCCGGTGATTGCGCGCAGTGGCAACGCCATCGTCTTCCTCTCCGACGCAACTGGGTTGCTCAATCCGGGGACGACAACCATTGCCGTCAATGGCGACGAGAACCGCGAGGTCTACCGGGTGACGTTTACGAAACCCGAAAGCGGCGGCGTGGTCACTTTTCGTCAGGTGACAAATACCGGCTCCAATATCGACAATGACTCGCCCGACTGCAGCGCCGACGGCACACAGGTTGTCTTCATGTCGACGGAGCAGAGCCCGGCCAACGCCACCGTCAACGTCGGCAGCCCGGTGGTCTACGTAAGCAGCCTCGCCGCCGCGACGCCCACCTACACAGCGCTATCTGCGTCGCTCAAGGCCAATCCGGCGCACCTCACCACTGCCAAAGACCCCGCCATCAACGGGCGCGGCGATCGCATCGTCTTTGCTGCGGATGGCTGCGATCCCCAAGCGAACCCCTGTGCACAACCGGCGGGCCAGTTCCAGGTCTTCGTCGCCGACCAGGACATAGCGAGCAAGCAGTTCGTTGTGGCGCAGGTCACGTCGCTCACCACCACTACGCATGAGTCGCCTGCGATTAGTGGTGACGGCCGCTTCATCGCGCTTGTCACCTCCGAAGGCAGTGCGGCCAGCAACCCGGATCTCTCCGGCTCGGAAGTGGCCATTCTTTTTTGCCCGGTCGCGAGCCTCGAGCCGATCAAGACCTTCAGCATCATCAGCGATGCACTTAACCCGGAGCGCCCCGACGTGGGCGACACGGTTGACTATGTGATTTCTTTGAGCAACGGCAGCCTGACGAGCTTCGAGGGCACGATGCGCTTCACCGACGTGCTGCCGCCTCAATTTGCGTACAACGGCGTGTATTCCATCGACGCGCCGCCCGCCGGCACGACGGTAAGCCCCGTGACGTGGAACGCCGCCACGCGCACGGTCACCTGGACGGTGTCGCGCCTGCCAAACAGGCAGCTGGCCACCGTGCGCCTGCGCGGCACGATTCTGGCGCAAGTCGCCAATGTGCCCGTCGGCGGGCAGACAGTTGCCAACCAGGTCAATATCACCACCACCACGCCGATCAGCTCGATCCAATCCGGCCTCGTCAAGATTGTCAACGAAGCCACTGTCGAGATGGGCATCACACGTGTGGATCTCAGTGGCTCGGCTACGCTCTCCACGCAGACGCCGCGGGAGCAGGTGCCATTTACCGTGACGCTGGTCGTCACAAATACCGCTGCAGGGACCGCGGGCGCACTCGATCCGGCCACAAATGTGCGTATGACGACCACACTGCCTTCGCTCGTTGGCTTCCAGATTGTGACGGGAGCCAACGTCAGCGGCACTTATGAGGCGATCAGCGGCTTATGGACCGTTCCACTCATTCCTGCCGGCCAGCGTGCCGTGATGAAGCTGACAGTGACGCCTCAGCCTGGCACAGGCGGCACGGCGCTGCGCACTTTCAGGTTCGGGGCGCCAGTCTCCGACCAACAGGACAACAACGCCGCAAACGCCATCGTGGGCGGCAACAGCCGCAGCCTGCGCGTACTTGGAACGGACCTTGCGCTCGTGAGCAAGACCGTCAACAAGCAGGGTCCTCCCCAAAACAGTGACGTCACTTATACCATTGTCGTGCGCAACAATGGCCCAACCGCGCCGCTGACCGACACGGTCTACCTGAACAATGTGACTGCCTTCGTCCCCAATACTGTGGTCGTACGCGACACGCTTGACCCGACCAAACTCGAGTTCGTGTCGGCCACATTAGGCGGTGTCCTCGAGGGGAATGATGTCGTGTGGCGCGTCCCTGGTTGGGCCGCGGGAACAGACAAGGAGTTTAAGTTCACGGCAAAGGTGCGTGCCGCGCCCGGCACGACTGTAACCAATCGTGTCAGTTCTGTGCAGGGGTTGTTCGACAGCATCGCCGGGCCGCCAATGGCCGACCCGCTGCCCGCTAACAATGCGCCGGAAGCCATTTCGGCCACTATTACCACCAATCAGCCTGCGGCCGTCAGTCTGCAAATCAGGCCGCAGCCCGGCCGCATTGACGAGGGTCAGCAGGTCACGCTCACAGTCCGCTACAGCGATCCGGACGTGCTTGACTCGCACGTGGTTGCCGTCAATTGGGGCGACGGCCAGCCAACCGAGTCCTGGCAGGGGCCGGTAAACGCCAGCGTCACCGTTGAACACAATTTCTTCCACCGCTATGCGGACGATAACGCCGATGACCGCTTCATCATCACAGCAACTGTCACCGACAACAACGGCCAGGCAAACAGCGCAGCCGCTCCTGTCATTGTCAATAACGTGCTGCCCACAAGCACCGGTCTCGCTGTCACGCAGTCGACCGCCGTCTCGGGCACTGCCTACATTGTGCGCGTGGGCGAAACGCTGGCCGTGCGCCAAACCTTCAGCGACCCCGGCTTTACGCGCGCACCGCTGGCGGAGACCTTCTCCTACATACCCGACTGGGGCGATGGGCCTCTCGGCACGGCGACGCCGGTCACGTCAGTCACAAACGGCAGCCCCGGCGTGCCGACGACCGGCACCATTCCGGCATCGCATGTCTACGTCACGCCCGGCACATACAGCGTGGGCTTCCGCGTCAGCGATGATGACCAGAGTGCGACGGGGCGTATTGCCACGGTGCAAGTCATCGTAGCCGAGCAGATTGTGGCCGCGAATTACGCGTTCACTATCAACGAGGATCAGTTCGTGGCGCAGAATGTGCTTGCGAACTCGGCGGGCGACACAATCCAGCTGGTGAGCGTGAGCACGCAGCCAATTACGGGCACGGCTGTACCCAACCTTGCCACCGGCGTGGTTACATTCACCGCTGCAACGCGCTTCGACGCGCTGCAAGCGGGCCAACAACGGGTGGACGGCTACAACTACACGATACGCGACCGTTTCGCGTTTACGGCCATCGGCCGCGTCAACGTCACCGTTACGGGCGTGAATGACCCGCCCGCGCTGGACCTCAACGGCGGCGCGCCCGGCGTGACCACCACGGTCGCCTTCAAGGAAGACTTCGGCAACCCGATCGTCGCGCCGGCGCTCATCGTCGCCGACCCGGACGACACGAACATGCTCTCGGCCACGGTGCAGATTCAGAACCTGCAAGTTCCCGACACCGAGCAGTTGTTTGTGGGCGCGCCCGGGGCACTGAGTGTGGCCTACGATGCCACCAGCGGCCGCCTGGTGCTCGCCGGTTCGGCCACCAAGGCCGCCTACCAGAGCGCGCTGGCGAGCGTTGCTTATACCAATACAAGTCAGAACCCGAATACGACGCCGCGCACGCTCCTCTTCCAGGTGCGCGATGCGCAGGGGGCCGATTCACAGGCCGTGGCCGCCACCGTCACCGTGGAGCGGACCGACGACCCGCCTGTGGTGACCACCTCGGAAGGCCCGACGCTAGCCGTCGAAGACAGCACGCCGTATCCTATTGACCCGGCGATCACAGTGACTGACCTCGACAGCCCCATGTTCACAGGCGGTGCGTTTACGGCCACTGTGCAGTCGGCCGAAAAGAACGACGTGCTGTCGATTGAGGACGGCGGTTTCATTACGGTGGTTGGTGGAGACGTGCGTTACAACGGTGTCTCACTGGGAACGCTGTTCAAGCCCCAGGACTACACGATTGTCGTGACGCTCAACGACGGCGCGACCGAAGCCGCTGTGCAGGCCGTGGCGCGGCGGGTGGCCTACACGCGTCAGAAGGGCAAGAAGCCCGCAAGCACTACGAAGGTTGTTGAATTCACAGTGCGCAGCAGTGCCACCGGCGCGCCCAGCAATACGGCTACAAAGACTATCTCGCTGACGCCGGTGAATGATGCGCCGGAAATCGCCTTCCTCAGCTTCCCCACTGTCCTCGAGGAGACGCCAACCGATATCCGCGCCGGCTTCGCCGTGACGGATGTGGACACGACCGGCACGATGAGCATGACCGTGACTGTCGCCAACGGCAGCCTGGTGTACGCCGGATCGGCGTCAATCATCGTTAACAATGGTCCATCCATCACCGTGAATGGCACCGCTGTGCAACTGCAGGGGGGGACCCTGACCTACACGGGGAACGCTGACTTCTCCACTACTGAGACGATAACGGTTGCGGTGAACGATAACGATCCTGTTGCACCCGGCCTGTCCGATACCAAGACGACCACCTTCCCGGTGACGAACAGCAATGACGCGCCCCGGCTCAAGCTGACCGCAACAACAACGGACACGAGTGCGGCCTACACTGAGGACGGCGCTCCCGTGCAACTTGCCCCTGCTGCTGCTGTCAGTGATATTGATATTCCACCAAACCTGACCTCAGCCACAGTGCGCATTACGAATCTGCTCAACACCGGGCAGGAGACGTTGAATGCTACAGGCGGTATTCTATCCGTGATTTACAATGGCGGCACTGGGCAATTGACGCTTACAGGAAACGCGTCCCCTTCGACCTATCTGGCCGCATTGCAGAGCGTCACATATGCCAACACCAGCAACACGCCCAATCTGACTCCTCGGCTCATTGACTTCCAACTGTTTGACAGCGGACCAGTCAATAGTGCTGGCAACACTGCCAGGGCGACGGTGAGCGTGGCAGCGCACAACGATGCGCCCACGTTGGCGCTTGCCGTCGTGCCGAACGTGGACCAGACGACGCCGCTGTCCGTTGGCGGCCTCGTGACCATTGGCGATGTGGATGCCATCGGCTCCGAGACGGCCACATTCACGGCGACCGTGGGGAGCTTTGCCACGTTGACAGTCTCTCCCGCAAATCCTTCCGGGCTGAGTGTGTCGGGCAGCGGAACCAGGCAGGTGCTTGTCACGGGCAGCCTGGTGAACATTACAGGCTGGCTTGCAGCGCCAAACGCCCTGGTCTACCAGGCGGTCACCGGCTTCATCGGTGGCGACTCGCTGACGGTGAACTACAGGGATGGGGCAAGCGTCACACCCGGCAGCCTTGCAGCTCCTCCCGCGTCAAGAAACTTCCTTGTGCAGGCGGTCAACGATGCGCCGACTGTGACAATTGGCGCAATCTCGGTTATCCAGAATGTGGCCACCGATATTCACCCGGCCATTGTGGTTGACGACGTGGACTCACCATCGTCAACCATGCGCATGACGGCAACGGTGCAGTCGGGTACGCTCAGCTATTCTGGCAGCACGCCTGCGGGCAGCGGCAGCGGCACGGCCAGGCTTGTGCTTGTTGGCACGCTTGCGCAGCTTAATGCAGCTTACGCAATCAACTACCTGAGCCCTTTCGGCGCATTTGGCACGCAGGCGATCACTGTCACGGTGAATGATGGCGACTCCGCCACGCCAGGGCCTCAGACAGGGTCCAGTACGGGGACGATCTCCATCAATGCGCCACCGGTCGTTGATCTCAACGGCAACAATAGCTTGACGGGCTTCAGCACTACCTACACCGAGCAGGCCGCCGCAAAGGCCATTGTCGGCACATCGGGCGGAAACGGGTTGACGGTTTCGGATGTTGACAGCGCGAGTATACTCTCGGCCACGGTGCAGATAGTTGGTCCACTCGACGCTGGCGGCGAAACGTTGTCAGCGACCGCGTCGGGCTTGGTCGCGGTGAACTACAACGCCACGAGCGGCCGCCTTACCCTCACAGGGAATGCGACCAAGGACGCTTACCGCGACGTGTTGCGCACGGTAAAGTATGCCAGCGCCAGCGAAACGCCAAGCGCGTCGCGCACGATCAACTTCCAGATCTTTGACAATGGCACGCCGCCGCTGGGCAGTGCGATAGCCGTGGCCACGGTGACAGTGGCAGCAGTGAATGATCCGCCCACGCTGGCGCTGGCCGCCGTGCCGAATGTCAACGAGGACACGTCTCTCTCCGTGGGCGGGCTGATCACGATTGGGGACGTGGATGCACTGACCACGGAAAACGCCACCTTCACGGCTGAGGTGTTGCACGGTGCGCTGACGGTGGCAGGCGCCACCGATCTCGGCGTCACGGGAAGCGGCACGGCGCAGGTGGTCGTTGTGGGGAGCCTTGCCAACATGAATGCCTGGAAGGCGACCACGAGTGCGCTTGTCTACCAGGGCGTGTCGAACTACAACGGGCCGGAAACGCTGACAATCAACTACCGCGATGGTTCGGCGATTGCGCCTGCAAATCTGGCGGCGCCGCAGCGCAGCGCCGGCTTCACGGTAAACGCCGTCAACGATGCACCTACGCTTGCGCTGGCCGCAGTCGCGGCTGTCAACGAGGACACGCCGCTGTCCGTCGGCGCGCTCGTCACAATTGGCGATGTGGATGCCGCGCCCACCCAAAATGCGACCTTTACCGCCGCTGTGCTGCATGGCACGCTGACGGTGGCAGGCGCCACCGATCTCGGCGTCACGGGAAGCGGCACGGAGCAAGTGGTGGTTGTGGGGAGCCTGGCCAACATCAACGCGTGGAAGGTCGGCGCGAATGCCTTGGTCTATCAGGGCATCCTGAACTACAACGGGGACGAGACGCTGACGGTCAACTACCGCGATGGTTCGGCCATCGCGCCCGCAGACCTTACAGCCGTACCCCGAAGCAGCACCTTCACAGTGAATGCCGTCAACGATGCGCCGGTGCTTTCAACAAATACCGGCCTGGTCACGACGCAGGTGGTGTCGCCCACGGTCAACGTCGCGCCCATAGTGACGAGCGCGATGCTCGCCGCCACGGATGTGGACAGCGCGGCCAGCGCCATCGTTTTCACGATGATTGCGCAGCCCGGCGTCGGCACGCTGCGCTTGAGCGGAGCGCCGCTTGCCGCCTGCGCCACCTTCACGCAGGAGCAACTCACCGGCGGCCTTGTCACCTATGCCTTCTCGTCGGCCTCCGTACCTATCGGCACCTCCTTCGCCTTCAATGTGGCAAATGCGGCGAATTGCACGGTGCCGGGCACAGCCTTTACAATCAGCGTGACCGCGCCGTAAGCGGCGGCGCGGTCACCCCACAATAGAACTCCATCGCAACAGATCTCAAGGACGACGACAATGCGCTATGATCTGGTTTTTGAAGGAGGGGGCGCGCGCGGCATCATCTTCATTGGCGCGCTCTATGAGTTGCTGGCCCACAACCACCAGGTTGGGCGGCTGGTGGGCACTTCGGCGGGAGCAATTACCGCGGCGCTCGTGGCAGCGAGCTACAGCCCCGGCGAGATGGATGAGGCCGTCAGCCGCAAGCCAGGGGGCGCGTCGGTGATGCGCAGCTTTCTGGGCGAGCCGCCGCCCTTCAGCCGCGACGAGATTCAGCAGAGCGCCACGCGCGCTTTCTTCCGCGACGTCGATCTCCCCATGGTGCCCGGCTTCGTCGAGAAGCGCCTCGACGATGCCATGTCCACAGCGCTTCTGCGCTTCCCCGTTCACCGTAACCTGATGGCCTTCATCGAGCGCGGCGGCTGGTTCTCCGCCGATGGCTTTATGGCGTGGTTCAGCGAGCGACTGGACACAGGCTATGTGAAGCGCAAGCCACGCCGTTATGGCGCGCTCACGCTGGCCGAATTCCACGACGCCACCGGGGCCGACCTCTCGGTGATTGCGGCCGACACGAGCGCGTCGCGCCTGCGCGTCCTCAACCACCGCACGGCCCCCCACTGCCCGCTGGTGTGGGCCGTGCGCATGTCCATGAACCTGCCCTTCATGTGGGATGATGTGCTGTGGGATGCGGCGTGGGGCACCTACCTGGGTGCGTCACTCGAAGGCCACATCATGGTCGATGGCGGCCTGCTCTCGAGCTTTCCGATTGAGTTGCTTGTCTCCAACGAACCGTACGTGCTCTCATTGATAGGCCCGCACAGCGGCGACGCCGTACTGGGGCTGCTGATTGACGAGAGCCTGCCCGTGCCGGATGACGCTGGCAAGCCGCCGCCGCCGGGGGGTCTCAACCTCGCGCATATGCGCGTGGTGCAGCGGCTGACGCGCATGGTGGATACCATGACTAGCGCCCGCGACAAGATGGTGATTGAAGCCTTTGATGGGTTGGTGGCGCGCCTGCCCGCCAAGGGCTACGGTTCGCTCGAGTTTGACATGTCGGACCGCCGCCGCGAGGCGTTGATTGCCGCCGGGCGCAACGCCATGCGCGCCTGGTTCGAGCGACCGCGCCCCGCCGATGTCCGGCCCGAGGGCGCGCCGCTGCCGCTCGACGCGCAGCAGTACGCCAACCGCATTGCCGCCCGCCTGCTCATGCCGTAACAGCACAAACTCGACACAGAGGCCACAGAGGCTACAGAGAAACACAGAGAGAAGCAAAGACAGAACAACAAACCGCACCGGGAAATGACGTGTGAGAGGGCGAGATTCGCCGTCGTCTCACGTCATCCCGGTGCGGTTTGTTGTTCTGTCTTTGCTTCTCTCTGTGTTTCTCTGTAGCCTCTGTGGCCTCTGTGTCGCTTCTACGTTGTCAGGCTGCTTCGGGCTTGCGCAGGCCGAAGTCCTCCAGCAGCCAGTTGACCCAGTTGGCCACACGCTGCGGCGTTTGCGCAGCCTGGTTGTCCTCGTCCAGGAAGAGCCCCATCAGCACATTGTCGTAGACGCCGCGCGAATACTCGAATTGATAGCTTTCGTCCATGGGCATCCACCCACAGGGCTCGCCGCCGAGGTCGATGATCTTTTCGCTGAGAATGCCAATGGAATCGTTGAAGCTATTGGAGTAGCCGAATTGGTCGCCGCAGCCAAAGACGGCCACCTTGCGCCCATGGAAGTTTATGTTGTTGAGCGACGGGAAGACGATGGCCCAGTCGTCCTGCAGTTCGCCGATGTTCCAGGTGGGGCAGCCGAAGATGAGGTACTTGTAGCTGCCCATGGTGCTGAGGTTGTTCATCGCAACCACCTGCACATCTATATCACCGATGCCATAGGCGTCGATTTCACTCTTGATCATGAGGGCCGCACGCTCGGTTGCGCCCGTGCTGCTGCCAAAGAAGATGCCAATCTTGTCCGCCATGATCCCCGCCTGTTCTGTTGCGCCGGGCCGTCCGGCAAAGGTGCTTCGATTCTAGCATTCAGCGCCGCCTCGGGCAAAACAGGTTGTTTAACGGGAGTCTTTCGTTCTGGAAGCGCACACTGCAAACCTCACCCCCCGGCCCCCTCTCCAGGCTGGGGAGCAAAGCGTGCGCATACGACTCCCCCTCTCCAGTCTGGAGAGGGGGCCGGGGGGTGAGGTTTGCAGTGCGCTCCACCACATCGAAACGCACCCCTGCTCAACGCAGGGTGATTTGGCTGAGCGTGCCATAGACGCGCGCACCCTCAACTGGCGCACCAAGCCACACCGAGGCCGAGCGGCTGTCGGACTGGGCAGCCAGCGCGCTGCCCAGTGGCGCGCCCACGACGCCGATGAAGGCATGGCTGCGGCGGAAGTGGTCGAGGCCATCCGGCGCGACGCCGGCGCCGCCCAGCGCAGCGATCGCGTCCCACGTCAAGTGGTGCGACGCTTCGTCAGCCACCGCGCCCATGATGACTGTTCCGGGTTGCCAACTGCGCAGCCACGCGGCCATGCGCGCCGCCTCGGCCTCATCGGCAAATGTGTCGAAAGCGGCCGCGTCCAGGAGCGCGCCCTGTGCATTCAGCGCGGCCAGGTTGAAGCCGCGCGTGCCGGGCGCAACGTTGAACCCGTTCACCCACAGCTGCGCAAAGTTGCCCGTTGGTTCGCCCGCACTGCGCGCAAAGAGGGCGACGCCGGCGGGCAGGTTGACACCCGTGCTGCCAATGGGCGTGGGCTCGGTTGCGAGCGACTGCACAGGCGCGCCGTCACCGCCAAAGCGCACCTCAACCACGTCCATCAGGGCAGTTGCCAGCCCGGGCGGCACAACGTAAGAATCGCCTTCGGCGGTGGACGGCAAGGCGCGCAGGCGCACGCCGCCCAAGCGCACTTGCGGCTGTGCGCCTGCCGCCGGGGGCGAGAAGGTGAGCAGACCGCCCGCATCGGGCAGGGGAAGCAGCAGCGTGGCGCGGCTGCGATTTGCATGGCGCGTGTTGGCACCGCGTGCGGATGACCACCCCTCGCCCAGGAACGCAAAGGCGCTGTCGCGTGCCCCAGGACCCGCCAGCGCAAAGGTGCGCGGCGCTGTGGCGGCGGCCGGGGCAGCCACGACGCGGTAGAGACGGATTGTCTCGGGCGCGCCGCTCCAGTCGGGCTCACTGCGCCGCTCCACCAGTTGCAGCGGCAGCGCTTGTTCCACAAAGCGGATCAGCGGGGCGGTCGCCTTCTCCTCGTGGAGCGTCACCCACGCAATGCCCAGGTCGGCCAGTTCCTGCGCAGCCAGGGGCTTGTGGCGCGCAATCAGCGCATCCACTTGCGCCAACATCTCCTCGAGACCGGGCTGGTCGCTGTTCATGAGCACAATCAGGTCACCCAGCAGCGGGTGCTCGGTGTAGTACTGGAACGTCTGCGGCGGGTTGCGCGAGGTGTTGCCACCCAGGCGGGGCCTGGCGTGCGCCGTCTGCCGCCACTGCTGCATCATGATGAGGATGTCGGAGCGGCCGAGAACGCGCGCGCCGTTGCGCCAGCCCGTGGGCAATTCAAGCAGCGCACCGTCGCCCGGCTCTTGCGCAAGCACCTGGTAGATGGAGGGGATGCGGAAATCGTTCAGCGGCAGCGGCACGGAGATGGCTTCGAGCGCGATTACGCCGACAATGCCCATGCTGAGCAGCGCCCCGTTCCATGCGCGGGCGCTTCGCCGCCGCTCGAGCAGTACCAGCAGGCCCGCCGCCATCAGCACGCTTGCGCACAGGAGCAGCGGCACACCATAGCGGCTGGGGTAGCGATTGCCGTTGAAGAAGGGGAGCAGGCTCACCAGCGCAAAGGGGCCGGGAATCGCAAGGTCGCGCCCCATCCAGCGCAGCGAGGGGCCGAGGCTCAGCGCCCAGAAGGCCAGTGTGGCCGCGCCCCAGAAGAGTGCCTGGCCGCGTGCGCGCTTCCACAGCCAGATGAGTCCGGCGATGGCCAGCAGCGGGGCCACGTAACCCAGGAAGATGTGCTGCCCCTTGTCGTTGGGGAAAGGGAGCGCGGCCGCCCACTCGCCCACCCACGGGTGCAGCCGCGTGGGGAAAAGGAACCCGGCCAGGTCGGCGCTGTAGAGGTCGGCAAAGCCGCCGCCGCTGCCAAAGAAGTCACCCTCACGCGCCATATCGGGCAGCATGGCAGCCAGGTAGGGAAGCATGCCCGCCACAAAAAGCGTCCCCATCAAGGCAAAGCCTGCTGTCAGCGGACGCAACCTCTTCCTGTCACGCATAATGAGTGCCAGCGCCGCGACGCCCGCCAGCGCGACAAAGAGCAAGAGGAACGAGGCATAGGTCAGCTCGGCCCACGCCTGCAGCACGAGAAAGAGCGCCGCCAGCGCGCCTGCGCGCAGCGCGCCTGCGCGCAGCGCGGCTGGCATCGAGCTTGCGCGCAGCAGCGCCACCACGTAGAGCGCGCAGAAGGGCAGCCACTGGCTCGACATGATGTTGTACTGCCCCAGTGCGGCGTAGAAGAGTTTGGGCGCGGCGAATGCGTAGAGGAAGCCCGCCGCGAAGGCGGCGGCGTGGAGCGGCCACCCTGCGGCAGCGGCAGTGAAGGGGGCAAGAACGCTGCGCACCAGCAGGTAGGCGCCGTAACCACCCAGCACATAGCTCGCAATCACCAACAGGTTGACAGCAGGCACAAGCCCAAACGCCGCCTGCAGCGGGATGCTGATGAGACCGTTGAGGGGCGTGAACGTGTAGAAGGCGAGGTTGATCTGGATGGGGTGAAACATCCAGCCCATATGGAAGATGTCGGGCTGAAGCTGGTCGACGAGGCGCGCCTTGATCCACCAGAGGTTCCAGGCAAGCGCGGGGTCGTCAATGCCGTCGCCGGGGACGTGCGTGGTAAAGTGGCGCGCAAGTGGCCAGGTGAGCAGCAGCGCGCCCACCGTGTAGGCCAGCAGCACGAGAAAAGACACATTGACGCAAAGACGCAAAGGCGCAGAGGAACGCAAAGAAAAGCAACGACAAGAAACATCTTCGCTTGTTGTTGCTTTTCTTTGCGTTCCTCTGCGCCTTTGCGCCTCTGCGTCGTCTTTCATTGTGAGTGCGAGGTCAAGGTGTGAAGGTGCCTGCGGGCGTGGGCAGTTCAATCTGCTGGACAAGCGTTCCCCACAGCACACGTGCGTTGAGCGCAAGCTGCGGGTTGCTCTCCTGGGCAAGCTGATAGGTCTTGTCCAGATACTCCAGTGCGATTGCCCTTTCGCCCAGTGCCTGGGCGGTGCGGCCCACGGCAAAGGTGGCCTCGGGGTTCTCGGGGGCCATGCGCAGCGCCTCCTGCGCCGCTGCGTAGGCATTGGTTGCGTCCAGCGCGCGGCTGTAGATTTCGCTGCGCAGGAGCCAGTAGCGAATGGGTTCGCTCTGCGTCAAACGCTGCACATCGGCAAAGGCCGCGGCCGCGCGCACCGGGTCATTGTTCTTCTCGGCCAGCACAGCCACCCAGGCCGCTAGTTCGGGTTCGTCGGGCCACTGCGCATAGCCATCTTCCGCAATTTGGAGCGCGTCGGCCCACTCTTCCTGGGCGATGTGCGCCTCGATCGCGTTTTCGGCCGTAATCAGGGCGACTGCGCGCGGGTCCGGCGGAAAGACATAGGTCATCACTACATACATAATGGCCAGCACAGCCACAATGCCCGCGAGGATGGCCACGATTTGCAGCAGCGTCTTGCGCACGCGGGCCGATTGTACATGGTCTGCCTGCCACCAGGGTGCATCTGCAGGCGGATGGGCGGCGCGCAGCGCGTCCATGCCGCCGGGCACTCCCGCGGCGGCGCGCGCCAGCGCCTGCGGGTGCGATTCGAGCCGGCGCTGCAGGTTGTCAAAGCGCACCATTTCGGAGCGCACGTCCATGCCCTCAGCCTCGAGGCGCGCCAGATCGGCGGCGGCTGCGTCCATGCCGGTGAGCAACGCCTCGATGGTTGCAGGCGAAGGCTTGACTGCGCCCTTCTCCAGCGCAACCAAATGCGCACGCACCGCCACCGCAGCATTCCGCACATTGCTTTCAACCGACTGCGCCATGCTTCACCATTCTCCAGGTTGCCGCAAACGGTGCGCACTTGCCTCTGCTAGTCATCGAACTCTTCTTCTTCGCCGACATCGCTCGAGGTGATGCCCGCGGCTTCTTCTTCTTCGCGCTGAATTTCGCGGAAGACGCGGTTGATGCCGGACTTGATCTGGCTTTCGATCTTCGCCTTGCGTTCGGGCGGCACCGGAAACCACTCGAGCATTTCGCCCACGAGGCCGCTCTTGGTCTCGTTCTTGTTCTTGCCTTCGGTGTAGAAGTCGCGTACGCGCCCGCGCATGAACTCGATGTATTCGCCGACGCGGAAGGTCGCCTCGGGACCTACAATCGGGCCATGACCGGGCACAAGCACCTCTGCGCCCAAATCGCGCACAAGTTCAAGCGCGCGAATCCACTCCAGTGTGTTGCCTTGCGCCATGTAGGGGTGCTGGTCCACCCACAGGATGTCGCCCACGAAGCAGACGCTCTCCTCGGGCAGCCAGACGATGCTGGTGGCGGGGGTGTGGCCACCCACGTAGATGAGTTCCACGCGCCGATCACCGTAAAGGAGCGTGGCGCGGTTTGTGAAGGTAACGTGCGGCGGCACGATGACGATGTTGTTGAGCTGGGCCTGAATTTCCGGCTCGCGCTTGAAGGAGTTGCGCACGCGCTCCTTGAAGTTCTCGGTGTAGCCCGACATCTCCTTGAAGGCGCGCTCATGTGCAATTACCTTGACGGGCATGAAGTACTGGTTGCCCAAGGCATGGCCACGGTGGTGGTCCGTGTTAATCATGAAGAGAAAGGGGCTTTCGGGGTACTGCTCCTCTATCTGCGCGCGCCAATCCATGGCCTGCTTGGGAATCAGCGGGCCATCGATGAGGACAATGCCCTCGTCGGTGTAGACGAAGCCGGGCGTGCAGCCCCGGTAGTTGGTGTTGATAAAGACGCCCTGCGCCAGCTCGTCGCGCTCGCCCAGGCCGGTGACGCCAATGCGTACTGTGCTGCGTCGTCGCGCCATTGTCCGCTCCTTTCACTCCGGCAGGCAAGCGCCGGACAAGGAGCAGTGTAGGGGTGCGCCGCAGCTGTGTCAAGTGCGCGCCACTTATGTCAACCTAAAGGACGTGATGCCGTGGCGAACGGAGAAGAAGCGCCTAAGCACATGGCTTCAAGGCAGATGGGCACAACGCAGCATGACAATGTGGCGTGCAGATGTGCACGCCACGGCGATTCGGCTATTGTCAAGGCTGGCCGCTATCCCACGTGAGCACAATGCACGATGAACGTGGGATGGGGGCTGCGGGGCCAACTGCCTATTTCCCAAAGAGACCCGCGATCTTGTTGCCAACTTTTTGGCGAGGCAACTCCCCTGCATCCTTGTCTTCCTTGTGTACCAGCTGTGCGCGCGCCTTGCTCAGCGCCTTGGCATCATTCTTGCCCTTTGCCAGTATCTCGACGTATTTCGCGCGGGCGCGTAGCTGATTGTAGTCGATTTGCGCACGTGCTTGCGCCGGGGTATAGCCAGCCTGCGCGCCTGCTTCGGTGTGGGCAGCGCGCAACGTGTCCTTTTGCGCGCGCATTGTGGCTGTCACCTCAGCCGCCTGGCGCTGCAGTGCTGCGCCCAGCAACAAGGCGAAACCATTGCGCACATTGTAGTTGTGCATCAGGGTCGAAAGCGCGCCAACGCCATGGTCCGACAGGTTGGGAACCACTTGGCCGACCGCCAGTTCGCCCGCATCCATCAGGCAAGCCGAAACGACGGCTTCGGCAAGCTGAGTGGCAATGGTGGGGTTTGTCAGGGCACGGCTCAAATAGGTGCGCGCCTGGAGCGCCTGGCCCAGGTTGGCCTTTTGCGCGTCGGTGAATGTTTGCGCCCGGTCGGTATCATTATCCAGTGCC
Organism: uncultured Caldilineaceae bacterium; assembly: GCA_964427845.1. Classification (GTDB taxonomy): domain Bacteria; phylum Chloroflexota; class Anaerolineae; order Caldilineales; family Caldilineaceae; genus UBA5069. Next base: position 27,580 of record CAYRVP010000010.1, read on the forward strand.
ACGGCGCGCTGGTAATCGGGCGAAACAAAGATGTTGGAGACGTTGGCCGGCACATCAACAATGGGATTCCCGGGCATCATGTCTTTCATGAAGCGATCGGAGTTGCCCAGAATTGCGTCGGCGATAATGATCTTGGCAAAGCCTTCCACCACAGCGGGCGTGAGCAGCACCGTCACCAGGTGGTTGTATTCTGCGGGCGTGCGCGCCATTTCGCGCAGGCTGGTTTGCGGTACGTTTTCCATGACGACCACGGCTGTGCCCGCATCCGCCGTATCGTTTGGCGCATCCGCCTTGAGGCGCGGGTGGACGGCGCGCAGCAACGCAGGCGCCGTTACAGGCAGGTCCAATTGGGAATGTTGCAGGACAGCCGCCTTGATTTGGGCGTTGCCTGGCTGACCCGAAGCAATCACACGCGAATTAGGCGTCGCCAAAGCAGTGCCGGTTTGCATGAACTTGTTGGCAACCTGTGTGCGATAGGCCCCTTCCTGGTCCATGAATTTGACGACCACACGCCCGGTGGGGTCATTGACCAGATAAACCCCATCCTGGCCGGTGCCCGATTTGACCATGGTCATGGTGGGGGTGGGCGTCAGATCGGGATAGGGCGCATCGTTGTAGGCCAATCGCTGGATGACGGCGTTCGTGTCACCGCTTTGGCGCACCCATGGCCGATGCAGGCGAGCGTTGGCCGCAGGCTCCCCCTGTTTGCGGAAGAAGAGGTCACCCGCCGGGCGTGGGGTTGCTTCCGTATGCGGTGCGCTGTCACGCCGCGTCTGCGCCCGCTGCAGAATGGCTTGCACGACGGCCGTCTGGACGGTGGCGCTGCGGCCTTTGCCCGCCAGTTGGCTGTTGCCCACACTCCGCTGCAGGTCGGCAATCTCTGCGTGCAGGGGCGGCGCGCTCGCGTCGGCCGCCGGCGTCGGCCGCCTTATGGCCGGCGTCTGGGAGATGTTCCTGACTCTTTGCATGGTGCGCCTCCCCAATCGGGAATCGAGAGCACTTGCTGGTGTGTATGCGGAACTGTGCAGGGGGCGCGCAATATAACATCGTCAGTCTGCACTGTCAACACGCGTGCAAAACCCTGATTCGGGCGCATTCCTGCCCCATGGGAGAGACGCCGCGCTTGTGCTACAATTCACACTGTATTCCCGCGTGCGGGGCGCTTTGCGCGTGCGCCGGGCGCTCAATACCAGCAAATCGCAGTGGCGCGAAGCAGCATTTAGCGAGCCTCGCGCCGCTGATTGAGAAACCCAAAAAGAAACCATTTGTTGATAATGGAAGCAGAAAGGCAGCACCCCCAATGGAACGAATTGGTGTTCTTACAAGCGGCGGCGACGCACCCGGCATGAATGCCGCCGTGCGCGCGGTTGTGCGCAGTGCAATTGAGGCAGGGGCCGAAGTCTTCGCCGTCTATGAAGGCTACAAAGGGATGATCGAGGGCGGATCGCAGATCCGCCGCATGGACTGGAATTCCGTCGGCGGGATACTTCACAAGGGCGGCACGGTCATCGGCACGGCGCGCTGTCTCGAGTTTCAGACGCGTGAAGGCCGCCGCACGGCGGTAAAGAATCTGCTACTGAACGGCATTGACCGCCTCTGCGTCATCGGCGGCGACGGCAGCCTCACGGGCGCGAATATCCTGCGCCAGGAGTGGAGCGGCCTGATTGAAGAGTTGGTGACGAGCAAGCAGATTACGCGCAAGGTCGCAAATGAGCACCCCCACCTGCTGATTGCCGGACTGGTCGGTTCGATCGACAACGACATGGTGGGCACCGATATGACTATCGGCGCGGACACCGCACTGCACCGCATTGTGGAGGCGGTGGATGCCATCAGTTCCACGGCAGCAAGCCATCAGCGTGCCTTCGTGATTGAAGTCATGGGTCGCCGCTCGGGCTATCTTGCTCTCATGTCGGCGCTGGCAACGGGTGCAGGCTGGTGCCTCATCCCCGAGAGCCCGCCCGACGTACCCGACTGGGAAGAGAAGATGTGCGAGGTGCTCGCCGCCGGGCGCGCTGCTGGTCGTCGCCAGAGTATGGTCATTTTGGCCGAGGGCGCCACCGACCGCGACGGCAAGCCCATTACGGCCGACCACGTGAAGGAGGTTATCGAGGAGCGGTTGCACGAGGATGTGCGTATTACCGTTCTGGGCCACGTGCAGCGCGGGGGATCGCCCAGCGCCTTCGACCGCAATCTGAGCACGCAGTTGGGTGCGGCCGCGGTCGCCGAACTGCTCGCTGCCGCGCCAGATGCGCCCTCGTACATGATGGGGCTGCACGAGAACCGTATTGTGCGCGTGCCGCTGATGGAGGCCGTGGAGCGCACGCACGCCGTCAACGCTGCGCTCAACGCGCACGACTGGAAGCGCGCGATTGAGTTGCGCGGCCGCAGTTACCAGGAGTCTTTCCGCATCCTGCGTACGCTGGTGCGCGCCCTGCCCCATCAGCCCGTGCCCGGGCGCAAACGCCTGCGTCTGGCCGTCCTCACGGCCAGCGCGCCTGCGCCGGGGATGAATACAGCTGTGCGTGCGGCCGTGCGCATTGGCATCGACCGTGGTCACCACATGCTGGCCATTCGTAACGGTTTCCAGGGCTTTATCGATGGCGAGATTGAAGAGTATGACTGGATGAGTGTCAACGGCTTTGCCTCCATGGGCGGCTCGGAGTTGGGCACGAACCGCAAGGCGCCCGTGGGCAAGGATCTGTACGCGATTGCACGCCGCATTGAGGAGCTCAAGATCGACGGCCTGCTGATTGTCGGCGGCTGGTCAGGCTATGAGGCCGCGCTCACGCTATATCATGAGCGCCCCAATTATCCCGCGTTCAACATACCCATCGTTTGCCTGCCCTGCACCATCAACAACAACCTGCCGGCGGCTGACCACAGTGTGGGCGCCGACACGGCACTCAACACCATTGTGGATGCGGTGGGCAAGATCAAGCAGTCGGCCGTTGCCTCAAAGCGCTGCTTTGTGGTGGAGGTGATGGGACGCTACTGTGGCTACCTCGCCTTCATGGGCATGCTCGCCACCGGCGCCGAGCGCGTCTATTTGCACGAGGAAGGCGTCACCCTGCAGGACCTGACGCGCGACCTCGACATGCTTATCCAGGGTTTTTCGTCGGGCAAGCGTCTGGGCGTGATGATTCGCAACGAGTTTGCCAACCCGGTCTACACCACCACATTTATGGCGGACCTCTTCGAGGAGGAGGGCAAGGATCTCTTCGAGGTGCGCTGGTCGGTGTTGGGTCACATGCAGCAGGGGGGCGACCCCACGCCCTTTGACCGTGTGCTCGCTACCCGCTATGCCGTCAAGTGCATTGAGTTCCTCGAGACCGAGGCAACCGAGGGCAGTGACGGCTGCTCGGTGATTGGCTTGCAGCAGGGCAGGTTCGTGTTCACCTCGTTCGACGACGTGAGCCGCACCTACGATGTGAAGCTGCAGCGCCCCAAGAAGCAATGGTGGATGGAACTGCGCCCACTCGGCGCGTTGCTTGCGCAGCCCGAGGCGGGTTTTCACCGCAATCATGCGTAAAGGGCGGGCAGTCGGGTGTCACACGAATTGTGCCTGACGCCCGGCAGCCGAGGTCCCAAATCCGGACATCCGAACCATAAATAAACCTGTCATCCGTCAGTGGGCAGAGATGGAGCCTTGTGCTAAAATGTATACGATTGGTGCGTCGCGTGCAGCGTGGCTCCACGCGGCGGCTTGCGCGGGCTGTTTCAGAGCAGCTCGCAAGGGCGGACAAAGACGTCGACCTTTCGCGCACATGAAAACGACTCGTTGGTAAATCGATTTGCAGCCTCGGCAGCACCAGACAAAATCAAAGGAGTTCCCATGAGAATCGGTATTTTGACCGGCGGTGGTGACGTTCCAGGGCTCAACCCCTGCATCAAGGCGGCCGTCAGTCGCGCCGCTGACGAAGGCCACGAGATGGTCGGCATTCGCCGCGGCTGGGGCGGGTTGCTCAATCTCAACCGCGACAATCCCGAGACCGTCAGCAAGTACGTCATGCCCCTCGACGTGCAGAATACACGCACGATTGACCGCACAGGCGGCACCTTCCTCCCCCCATGCCGCACAAACCCCAGCAAGGTCAAGCCTGCCGACGTCCCCGATTTTCTCAAGGATCCCGAGCACCCCGAGGCTGAATTGAAGGATGCCTCCGTGCGCGACTTTACGCCGCACGTACTCAAGAACCTTGAGTTCCTGGGCATCGATGTGCTGATTCCGATTGGCGGCGATGACACCCTCTCCTATGGGCAGCGCCTGCACATGGAAGGCTTCCCGGTCGTCGCCATCCCCAAGACGATGGACAACGATGTCTACGGGACCGACTATTGTATCGGCTTCAGCACGGCCGTCACTCGCAGCGTACAGTTCATCCATCAGTTGCGCACGAGCACAGGCTCGCACGAGCGCATTGCCGTGGTCGAGCTCTTTGGCCGCAACAGTGGTGAGACGAGCCTCATCGCCTCCTATCTCGCCGGAGTCGATCGGGCCCTCATCTCCGAGGTGCCGTTTGATCCCGAGAAGCTGGCCGCACTCGTGATGAAGGACAAGAGATCGAACCCCAGCAACTACGCCATGGTGACCGTGAGCGAAGGCGCACACATGGTGGGCGGCAAGGTTGTGGAGTTTGGCGAGGCCGACGCCTACGGCCACCGCAAGCTGGGCGGCATCGGTCAGATCATGGGCGAGGCGCTCAAGACCCTGACCGGCGAGAACATCATCTACCAGCAGCTTTCCTACCTCATGCGCTCGGGCGCGCCCGACGCGCTGGACCTGATGGTAGCCGTTAACTACGCCAACATGGCGCTGCAGCTGATTTTGAGCGGCACGCGCGGCCGCATGGTTGCGCTGCGCGATGGCACCTACACGCACGTGCCCATGAGCATGATCTCCAGCGGCCTCAAGCGCGTGGATGTGGACGAACTTTACGATGCTGAAGAATACAGGCCCAAGGTGCGCCACGTGCTTGGCAAGCCGATGTTCCTGTACTAAAAAACAATTGGAAACGGGCCGGACGCGCGGCACAAAAACGGCCGCGCGCACCGGCTCGCGTCCATCAAAATCAAATCCGAGAAAGAGGAAGATACGTGATTCACGAATCAATTCTGGAAGTGCGACGCGACATGCAGGATGTGCTGCATGTGAGCCATGGCAAGGTTGAAGTGAAGGACGAGGCGGCCTTGCGCGGCCGGCTGATCGACGTGCTCGTGCGCGACGCCGTCTTTGGCCCCGAGCATGTGCGCGAGTACGCGCGCTGGCTGATTTGGGAAGCGGGTCAGGCTGTGGGCGCACGCCCGGCCAGCATCCACGAGCTTTACATTTCACGCGCGACAGACAAATGGTCAAACCGCACCGTGCCCGCGATGAACATCCGCTTTACAAATTACGACACCACACGCGCTGCCCTGCGCGCCGCCAAGAAGACAAACGCCGCCGCGCTGATCTTCGAGATCGCACGCAGCGAGATGTCCTACACCGAGCAGCCGCCGATGGAGTTCGCGACTTGTATCATTGCGGCGGCCATCAAGGAAGGCTACACTTCGCCCCTCTTTATTCAGGGTGATCACTTCCAGGTGAAGGGCGCCAAGTACAAGACCGACCCCGAAGGCGCCATCGCCGAAGTAAAGGACTTGATTCGGCAGGCAATTCCGGCGGGCTTCTGGAATATCGACATCGACACCAGCACGCTGGTGACGCTCGAGCCGGAGACCCTTGAGGAGCAGCAATATCACAATTTCACCCGATCCGCCGAGTTGACAGCGCTCGTGCGCGAGCTTGAGCCCGCAGGCGTCACCATCAGCCTGGGCGGCGAGATTGGAGAAGTGGGCGAGAAGAACTCGACGCCTGAGGAGCTGGACGCCTACATCGAAGGCTACCAGAAGGCGCTCAAGGGCTATGGCGAGGGTCTTGCCGGCCTGAGCAAGATCAGCGTGCAGACGGGCACCAGCCACGGCGGCGTGGTGCTGCCCGACGGCACCATGGCCAAGGTGGCCGTTGACTTTGACACGCTCAAGGTGTTGGGCGAGCGGGCGCGCGTGCATGGCTCCGGCGGCGCCGTGCAGCACGGCGCCAGCACGCTGCCCGAGGAGATGTTCAACAAATTTCCCGAGGTCGAGACGCTTGAGATTCATCTGGCCACCGGCTTCATGAACCTCTTCATGGATCACCCGGCCTTTCCGGTTGACCTCAAGAGCGCCATCTACACCTATCTGGACAAGACGAGCACGGGCGAGCGCAAGGCCACCGACTCGGACGCGCAGTTCTACTACAAGACGCGCAAGAAGTCGCTCGGCGCATACAAGCCCGAGATGTGGTCACTGCCCGCCGACATCTACAAGGAGCTTTACACCGCGCTCGAGGCGCAGTTTGAGTTCTTCTACAACAAACTCAACATCGTGGACACCAAGGAATTGGTCGACGAGGTCGTGACAGTCGTCGAATACCACCAGCCGGCGCCCAAAAGCGCGCGCGGCACTGGCGACGACTTGGGCCTGGCTGACTAGGGTTTCGACACGCAAATCGCGCGCATTTTCGTGGCGGCGGTTTCCGCCGTCCCTGGCGGTGCTGCGACGCGCTACGTGGCAACAGTGGCCTCAACCATTGTTACGGCGATTCACGCTTTGTTGCTGAAAACAAAAGGGGGGCGGCGCCCATCTCGGCGCCGCCCCCCTTTTGTTTCTGATCCAGATTATCCCGCAGTCGACGCCTGGGAGTCGGGCATCACCGGCTCAATCAGCGCCATATGGTTGCCGTCGGGATCCCTGAAATGAACTATTCTGCCGACGCCGGGAACGGGCAGCACCTCGTCAACTACGGCGCCGTTGGCGGCCAGTCGGCGCGCATCCACCTCCACATCACTGCTGGCGATGTAGGGAACAACCTCCCCCGGCTTCACACCGTTCTTGGCGTCGTTGAATCCCCAGCCGCTCTCCTTCCACCAGCCTGAAGAGTAATCCATATCGGGATGATCCTGCGATTCCCATCCAAACATTTCCTTGTACCATGCCGCAAGCGTGGCATGGTTACTGGCATACAACTCGGTGTGAATGATTGGTTGAGACAACGTCCCGCTCCTTTGCACTCGTAATTCTGCCGTTCGCGGTCAGACCAGAGGTGACTAGGCCGGCATCGCGGGCTGCATCAGCGCCAGCAGGTTGCCATCCGGGTCCTTGAAATGCAGCATTTTGCCCACACCAGGAATCTCCATGATTTCGTTCACTTCGGCGCCATTTGCGGCCAGCTTTACCTTGTCCGCCTCAATATCGGCGCTGTAGATGTAGGGTACAATCTGTCCCGGCGGCATGCCGTTTCTGGCGTCGTTAAAGCCCACGCCGCCGCCCGCCTCGTCGGACATGCTGCCGGTGGTGTAGTTCATTTCGGGGAAAGACTGCAGCTTCCAGCCGAAGACCTTCGCATACCATGCGCCCAGTTTCTCGTGGTTACTCGCGTAAATCTCGGTGTGAATAATCGCCTGTCCCATCGCATCCTCCCTGATCTCTGTTCGAGCTGACCGAATAGCCTGCTTCAGGACTCGCGCCGTGCGAGTCCTCTCATGTTTGCGCCTGCGCGCGATGTCAATCGAAGGGGATGTACGAATATTAGCACAAACGTTCTTAAATGGCAAGCCCAGTTTTGTTAACGTTTGAGCGCCCGCGGTCTCAAACAGCCCTGACGCAAAGTCAAGGCCGTATGCTGTTTCCCTTAACTTGCGTCGGATCGAAGCCGGGGCGCAGTTCCAGTTCGTACACTGCCGTTGTGTGCTGCACCCACATGCCCACTTTTTCGTAGAGGCGCGTTGCGCCGGTCAGGCTCTCGGCGTCAACGCCCAGGCCAATTGTGGTGACGCCGCGACGGTAGAACTCGCCAAAGCTGTGGAGGAGCAGCGCCTGCCCCAGACCCCGTTTGCGCCAGGGGCGGCGCACGCCTAGCAGATTGACCCATGCAGCCTGCAGTTCGCCGGGGACGGGCGCAAGACAGAGCGAAAAGCCCGCGATCTCGTCATCATCCATGGCCAGGAAATAGAGCGCGGGATCGAAAAGGGGATCGCTGTGGAGGCGTTCCTGCCAGAGGGGAAAGTCTTCGTCAAAGCGGCGCGGGACGTGGCCCCAATGGTCGGTGAATGCCTCCTCGATGGCGTTGAAGAGCGCGACATCGTCGGCGTGGGGGCGGAATGTGCGTGGAGAAACGCCATCCGGCCAGAGCGGCGGCGGCGGCGCCGCCTGTAAATCAATGCGCATCTGGAGGAAATTGCGCGCGTGGCCGAAGCCATGCTTGGTCAACAGGCGCGCCGCAGCCTGATTGCCCGCAATCGCGTTTGCCCCCAGCGTAACGCGTGCGCCCGGGGGTGCGCTCCCCAGCGATGCGCGTGCCATCGCCAGGCCCCACTCCATCAGCCAGCGTCCCAGACCACGTCCGCGCTGCGCGGGCGCCGTGCGCACCCACAAGAAGGGGCGCACCCATGGCGACCGCCGGTGCAGTTCGGCAATGGCAGCCACCTCGCCATCGGGGCTGTGAATGATGCGGGTGTGCTCGGCGACATCCAGGAGCGGGTTTTGCAGGTCGACTTCGTATTCACTGACCGAGAAGAGGGTTTCGCCTGTGAATTCGTGCGCATCGCAGTTGAGCATGGCAACGATTGCGGGCGCGTCAGCCGGACGAATTGGACGGACGGTAAAGCCCTGGGGTAGCGGATTCGAGGGAGTGAAAAAGTCGGCCACCACCAATCACACTTTCACGAAGCCGCCGCGCAGCGGCACTACAGAACACGGTCAAGTGTGTATATTTGCAGACCACCGCCACATCAACGATTGTGTCATGCGGCCAGCCCTGCGGCTGTGCCAGTCTGGTGCATCAGTCAACTTGCCTTGAGGACGCCCTTGCTGCAACGTTGTGACGCGGTGTGTTACGTATAGTGCTTTAGTCGGCCGCGGACGGTACAATCCTTCGAGCACGCGTGGCGCCTTGCGCCGCAAGCAGCGCCATCGCCAGCGCCAACCCGATCATGCTTACGGCCACGAAGCCGCCGCGCTGAAAGGCCGGGCCGGTGCTGAAACTTCCCGCCGCCGCCGCCACTGCCACCAGTGTCTCGCTGATGCCCTGCGTTTGCCCGCGCTCGCTGGGCGAAACCGCGCCGGCCAGCAACGCCGACCCGGCCACGTAAGCCAGATTCCACCCCAACCCCAGCAGGAAGAGCGCCAGCGCAAGCATAGGCACGGTGGTTGCCAGCGGCGCAATGACAGCCGAGATGGCAAGAATGACACCGCCCAGGGCAATGACGGGGCTCGGCCCGTAGCGTGATGTCAGCCGGCCCGAACCGCCCGAGAGGCCGAACATCCCCAGCGTGTGCGCCATGATCACCCACGACACGGCCTGCGTCGAATGGTTCTCGTGTACCATATGGAGGGGTGTTATCACCATGATCATGACCATGACCAACTGGCTGATGCCCAGCGCCAGCACAGCAAGTTGCACCGTACGGTCGGCAAAGACCGTGCGCATGGCGCGACCCGGCGCCGTATCGAGCCCGGTGCTTAACGGCTGCGCAAAATGAAGTGGTTCGGGACGGAGGAACACGAAGATGATGGCAAACGCTACGAAGCTGAGCGCCGCCGTCATGAAGTAGGGGCCGGAGAGAGCAAGGATACCCCTTGCTTCGGCTGCCCTTTCGGCAGGGGCCAGCAGGAGCGGCCCCACAATCGCGCCCACAGTCCCCGCGAAGACGAGGGTGCCGATAGCGCGTGCGCTGCGCTCCGGGGGAACAATGTCGGCTGCGGCATAGCGTGACTGTTCGCCGGCGCCACGCCCGAAGCCGTTGATCAGCGCACCCATGAGAAAGAGCACGAACGAGCCACGCAGCAATGCGATTGCACAGAGCAACATGCCGAGCACCGAGAGCGAGAAGCCAATCGAAATGCCCAATCGGCGCCCCAGCTTGCCCATGAGCCAGCCGATGGGATATGCAATCAGCGCACGCCCCACCAGCGTGATTGTCGCCGGGAGCCCTGCGTTGGCCTCGTTACCCGTAAGGTAGACGGCAGCGAGCGGAAGTGGCGTGAAAGCGATGATCTGCGCGGCGTTGTAGACACTCTGCGCCGAGAAGAGGGTAGCCATCAGCCGCCTTTGCACGTGGGGCGGAGGCAGGTTCTCGATCAGGCTCTCGTCTTCTGCAATCAAGATTGACTCATTTCGATGACTTCTGTTAATGCAAGGCTCATTTGCGTGGTTGCGCGCGAGGAGTGGACGGTCGATGATAACAGAGAAGGCAGCCGATTGCCAAGCATGACCGGCTGCCTTCTTCATTCTGCTGGATGCGTTTCAGCCAGGACACAACGCGCGCCTGGCACCACTTTTCATTCTATTCCAGCGAGGCGTCCAGCGTTATTTCACCCACGGCCGCCAGCGCCTTGGAGACGGGGCACTTCGCCTTGGCCTCGGCGGCGGTCTTGGCAAAATCTTCGGCAGAGACATTGGGCACGATCGCGCGCGTCACAAGCTCGATCTTGGTGATTGTGGGGCCCGCGCCCAGGTGTACGCTGGCCGTTGTGTGGATGCGCTCGGGTGGAAAGCCATTATTGGTGAGCAACGATGCCAAGAACATGGAGAAGCAACCGGCCTGCGCTGCGCCAATCAGCTCCTCGGGGTTGGTGCCCTTGCCTTCCTCAAAACGCGAAGCGAAGGTGTAGGGGCCCTCAAAGAGGCCGCTGCCCAGCTTCATGTTGCCGTTGCCTTCCTTCAGCGTACCGATCCAGGTTGCTTCTGCGCCGCGAACTGCCATGATGTTGCTCCTTGTATGTGCGAGGTTGATTTAAGCACTCTTGCGGTGTGGGCCGGCGGGCGCGCCAGACGCACCCGCCTCCTGCCACTCCACCATCATGATTCTACGCTTGTTCACGGCGCGCAGGCAGTGATGCAGACCCCAAAGCGCTCGCAGTCAGCGCCGCAAAGCAAAGCACCCGCCCTCGGGAGAGCGGGTGCTGCTGTTATGGTAGCGCATACGGGATTCGAACCCGTGTCTATGCCTTGAGAGGGCATTATCCTGGGCCACTAGACGAATGCGCCACGTCTACTGCGCCGGTTGACCCGGCAGCTCCCTGGCCCGGAAGCACTCAGGATTCTACGTTGTTCGGGGCGAATGGTCAAATCAGCAGAGGGAATTGCGCAGATGTTTTGCAGCGCTGCGGCGTCGCTCAAGGGCGCACGGGCGTATGCATGCGCTGCAGGTCGCGTACCAGCGCAGCGAGCGCCGCGTCGGGGTCATGACAGAGACCGGAATGCACATCCGACGCCTGGATGACGGTGCTGTGCGGCGCGACCAGCCAGTGGAAAATTTCGGCCTGGCCCAGCACACCAATCGGCCCCTCGCCGCGGCCAATGGCCTCGAACATGCGCAGTTGCTCCACCACGGCCTCGGCGCGCAGCGGCGCGACGAATTGCGCCAGCCGCGCCGGGTCATAGACCAGTTGCAGGCCCAGAAAGCGCTGTGTGCGGCAGTAGAGAATGACGCCCACGTTGAGGAATTCGCCCATCTGCACGCGGGGCACCACGCGCAGGTACGCGTAGTCAAACGAGTCGCGCGTGCGCATCCAGCGCCTCCTCGAGGAATATGTCGGCGGCATCGCGGCGGCTGCGCAGAAAGTCGAAGTAGGCGGTGCGCTGCGCGGCGGGCGAGGCAAAGCGTGTCTCGTAGCGCAGCCACGCGTCGGGGGGCAGCGCCACGACCGCCTGCAACAGGTCATCTGTGAGCAGAGGGCGCAGGCGCGCGTCGGCCGCGCGCAGTTCCGTGGCGTAGGGCAGCAGCGTATGCTGCTTGATCAGCGGGAAGGGGCTGCGGCTGCGGCCGTCTGCATCATCCCACGTGTGATGGAAGTAGAGCGCGGCGCCGTGGTCAATCAGCCAGAGGCGCTCCTCGGCCATGAGCATGTTGACATTGCGTGGCGTACGGTCCACGTTGGTCACGTAGGCGTCAAACCAGACAATCGCCGATGCCAGGTCGGGCGGCGGCGGCGGCTTCTGCAGCACGTTGTAGGCGAATGCGCCCTCCAGGAAGCGAAAGCCCAGGTTGACGCCCGCGCTTGCGCGCAGCAGGTCGCTGATTTCCTGGTCGGCCTCGGAGCGACCGATGGCGGCATCCAGGTCGAGCAACACCATTTCGGGCATGTCGAGGCCAAGCTGCAGCGCAATCTCGCCGGCGAGCACCTCGGCAATCAGCGCCTTGGCCCCCTGACCTGCGCCCACGAACTTCATTACATAGAGCTTGCCGTCGTCGGCCTCCACCACAGCGGGCAGAGAGCCGCCCTCGCGCAGTGGCGTCACATAGCGTGTGGCCGTGCGGCGCGGCAGCAACGAATCACTCATCTTGCATATTCTCCCCAGGGCGCGCACCATGCAGCGCCGCGCGCTATTCTACACCAGGTGGGCGGCCTGGGCGCGTCTGCACGGGCGGCCGCCTGCCCAGTTCCGTCGCCCGGCTATGCTACAATGGCCGGAGCCCAGCGCGAGCGCACAGCGTACAACGCGCCATGTGCGCGGCCCGCCAAGTGGCCTTCGTGGTGGCGATGGTACAATGGACGCAGACCTCCCGAAGCATTCGCAACCTGCCGCCCGCGTCCTGCATCCCGCGCCGCGGCCACCAAGATTCCGAGGTAAAAATGGCAGCATCCAAGCAGTGGAGCACCCCGCCTGCAATGGCGATTGACAAGAACAACATCTATGAGGTGACGCTCGACACCGACAAGGGCGCCATCGTGCTTGACCTCTATGCCAAGAACGCGCCCAAGACCGTTAACAACTTCGTCTTCCTTGCCAGGGATGGCTACTACGACGGCGTTGCATTTCACCGCGTTATCAGCAATTTCATGGTGCAGGGGGGCGACCCCACAGGCTCGGGCCGCGGCGGCCCCGGCTATACTTTTGAGGACGAGACGCTTGGCAACCCGCTCAAGCACGAGACGGGCGTGATCTCCATGGCCAATGCCGGCCCCAACACCAATGGCAGCCAATTCTTCATCACCCATGGGCCGCAGCCGCACCTGGACGGCAATCACACCGTCTTTGGCAAGGTGGTCGAGGGCATGGACGTTGTCAACTCGATTCGCCAGGGTGATCACATTCGTAGCGTCACAGTGACCGAACGCCCGGCCTGATGCAAGGCAATCCCCTGCGTGGATGCAGGCAGTGAGCGGGCGCGAAGCCAGTCATCGGCCTGCATCTGCGCAAGGGAAGATCGTGACTATGGACGATCCACTCTACACCCGCATCTACGCTGTGGTCGAGCAAATTCCGTCCGGGCGCGTGGCGGCCTATGGGCACATTGCCTCGATTGTGGGCAATTGCACCGCGCGCATGGTTGGCTATGCAATGGCCGCCGTGCCCGCGGGCAGCACGACGCCCTGGCAGCGCGTGATCAACGCACAGGGCAAAATCAGCCCACGTGGCGATGGCGGCGGCAGTGATATGCAGCGCGCACGTTTGGAGGAAGAAGGTGTGCGCTTCAACGCAGACGGCGCGGTGGACTGGAAGCAGGTGCGTTGGGCCGGTCCGCCGGTCGAGTGGTTGCTGGCGCACGGCTTTGCGCCTGGCCCCTCCTACACCGAGGAGCCGCCGGTGTGGCCTACGCCGTGGGATGCGGACTGAAGCATGGCTGCCCAGGGTGCGATTCGCATTGTCAATCTCGAGCCGGCCTACTTTGCCGCCCTCGAGCAGTTGCAGCGCGACTGCTATCCCACGCTGGGTGATGACGAACTGATGAAGCAACCCCATTTCGCCGCCCAGTTTGCCTGTTTCGCACAGGGGCAGTTTGTTGGCCTCGACGGCGACCAGGGCGACCATGTCATCGGCCAGGGTTCGGGCTTCTTCGTTGATTTTGACTTTGCGCACCCCAAACATTCGTTCCGCGAGATTTGCGGCAATTTCTACTTTACAAACCATGATCCCGACGGCGCATACTACTATGGCGCGGACATCAGCGTGCACCCGGCATACAGGGGACGCGGTGTGGGCAAATTGCTCTATGCGGCGCGCATGGCGCTGGTGCGCTCCACGAACCGTCGCGGCATTGTCGGCGGCGGCATGATACCCGGCTACGCCCGCCACCGTGAGACAATGACGGTGGCGACCTACGTTGAGAAGGTTGTGCGCGGCGAACTCAGCGATCCCACGCTCACCTTCCAGCTTGCGCAGGGCTTTGAGGTGCGCGGCATCGTCGAGGGCTATCTTGAGGATAGTGTTTCAGGCGGCACTGTGCCGCTGATTGTGTGGCCAAACCCGGATTACCAGGCTGCTGAATGACACGCACGGTGTCATGACTGTAGATAGCGAGATTCTTGGAGATGCTAGAAGGCGCAAGTCACACGCACGTCGCCACGAGGGCCGCAGCTCATGAATAGTCGCAAGCGAAGTTCCGTCCGTCTGCTTCTTGTGCTCGGCATACTCTTGGGAATGATCGATGCACGGGCGGCGCTGGCTGCTGGCGGTCGGCTGACCATTCTCAATTTCGCTAATGGAGACACAATCACCTATGACCTCCCCCTGCTTGTTGGTGAAGCGGCCAATGACACAAGCCTGACAATTCGTATTGGCGCCGAGGTCATTCATGTAGCCGTGAACGATGGACAGTGGCGGACATTTGTACCGCTTGTGGTTGGGCGTAACACGCTTCAATTCACCACGTCAACTGGCGAGCGTTACACATTTGATTTGGTCCTCGCTCCTGCGTCGATGAGCAACTCGGTGCGCCTTGTGTACTTGATCGGCTCAGATAGCGATGGCGCCTTTGATGCGCCTGTGGGCGCGCCGCATGGTCCTGAGAATGGTACGACGCGCTTGCGCCTTGCTGGTCGGATGCTTCAATCACTCACCGCCGAACTTTTGCATGACAAGGGCCTTTCCCGTTCCACCTTCAGGCTGATGGCAGATGCGTCCGGCGTGGCCGTCGTCGAGGCCATTCGCTCGACAAAGACACGCGCCGAACTACGTTCTATGACCGACATGGATTTGTACTTCCATTTCTATGACCTCCTGGCCGACTTTCCGAATCGCAACCACGTCAAAGACCTCGCAATCCTTGCGGAGACGCATTACGACGCAGCAACGGAGACTTTGAAAGGGCATCTCGCTTTGGGAGGTGATCGCTTGCCAATTTTCGGCAGTGCAACCCTCTACACTTTTCCCGAACGCGTGGGCGAGATCGAGGCCCACTTTACAGACCCCTCGCTTGTAGAACCCTACCTGTTCCCGGAATACGGGCGCTCGAGACAGTATTGGGCTGCGTTCACAACCAGTATCGGCGCCATGCTGCACGAGGTCGGCCACTCGTTCGGCTTGCCCCACCCGGACGCACCACAGCCGCAAGATTTGATGTACCGTGGCTTTGACTATCTGAACCGCATGGTTGTGACGACTGAACCCGGCCACGGATCCATCGATTCCACGGGTGACATTATGCCGCGATGGACTGACTCCGACGCTGTCACGTTGCAGGCGAATGACTGGTTTGGGACTGCCGAGGAGCATACAGGCAGTGGCGGTCCGCGCTTTCTGTCCCAACTGGTCATGGTCGACAGTCCGCACGAGCTTCACTTTCTGGCCGAAGAAAACGTCACCTCGACCCAAGGCGCCTCCCTTCCTTTGCGCTTCACATGGCCCGAAGCAACATGGTCTATCGAGCTGGAGCTGGGTGATCTGAAGGCACTCAATGCAACTCCGATTTCCGGTGTGGATGGCGACTCCTTGGCAGTCACGGCAACAATCGGCGCACTGCCAAAGGGCGACTATCATGGGAAGATCATGGTTCACCCCCAGCTGAATGGCGTCGACGGCGTGACCGGCGTAATCGACATCCACTTCATTGTTGCCCGCGACTTCACGCGCCTATTCCTGCCACTGGCATACCGATAGTGTGCTGACGTTTCTCCATCAGCACGCAGTACCCTGCTAACCTGTACTTGCACCCAAAGAAGGACGCACCATGTCTAAGCCCGAGCCGCAACCCCTCAAGACGCCTCTTTATGACACCCACGTGGAAATGGGCGGCCGCATGGTCGAGTTTGCCGGCTACCTGTTGCCCGTGCAATACCCTACCGGCCCCACCGCCGAGCACGCCGCCGTGCGCACCGCCGCGGGCCTCTTTGACATTGACCACATGGGCCAGTTTGAACTGATCGGCCCCGATGCCGATCTCTTCCTGCAGTACATTCAGCCCTGGGACATCGACCAGATGCAGCCGCTGGACGCGCACTACAGCCTGCTCCTCTACCACGACGGCACGGTGGTGGATGACATCTTCATCTATCGCCTGCCCACGCGCTGGTTTATCGCAGTCAATGCGTCCAATCGTGCCAAGGACTTTGCCTGGCTGGAGGCCAACGCGATTGGGTTCGAGGTGACGTTGCGTGACATTTCCGACGAGACCTGCATGTTGGCGCTGCAGGGTCCCTCTGCCGAGATGATCCTTCAGCGCCTGACGCCTGCCGACCTGAGCGCAGTGGCGGTGCGCACCGCCGTCGAGACGACGTTGCACGGCGCGCAGGCGCTGCTGGGCCGCACGGGCTACACCGGTGAGGACGGCTTCGAGCTTTACTTCCCTGCGACGGATGCCGTGGCGGTATGGAACGCCATCCTCGAGGCAGGCAGGAACGATGGTCTGCTGGCCTGCGGCCTGGCGGCGCGTGACAGTCTGCGCTTTGAGGCGTGCCTGCCCCTCTACGGCCACGAAATTGATGCCACCACGCTTGCTCTTGAGGCGCGCATGAACTGGACGATTGGCTGGCACAAGGAGTTCGTGGGCCGCGGCGCGCTGCTTAAATACAAGCTCGAAGGCGCGCCCCGGCTGCTGGTCGGCTTCGAGATGGTGGACAAGGCCGTGGCGCGCGAGCACTATGGCGTTGCCAAGGACGGTGCCACAATCGGCTACGTCACCTCAGGCATGAAGAGCCCTACGCTCGACAAGTTCCTGGGTATGGCCTATGTGCCCGCCGCGCTGAGCACCCTGGGCACGGAAATTGACATTCTGGTGCGCGGCCAGCCCAAGAAAGCAGTCGTTGTCAAGCGCCCCTTCTACAAGCCCCGCTACAAGTAGATGGCACTTGTGCATTCCCAAAATCAATCCTCGATTCTCCATAATCAAAGGAGCACCACATGTCGCAGTTCAAGGTTGATGCCCAGGCTCGCTACGCCAAATCGCACGAGTGGGCACGCAAGGAAGACGGCGTCATCATCGTGGGTATATCGGATTACGCCCAGGACACGTTGAGCGACGTCGTCTATGTTGAACTGCCTTCCGTAGGCAGCGAGGTGGCGGCAGGCAAGCAGGCAGCCGTGGTGGAGTCCGTCAAGGCAGCCGAGGACGTGATGGCGCCGGTGAGCGGCAAGGTTGTTGAGATCAACGCGCAATTGGCCGACACACCCGAGATCGTGAATGGCGACCCCTACGGGGCCTGGTTCTTCAAGGTGGAGGCGGGCGCGGGCAGCGAGGAGGAGATAGCCGGGCTCATGGACGCCGATGCCTACAGCCAATATGTGGCCGAGAGCGCGCACTAAGTGTCGTAGCAAGAATGCTTCGATGTAAAGTGCAGTGGGCGCCGGCAAACGCCCGGCACCGCACAGGTGAGAGGCGTTTCCATGGCACACATCTATGACATTACCCGCACAGTGACCGCCGACGTGGCCGAATGGCCGGGCGACACGCCCTTCGCACAGAAGTGGGTGTCGCGCATGGAGCGCGGTGACGCGGTCAATGTCACTGCAATCACGCTCAGCCCGCACACCGGCACGCACGCCGACGCGCCGCTGCACTACAATACGGCCGGGTTGCCCATTGGTGAAGTCCCGCTGGATGTCTACATCGGGCGCGCCACGGTGGTGGAAATTGACACAACCGCTGCCGTGTCGCCCGCGCAGCTGGCGGGCATTGATCTGCGCAACATCGAGCGTCTGCTCATCAAGACGCCCGCTTCGTTGCGCCCCACCGAACGCTGGGACGAGGAATTCGCCTACCTTGCGCCCGAGACGGCGTCGCTGCTCGGCGAAAGCGGCGTGCGCCTCTTCGGCACGGATGCGCCCTCGGTGGACCCTATGCACAGCAAGACGCTCGAAGCACACCACACGCTCGACCGCCACAGCGTCTATATTCTCGAATCGCTGGCCCTGGCCGACGTGCCGCCCGGCGACTACGAACTGATTGCGCTGCCGCTCAAACTCACGGTCGATGGCAGCCCAATCCGCGCCCTGCTGCGCACACTGGAGTAACTGCTTCAACGCAAAGGGGCGAAGGGAGCAAAGAAACGCAAAGGAAATTCTAACTAAGTGCTGCATCCTGCAAGTGAGACGGTCTTTCGTAGCGGCTGCTTTAGCTGCCGTACTGACCAATCGCACCGTGACAAAGACGAACGGCGGCTTAAGCCGCCGCTACGAATCCGCGACGTACTTGCAGGATGCAGCACTAAGGCGCACACATAGGGCTGGATACCTGCGCATGAACACGTGTCACGTTGTTCTTGCTTTTCCTTTGCGTTTCTTTGCTATCTTTGCATCTTTGCGTTGAGAAGTATGGTCTTCCCTGGAGGCACCCATGAGTCGCGATCTCTTCCTCGATGAACTTGGGCACATCGTGCCGCCCGCGCGCCTCCTCACGCAGGACGCGCAGTTGGGCCCCTTCGCCTCCGACGCCATTACGGCGATGCAGTGCCGCCCCGCTGCAGTGCTCCTTGCCGAATCGCAGCAGGAGGTCATTGACGCAGTGCGCGCCTGTGCCCGCCACCACGTCCCCTTTGTGGCGCGTGGCAGCGGCACCAGCCTCTCGGGTGGCTCCACGCCCGTGGCCGACGGCCTCGTGATCGCTCTCAACCGCCTCAACCGCATCCTCTCTGTGGACCCCGTCACGCGCAGCGCTGTGGTGGAGCCGGGCGTCGTCAACCTCGACGTGAGCAAGGCCGCCGCGCCCCACGGCCTCTACTTCGCGCCGGATCCCTCAAGCCAGCTCATTTGCACAATCGGCGGCAATGTCGCGTTCAACTCGGGCGGGGCGCATTGCCTCAAATACGGCATGACAAGCAATCACGTTCTCGCCATCAAGGCAGTGCTGGCCGACGGCGAGGTGGTCGAGTTCGGCAGCGGCGGCCTCGAGCAGGTGGGGCCGGACCTTGTCGGGCTCTTCGTGGGCAGCGAAGGGCTCTTTGGCGTGGCGCTCGAGATCACGCTGCGCCTCGTGCCCCGCCCGGCCGTCTACAAGACGCTCCTCGCCGCCTATGATTCGCTCGCCGGCGCGGGCGATGCCGTCTCGGCGGTGGTCGCCTCGGGGCTGCTGCCCGGCGCCATCGAGATCATGGACAACCTCTCCATTCAGGCGGCAGAGGCGGCCGTCCACGCCGGCTATCCGCTGGACGCGGCGGCGCTGCTGATTGTCGAACTGGAGGGTGAGCCCGTGCAGGTGGAGGCCGAGTTCGCGCACCTCATGCAGGTCATTGAAGCATCCGGCCCGTACCAGTTGACCGTGGCGAAGAGCGACGCTGACCGCGCCCGCATCTGGAAGGGGCGCAAGGGCGCGTTCTCGGCAGTGGGTCGCCTGAGCCCCGACTACATTGTGCAGGATGGCGTGGTGCCCCGGGCCCGCCTGGGCGAGGCGCTTGCCACCATCACCACGCTGAGCGCCAAACACCAAACGCGCTGCGCCAACGTCTTTCATGCCGGCGACGGCAACCTGCACCCGCTCATTCTCTATAATGGGCGCGAGCACGGCGCCTACGAACGCGCCGAGGCCCTGGCGGCCGATATTCTGCGCATGTGTATTGCTATGGGCGGCACCATCACCGGCGAGCATGGCATAGGCCTCGAAAAGCTGGCCTTCATGCCTGTCCTCTTCTCGCCGGTGGATCTCGGCGTGATGAACGAATTGCACCTTGCCTTTGACCCCCAGGCAATCGCCAATCGCGGCAAGAAACTGCCGGGCGGTGCGGCGGCGGCGCGCGCCCACGCGCCCCATCCGCTGGAGGCTGCGGGCGTGATTTCGCGCATGTGACTTTTCTCCCGCATCAGGCTGCGAGGCAAACTATGGAGACAGTGGCCGACCAGGTGAATTCCGTCGCGGACGTGGAGCGCATTATGCGCGCCACGCGTTCTCCTCTCCTGCCTTGCGGTGGCGGGAGCAAGCCCGCGCTTTCGGGGGCGCGCGCGGGCGCGACCTCGCTGGCAATGGATGGCCTCAGCGGCATTACCGAGTATGAGCCGAGCGAGTACACCTTCACGGCGCTGGCCGGCACGCCGCTGGCGGAGATCGAGGCTGCGCTCGCCGCGCATGGCCAGTATCTCCCCTTCGACCCACCTTCAGTTCTCCAGGGGGCCACCCTGGGCGGTACGATTGCGGCGGGCCTGAGTGGGCCGCGCCGCTGGCGCTATGGCGGCCTGCGCGATTTCATCATTGGCATTCGTTTTGTGGATGGGCGCGGCCGCATGGTGCGCGGCGGCGGCAAGGTGGTGAAGAACGCCGCCGGTTTCGATTTTCCCAAGCTGTTCGTGGGCAGCCTGGGGCGGTTGGGCATCCTCACCGAGGCCACCTTCAAGGTATTTCCCAGCCCGCCGGCCTTTGCCACGCTTAATGCACCGTGCATCGACATAAGCGCGGCGCAGGCTCTGCTCGCGCGTATTGCCACAAGTGCACTTGAACTCGAGGCGGTGGACGTCTCTGTGCATGAGGGCGGCCCTACACTCCACCTGCGCCTGGGCGGCCTGGCGCGCGCGCTGCCCGAACGCATGGCGCGGCTGCGCGCCTTCGTGGGCCACGGTGACGATGTCGACGACGACGCCGCTTTTTGGCGCGACCGCAACGCCTTCGCATGGGTCCCGCCCGGCGCGGCGCTTGCCAAAGTACCCATTTCGCCCCACGTTTTGGTGGCGCTGGATGGGGCGTTGGCGGGCGCTGGTGCGCAACGCGTCTACAGTGTGGGCGGCCATTTGGCGTGGGTTGGCTGGCCGCACAACGTTACCGCACTCGATACGTTGCTGCACGAGCAGGGGCTGGCAGGCCTGCTGCTGCGCGGTGACGCCGTCTCACCCCTCCTGGGCGTGCGCGTGGGCGCCACCACGCTTGAGCGCGTCAAGGGCGTGCTCGATCCTGATCGCCGCTTCCTCGAGTTTTGAGCTATTTGGAGATTCAGAAGGTTCGAATGGATGCCGCATCCCCCAATTTGTTGGAGCCCGACTGCGTTCATGTATGGAGCAAGGACAATCGATTCGCTGCACGCATGCGCGTTCACCAGTCATGGTACCGGCGGTATGTACTCGGGTTTCCGCCTGGTCCGCACGCCTCCGCACGTGGCGCACTTTACGGCAACATCCTCCGCGAGTCGGACGGCCTCGAGGGCGCCAATTTCCTAACGCCCGCAATCCACGCGGCGGCTGAAGCGAGGCTGATCGAAGGGGATGGACTAATCGATGCATTGCGCCTTCGAAGGAACATGGTAAGCAGCCAACCACTCTGTTTCAACCTGTTCGCTCCTTTGGTGAATGATCTCCCGCTTGCGACACGCCTTATGCATTGCCTTACCGGTTTTCCCGCTGATGCGCAAGTCACGAGTGTTCGGATTGAGTTTGCTCCAGACAGGCAGTCGCATCTCGAGGACGGTTCATCATTCGACGCCTTTGTGGAGTACGAGCGGCCGAGTGGTGCACTGGGCTTTCTGGGCATCGAAACCAAGTTCATCGAGTCTTTTTCGAACAAGCGGTATGAATTGAAGCGTGGCTACTCCAGGTGGATGGAGTGTGCCGATTGGTGGTGGCAGCCGGGAATGGAGAAGTACTTCCCTGAGCCGGCATACAATCAGCTTTGGCGCAACCATTTATTGGTGTTTGCAGTGCTGCATCAGAACGTGCCCAGGTATCAGGAAGGCTATTGTGTAGTCCTGTACCCCTCTGGAGATACAGACTGCGCGGATGGGTTGTTGGCGTATCGGCGCTACCTCAATCCGGAAGGGCGTGCAACACTGCTGGAATGGGAACTTGAAGGCGTTATTGCGAAGTGGCAAGAGGGGGTAAGCGAGCCATCCGATTACGCGTGGCTTGACTCGCTACACCTGAGATATGTTGACCTGGTGCGAAGTCAGGCCGCGTGGGAAAGTATCAGGCCGCGCCGATTTGCGTCATAGAGGCGAGAGCGCTTTAGTGGCCGCCCCTGCTCGTTTTTCAGTACCGACTCTCTGGAGCTGACGTTTATGCAGCACGAAATCCCCATTGCCACACTGGGCCCGCAAGGTGAAGCCATGGCGCACGCTGTGGAAGCGTGTGTACACTGCGGTTTCTGCCTCGCCACCTGCCCAACCTACAGGGTGTTGGGCGACGAGAACGATTCGCCGCGCGGCCGCATTATCCTCATGAAGGAGCAGCTTGAAGGGCGCATCGAACTTGAGGCAATGATCGAGCACATCGACCGCTGCCTTGGCTGCCTGGCGTGCGTAACGGCCTGCCCCTCGGGCGTGGAGTATGGCCACTTGCTCAGCCCCTTTCGGGCGCGCGCCAACCGCATCCGCAAGCGCCCGCTGCTCGATCAGGCTGCACACAACGTCGTCCACGCCACGCTCCCGTACGGCGCACGTTTCAGGGCGGCGGCGCAGGCGGGCCGCTTCGTGCGTCCCATCCGCGGCGTCATGCCCGCGCAGTTTGGGGCGATGCTGGGGCTGCTGCCCACGTCGCTGCGCGCGGCCGATCCGCTGCCCGACCTTCTGCCCGCACAGGGCGTGCGGCGTGCGCGCGTTGCCTTTCTGGTTGGCTGCGTGCAGCCGGTGCTGGCGCCGCAAATCAACGCCGCCACGCTGCGCGTGCTGGCGCGCAACGGTGTTGAGGTGGTGATCGCCCGTCAGCAATGCTGCTGCGGGGCGCTTTCCATGCACACGGGCGAGCAAGCGCAAGCGCGTACCCTGGCGCGCGCCAACATGCGCGCTTTTCCACCCGATGTTGACGCAGTCATCAGCAACGTCGCGGGCTGCGGCTCGGGCATGAAGGAGTACCCGCTGCTCTTTGCGGGCGAGACCGACGCGTCGCGTGCCCAGGCCTTTGCCGACAAGGTGCGCGACGTAAGTGTCTTTCTCTCCCAACTGGGCATTGTCGCGCCGCCCCCCTTGCCAATCCCCGTGCGCGCCGCCTACCATGATGCCTGCCACCTGGCCCACGCCCAGGGCGTTACGCAGGAGCCGCGGGCGCTGCTGCGCCAAATTCCCAACCTCACGCTGGTGGAGATTGGTGAAGCGGAAATCTGCTGTGGCTCGGCGGGCACCTACAACATGGAACAGCCCGCAATTGCCGCAGCGCTGGGCGGCCGCAAGGTGGAGAACGTGCTCGCTGCCGGTGCGCAGGCGGTGATTACCGGCAACATTGGCTGCCTGACGCAGTTGCGCACCCACCTGGCCAACCGGCGCCGCCCATTGCCCGTGTGGCATACAATGGAAGTACTGGACATGGCGTATCGGGCGGAATCGCAGACGCGCCAGTCAGCCTGATTGTTGAGGGGAAGTCTTTCCCGACAAGGAGAGTGCAATGTCGAAATTCGTGAAGGTGCGCACAGAACTGCGCGATGTCGCGCTGGTCAAGAAGGCGCTCGACGACCTGCAGATTCGCTATGAAGAGGACATGCGCTATCGCCACTTCTTCAGCGGGGCCAACGAAGAAGCGGCGCTGGTGGTGCATGCGCGCGAGGGCAGTTTCGGCCTCAATCCCAATGCCGATGGGCTGCTTGAAGTGATGGGAGACAGTATGCAGATGGCAGGCGTTCGGCAAACCCTGGCGCGCATCCAGCAGCGCTACGCCTACCACATGGTGGTGGACGAGACGGCCAAGGCCGGTTTTGCGCTGATTGAGGAGAAGACCGGCAGCGACCAGGTCATCCGCATGACGGTGCGCCGCTGGAATTGACGCTGCTCGTGCAAAGGCGGTCTGTTTCGGTGCGCCGCATCATGGAGGAGAACGATGGAACGCCAGGAGATTGAGGTCGAGATTTTCCCCGATGGCCGCGTGGCCTATCGCATTCGGGGCGTGACCGGCAGTGGCTGCGAGAGCATCAGCGCGCTGTTGGAGCGGTTGGGGCGCGTGGAGGACAGCCAGCGCACCGCCGAATACTACGAGAAGGAGCCGGATGAGCACATCCACATTGCTGACGACCGGTGAGGACGCGCCGGTGGGTGAGGCTGACCCCGCACCCCTCTTTCCCACCGAGACCGAAATCTATCTGCTGCCCGATGGCCAGGTTGTGGTAGCCGATCTGCCCGCCGAACTCGCGCGGGCGCTGGCTCGCCTGGGCAGTGTAGAACCCTGCGATGCAGCGCCCGCGCCGCATCCGCCCCTGCCCTGACGCCGAGGAGGGCCACCTGCCCACAATCACCAATCTCTATCCGTCCGTGGAACTATTCAGCGACGGAGAGCCGCTGCACAACACGCTCTTCATATTCGGGCGCGGCATTGGCCCCGGCAGCGAGGACGAACTGCTGCTGGTGGACCCGCCTCTCAATGCGGCCGAACTCTTTATCTTGCCGCCGCGCGCCGCGGCGGTCTTCACCACAGAGCCCAGGCCCGTGGCACAGGTTGCGCTTGTGCAGACCGAGCCCGGAGGCCTGGCGCATTTGCGTATTGGCGAGCACCTGCTGGATGTGTACAGCCAGGCCACCGGCAACGTCGTGCTGCTGCCACTGCTTGGGATTCTCTGCGGCGGCAATTATGGCAGCGACGTTCTGCTGCCCGCGGTGGACGCCGGGAGCGACGGCCAGGCAGAGCTTGACGCGCTGCGCCTCCTCGCCATGCTCGTGCGCGAGCGCAAGGTGCAACTCTACATACCGCATGAGGGCACTGCCGTCACCGACCGCATGGAGATGATGCAGCGCCTGGCCAATGACGTGGCCTATTTACACGAAACGCGACGCGTCATTCCGCGTGTTGCGCAGGGCAATGGCGGCTTGGGCGGCGCGCTGGCCCTGGCCGACACCTTGCTGCCCACTGCGCGCAGCGGCGTTGCCAACCAGGCGCGTCACGCCGCCAACATCAGCGCGCTCTACCTTGCCGCCGAGAACATGAACAATTGATTGGGTGATACAGCGTACGGCCATTGGCGATTGACGATTGACGATTGTCAATCGTCAATCCTTCATCTTCAATCTTCAAACAATTACGCTCGCCTCCGGCATCCCCCTTGGAGAATGCCTTCGTCGAGCCTCCCGAGTTGCCTGAAAACCTGCTCGTATATCCCCAGTCTCTCACTTTGGGAGAGGAGAAGGCTAACGGGGATACGCAATTCGAAGCGGGAGCAGATGAGCCAATTGACACGGCACAGGAAGAGCCAGTCGTCCAATTGTCGCTTGCCGAGCAAGCTGGACCGGAGCTTGCTCCCGTTGAGAGTCAACTCCCGGCGATGGTCGACCAACTCCTCGAACCTGCCGCTGTCGCTTTGGAACCCCCGCCACAAGCAACTCTCCAAGAATTCCAGGAACCGGACGCCCCCCAGGATGCGCCGGTTGTTGACTCCGTCGTCGAGGGGAACGGTCCAGCCATTCTTGTTGTGGACGATAGCCTGACGGTCCGCAAACTCGTGACCATGACCCTCTCGAAACACGGCTATCGAGTCTTCTCGGCCGCAGATGGGGTGGCTGCGATCGAGGCTATCCATGCGTGTGAGCCAGCGCTCATCATTCTGGATATCGATACTCCTCGCTTGGATGGCTATAAGTTCTGCAACCTGGTGAAAAAAGGGGAGACCACGAAAGGGATCAAGGTGGTGATGCTGTCGGGCAAGGATGGCATCTTCGACAAGTTTCGGCGGCGGATGAACGGCTGCACGGACACC
>CAYRVP010000011.1:0-53306 GCA_964427845.1 uncultured Caldilineaceae bacterium
CGGTCGTTTACAGCCGCGGCGCAGGAGGTAATCGGTAGCTTGTCTGGCATAGGCCGCATTGTCTGTCGTCACAACATCCGCGCTGATGCCGGAGACATAGCGATCCAGGAAGACAAAGGGAATGTCCAGCGCTGCAAAGGTGCGCAGTGCCGCGGGGGGCTGCTTGGACACGGGGCTGATGATGACGCCGTCGATGGATTGCGAGAGCAGCAGTTCGAGCGTCCGATTTTCCAGCACCGGGTCTTCGTGCGTATTGGCAAAGGTAAGCGAATAGCCGGCGCGCAGTAGCGACTCATGCACGTTGTTGGCCAGCACGGCCATCAATGGGCTGGCGATGATCGGTATCACCAGGCCGATGACATTCGTCTTGCCTGTCTTGAGGCTGCGCGCGATTTGGTCGGGCCGATACTGCAGCTGTTTGGCAGCTTCGAGCACGCGCTTTTGCGTCTCAACGGAGACGCTTTTGGGGCTGCCGTTGAGCACATAGGAAACAGTGGCGTCGGAGACGCCGGCCTGCCGTGCTACATCGCTGCGTGTGACTTTGCGTATCATGGGGAGCTCGTTTTGGTTACTCGAGTAAACTCAGGATACACCCGCTTTAGCGCTCTGTCAATACTCAATTTGGGACGCGCACCAGGGCGATTACAGTACAGGGCCCCCAGCCGTGGCGGCTGGGGGCCCTGTATTTGTTCGCAGTATCAGCTTACGACCCAACCCAAACCAGCGGTCAGGGTAGTGCGTCCATGCAGGACGCCCGGCGGCAATCGTCTAGCGCGTAGCAAGCTGCCGTGCAACACTGCTCAGGCCGACGGCAATCACCAGGATTGCGCCCTGGAAGATGTACTGGTAGAAGGTGGGGGCGCCAAAGATAGCCAACCCGTTGAAACCAATGCCGATGATGAGCACGCCGATGAAGGTGCCCGGAATGTGGAACTCGCCGTCCTTGAGCGTGGCCGATCCCAGGAACGTGGCCGCGAACGCATTGAGCAGGTACGAGTCGGCCGCGCTGGCCGTACCGCTGCCGATCAGTGACGCCAGCAGGATGCCTGTCGCTGACGCGCACAAGCCGGCCGTGACGTAGGCAATGATCTTGACGCGGTCGACGCGAATACCTGAGAGGCGCGCCGCCTCCATATTGCCGCCCACCGCCTGAATCTGCTGCCCCAAATCCGTGCGGTTGACAAGCAGCCAGAGCATGAGCAAGACCACGAACATGATGATGATGTTGTTGGGGATGCCCATGGAACGCTGCAATGCGATTGCTGTGAATGACTTGGGCACACCCGACGCAATCGGCACACCGGTGGAGTAGGCAAAGGTCAGACCCACCAGAATGCTGCCGATGCCGAGGGTGGCGATGACCGAGTTGACCTTCACCTTCGTCACAATCGTGCCATTGACAATGCCGACAATCGCGCCCACGCCCAGCACGAGCACAATCGCCAGCCAAACGGGCAACCCCTGCTTGACCATAAGCCCCGTCACGAGCACGCCCGCCAAAGAACCGTGATAGCCGATGCTGAGGTCCATCTCGCCCACGATCAGCACCACCGTCAGCCCGCCCGCGATGATGGCCGTCAGCGAAGCCTGGTTCAGAATATTGAGAAAATTGGAGAGCGTGGGAAAGGCGCGCGGTGCGGCTATCGAAAAGATGGCAATCATGATCAACATGCCGATGATGCTGCCATAATTGGCAACAAACGTAAGGATCTCGCGCCGCCGCGCTCCTTCGACCGGCGCGTTGAGAGCCGCTGCAGCGGCTGGTGTGCTGTTGGTCTCTGCGGTGCTCATTGCAGGGGACTCACTTCCTCGTGTTTGCTTTCGTTTGGCACAATCTCATTGGCATGGGCGTAGCTGAGGTGGATCAGCGCTTCCTTGGTAATCGCCTCGCCTGCAAGCTCTCCCACAATGCGGCCTTCCACCATGACAATGACTCTGTCGCACAGGCCCGGCAACTCTTCCACTTCGGACGAGATGACGATGACACCGGCGCCCTCCCTGGCGAGCGAACGCACTATTGCGTGAATATCGCCGCGTGCCCCCACATCAACGCCGCGCGACGGTTCATCAAGAATGATGACCTTCATGGGGGCCGTCAGCCATTTGCCAATCACGATCTTCTGCTGGTTGCCGCCCGAGAGCGTGCGTACAGGCGTTGTCACACCGGGCGTCTTGACCTGGAGCTGCTGCACAATATCGAGCGCGCGGCTGCGCGCCTGCCCCAGGTTGATGAAGGGAAGCAGCGGTGCGTAACGCAACGATTTGACACTGGGCAGATTGATGTTGAACGCAACACTCTTGTCGAGCAGCAGCCCCTGCGAACGTCGCTCCTCGGGCACAAGCGCAATGCCGCTGCGCACCGCGTCCTGCGGTTCACGCAGCGCGAGCTTGCGACCTTCGAGCCATATTTCGCCCAAATCCGGCCGGTCGGCGCCATACAGCATGCGCACGAGCTCGCTGCGCCCTGCGCCGACGAGGCCGGCCAGGCCAAGCACTTCGCCCTTGTGCAAGGTGAGCGACGCATTGCGCACATAGGGCGCACGGCTCAGGTTGCGCGCCTCGAGAAGGATGGGCCGGTCAGGTTGGGTGCCCGCAATGGCGGGCGCGACCGCAACATCGGCGCCCACAATCGCGCGCACGAGCGCCTTCCTGTTCAGCCCGGCGCGCTCGATGTCGAGGACGCTGGCCCCGTCCTTGAATACCGTGACACGACCGCACAAGTCGATAATCTCTTCAAGACGGTGGGAGACGTAAAGAATGGCGATTCCATCCGCCGCCAACTCGCGGATGATGCGAAAGAGGCGCTCGGCCTCCTCCATGGAGAGGGACGCAGTCGGCTCGTCCATGGCAATCAGTTTTGATTTGAAGAGGAGCGCGCGGCCAATTGAGAGCAGCCAGCGTTCGGCCACCGTCAACCGATCCACGGGCACATCCATGGGAAAGGTAACGCCCAGGCGCTGAACCACGGGATCAACTTCACGCCGCGCCGCCTTCCAGTCAACCATGCCAAGGCGCAGCGGCTTGGGGAGGCCCAGCAGCATGTTTTGCAGGCCCGTAAAGCGCGGCACCATGTTCAGTTCCTGGTGAATGAAACTGAGGCCAAGCGCACGCGCAGCCTGCGGGTCGGCCACGCGTACAGCCTCACCATTCAGCAGAATCTGCCCGTTGTCAGGCTGGATGATGCCGGCCAGACTGCGAATGAGGGTTGACTTGCCCGCGCCATTGGCACCCACCAGACCATGCACTTCGCCGGCGAAGACGGTGACATCGACGCCCTTGAGCGCCTGGACGCCGCCAAAGTGCTTGGTCAGGCCATTGACCTGGAGAAGAGGAAGTGCGTTGTTCATGCGAGGAAGGGGTACGTGAGTAGGGTCGGGCGCACGCATGCGCCCGACCCAGTTGCGAAACGGTAACTAGTTTGAGGCGCTGGGATTGATCGCCTCAGGGTGCTCGGCAAGGAATGCTTCGATTGTCTCTGCGTTGACAACCTTGACAGGCACTTCCACTGCCTTCGGCTCCCACGCAGCGCCGGCCTGTATGGCCTCGTTGATCGTATTGACGAGTACCTCGCCCTCCTCTTCAACCGCCGCCCATGCCGTCGCCGTCATCCAGCCATCTTGCACGGCGACAATTGCGTCAACATTGCCGTTGGTGCCGTAGACCTTGACATCCTTGCGATCCTGCTGCTTGAGCGTCGAGATTGCGCCCAGGGCCGGGTCATCCCAGCAGCCCCAAATCGCGTAGTTCCCATCACCTGCGGGGCGACCTGCAAGCCACGCAGTGGCGAACTGCGCTCCGGCCTGCAGGTAGCCGGGGATGGGCACTTCGTTTTTGGTAACGGAAATTTCGGGATAGTCGGCAATGATCTGGTCGAGCATCTCTTCGCGCTCGCGGCAAACTTGTCCGGTGTGATAGGTGAGGGCAAGGATCTCGCCCTTTTCGCCCATGTCGGCCACCATCTGCTTGATCACCTCGGTCGCCTGCGGGCCACCGGTGCCGTTGGTTGCCACAACGCCTTCACCCAGTCCACCGCCCCAGGTTGCCACGGGGATGTTGGCGGCCTGCGCCGCCGCCAGCCCAGCGCCCAGCGATGTGACGGGGAAGACCAGGTCGATGATGGCGCCTGCGCCGCGCTGGGCGAGGTTTTGGAAGGCGGCGTTGGCTTCGTCGGCGCTGCCGCGTGCATCGATGACGCTCACGGTCCAGCCGAGCGCTTCCGCTGCCTGGGTTGCGCCATTGATGAAGCGTGCATTGGACGAGTCGGATGGGGTGATGGAGACAAGGCCGAGCAGGAATTCACCTGCGCCGGCCGCATCGGCGGGCGCGTCCGCTGCCGCATCAGAGGCGGCGGGCGCCGCCGGTGCGGCCGGTGCCGCAGGCACGGCGCATGCCGTCAGGAGCAGGGCAAAAACGAGAAATACAGCAATCCGGGACCATCGACGCATGGGATTCCTCCTGTTTAGAAGTGGTTTGTAGGGAACACAGTCGGTATAGCATGAACGATAACGCGGCAGGTTTGGCGACAATGGTTACTTGAGAGCAAGGGCATTCGCCGGCGAACCGGAGCCGCCCTTCTTGTTGAGGGGAGCCGAAGTGAACATCCCCTCCCAGATTCCGTCTGCGGCACAATCGGCAGCCAGCTTGTCAAGCGCGAACATTTCGCCAACAGCCATACCCAGCAGTGGAATAATGCGGAAGTGCAGGAAGCCCTCAACGGTTGGCGTATAGGGCATGGCCTCCAGCGCAGGCACATCGCAGCCCACGGCCGCCACCTGATTGTTCCATAGCCACTCCAGCGTGCTCTCGTCCGCCGACACGCCGGGCGCCTGAAGCTCCGGCCCCCCCAGCTTGGAAATGGCGACGCGGTTTTCCATTGAAGCGTTGTCGTACCAGTCGATCCAACCCATGCGAATGAGCAGGATGTCGCCGCCCTCCAGCGTTGCGCCCTGGGCGTCGAGCGCGGCCTGTACATCGCTGATTGGGATCTCGATGCGCTGCGCAGAGTCAATCGGCCTGCCCTGCTGGGCATAGAGGCGTGCCACGTCGGCCATTACAAAGCGCCCGGCAATGCCGCGCCGCCCCCAGTTTTCAATGCCGTTGCGGCTGCCTTCCTGGCCCGTAATGTCGGCGCGCTGCACGCCGTTGTAGTAGCCGTGCTCAGGGTGCGGCATGTGGCTGAGCGCGTCCCACTGCGTTGAAGACTGCGTCCAGTAGCCGTCGTAGTAATCGTCCGTGCCCCATTGCGAATCGTCAGTGCCGGGTGTGAGGTCAATGATCGTGTGGTGCAGCGGCTTGCGGCCGAGGATGGGCGGATGGGGCTTCTCCATCTCCCAGTTGAGCGAGAAAACGCTTCCCTTGCGCACGAGGCCGGCGGCTTTGGCCACGCGTGCGGGTGTCAGCAGATTGATCGTGCCCACCTGGTCCTCATCGCCAAAGACGCCCCAGGCGGAGCGGGCCGGTTTCGATGGATCGATGGGTAACGAACTGTAGCGCGGGAAGGGCGATACAGGCACGGCCATGCTCTCTTCTCCTTCACGAAATGGGTTGCGTTGCGCCATTCGTTGACGCGATGCGCAACGAGGAATTGCGGATCAGAAGCTGCCCGCGCAGCACCACCTCCTGGGGTGGCGGCTGTTCACTTGCAGGCGTCCCACGGCGGTGGATGCGTTCAATGAGCAGGTTGGCCGCGGCGGCGCCCATGTCGTAAATCGGCAGGCGCACGACCGTCATTGGCGGATTGACAAGGCGCATCCATGGCACTTCGCCAAATGCGGCAATCGCGAGTTCGTCCGGTACGCGAATGTGCCGGCTCTGCATGGCGGCCAGTACGCCGGCGGCCAGGAGATTGTTGGCCGCAAAGATCGCATCGGGCGGATTGGGCTCGTCGAGAAGTTCAAACGCCATCTGCATACCCACTTCTTCGGTGTGCAGCCCCTGACGAATGTAGGCCGGATTGATGGCGCGACCAGCCTCTTGCATGGCCAGGATGTATCCTTCAAGCCGTTCGCGCCCCGTAGTGGTGGCGGGCGGCCCTGCAATGACGGCGATGCGCTGATGCCCTTGCTCAATCAGGTGACGGACAACCTCACGGGCGGAGTGAACATTGTCAACCAGCACAGTGTCCACTTCAAGGTCATGCAAGCGCCTGTCTATGGCAACCACAGGAACTCCCGACTCAACGAGCCAGCGGCAAGGCGAGTTGATTTCCTGGGTGGGAGCAATAATGACCCCCGCAACCTGCTCTGCCTCCATAAGGGCGACGTAGAGCTGCTCCTTGTCGGCATTTTCGTCGGTATTGCACAGAAAGACCGCGTGCTCGTGGCTGTGGGCAATGTCCTCGACGGCGCGGGCAAGTGCAGTGAAGAAGGGGTTCTGAATGTCGCCAATGATGAGGCCAAAGACCTGCGAACGTTGCATGCGCAGGCTGCGGGCCACGCGGCTGGGTTGGTAGTCAAGCTGGGCCACAGCGGCAAGCACCCGTTCGCGCAGCGCCGGGCGCACATGAGGTTTGTTGGAGAGGACACGCGAAACCGTTGCGACGGAGACGCCTGCTTTGGCAGCGACATCTACGATACTAGCCACAAGTTTCTGGTCCTGAGGTTGGAAAGTGTCGGCGCAGATATGAGACGGAACGATTGGCTGGATTAATTGTAATCGTTTTCAGTCGATTTGTCAAGAGAAATTGGCGTGATTTTTTGCAGCTACTGCGTGGTATGCGCGCAGAGGCGCCGCAGCCATTTCTGGCTGCGGCGCCTCACGATTCCATCGTGATTGATTGACTGTAACGGCTACGCCGCCGCGCCTTCAAGCAGCGGCAGTGCAGCCTCAATGCTGCTGCGCTGGGGCTCCAGCCAGGGCGGCAGTCGCAGCGCGGAGCCAAGTGTCTCCACCGACTCATCCCACAGAAAACCCGGGCTATCCGTCGCCATCTCGAAGAGCACGCCGTTCGGCTCCCGGAAGTAGATGGAGTGGAAGTACTGGCGGTCGCGCATGGGCGTCACGCCGAAGCCTTGCGCTGCAAGCTGGGCGCGCCAATTCTCCTGTTCGGCATCATCAGCGGCGCGGAAGGCGACGTGGTGAATTGAGCCTGCGCCCTGGCGACCACGCGGCAAGTCCGGCGTCGCCACAAGGTCCACCATGACGCCGGGCGCGCTGCCCGCTACAGCGAAGCGGCGGCGACTGCCGTCTTGTGCCTGCTCGCGCCAACCAAAGAGGTCGCGCAGCAGTGCGGCCGAGGCGTCGCCATCGCGCACCTGCAACGTTGTGCTGTGGAAGCCGCGCAGGGACATCTCGGCGGCAACAGGCCCGTCCTGCCAGATGGTAATGTCAGGCTGATGTGCACTGCCCACCAGTTCAACGCCCATGCCGTCCGGATCTGCAAACGCAAGCAACGGCTCGCCAAAGCGTTCGCTCTCTTCAGCGGCAATGCCATGCGCGGCCAAACGCGCGTTCCAGTCGGGCAGGGCATCACGTGCAACGGTATAGGCAACGGCCGTCGCCTCGCCGCTGCCTCTGATGCCCCTGGGTATGCCCGCCCACGGGAAAAAGGTGAGCACCGTGCCGGGTGTTCCGGTTGCGTCGGCATAATAGAGGTGCCACGTGCCGGGGTCATCGAAATTGACGGTGCGCTTGACAAGCCGCTGCCCCAGGACGCGCGTGTAGAAGTCCACATTGCGCTGCGGATCACCCGCAATCGCAGTGATGTGGTGCAGTCCGGCTGGTGCAGCAGGCAACGCATTCTGTGCCACGAGAAGCTCCTTTTCCACGGTTCGCAAGAAGGCAGGGCCGGGAGGGCATAAGTATGCCACAGCCCGCCCCTGCCCCGTGCGACAGATAATATACGGAGATCGTTCCGCCCTGTTAGGCGGCTGCTACGACTTCAGCCTGCGTTTCGGCCACCTTCACCAGTTCAAGCTCAATTGTGATTGAAACTTCGTCACTCACAAGCACGCCACCCGTCTCCAGTGCTACGTTCCATTCGAGACCCCACTGCTTGCGGCTGATCCTGGTGGCAGCCTCAAAGCCATAGGCGCTCGCGCCCCACGGGCTAACGGACTGGCCAACGAATGTGACGTCAAGCACCACAGGTTTGGTGACGTCGCGAATCGTGAGATCGCCGTGAAGCTTGGCCGTCTTCTCACCCGTGCGGTCGACACGCGTGCTCTGAAACAGAATCTGCGGGTACGTCTCGACATCAAAGAAGTCAGGCGAACGCAGGTGCCCGTCACGCTTCTCATCGCGTGTGTTGATGCTTGCCGTGTCAATCGTCACTCGCACTGTGCTCTCTTCGGGCTTGCTCTCATTTAGGTTAAAGTCGCCGTCAAAGCTGGTGAACTGGCCGCGCGCCTTGGAAATCATCATGTGGCGCACGCTGAAATCGATAGAGGTGTGGGACTTGTCAAGCTGCCAGGTCATGGGTGTGTCTCCTTGTCAATACGTTGTCGTAAGTCATTCAGTATCAAACCATTTGATATAAAAGGATTATACGCATACTTTGCGCACTTGTCAAGCCCCAATTCATTCAATATCAAATATTCGTTGTATAGGACGGGCTGGCGGACAGCGCGCTGCCCGTGGCCTGCGCTGCCGGCCCATGCCACGATCCTGGTGGGCCGAGAGCGCTGACCACGGGCAGCGCCTGTAGATATCGAGGCTTTCGGGCAAGGTCACAACGGAACCGGCGCGACTCACTGCTGATCACGGCCATGAAACCTGTAATTGCTCTTATGCTCCGTTGCCACCTCTTGGTTGCGTCATCGGTCAGCGCCTTTCAGCTATTCCGGAGCGCCCATCTCGCTCTCCACATGGATCATGCCGGCGAGGCGCGCCTCGCGCCACCACGCCCACACGGCCAGCGCCAGCGCACCCATTACGAGCACGCTGGCCACACCAAACGAGCGCGTCATTGCAGCCATCTGGACTTCAGGCGGGGCCGACGGCGCGCCCCCGACGGGGAGTACACCCATGAGCATAACCACGCCCGCCGCCCACAGCGCCCCCGAAATGGCAATCCCCATCGACTGCCCCAGGGTGCGCGTCAGTGCGATCAATCCTGATGCTACCCCAAGACGATCGCGCGGCACAGCGCCCAGGATGGCGCTGTTGTTGGGCGACTGAAAGATGCCCAGCCCAATGCCAACAGGAATCATGCGCAGCACATAGGCCCAGAGCGGTGTCTCAATACGCAGCGTGGAAAGCGCTGCAAAGCCAACGAGGAATACGCCCAGGCCGATGACCGTAATTCGTCGTGTACCGAAGCGATCTGATAGTACGCCTGAATAGGGCGAGACAATGCCCACGCAAATGGGCGTCACCGCCAGGATCAACCCTACCTGCGCCACGGCGTAGCCACGAATGCCATCGAGGTAGAAGGGCAACAGCAGGATTGTTCCTGCCATTGCCACGAAGACAATCAGCGCCGTCACCATGTTGACGGTGAACTCGGTATTGCGGAAGAGCGCAAGATCAACGACGGGTTGCGCCACGCGCTGCTCGATCACGATGAAGAGCACCATCGCGACGGCAGCGAGTGCGAAGATGGCCAGAACGCCCGGGCTGACAAAACCCCAGCCCTGGCCAAAGGTCAGCGCGAGCAGCAGCGCGAGCAGGCTCACAAAGAGCGTAGCCGCCCCTGCAATGTCAAAGTGCTGGCCGCCGCGCGCCAGCGAGCGCGGCACGTAGCGCATGGCAATCCACACGCCCACAATTCCCACCGGCAGGTTGACGAAGAAGATCCAGTGCCACGAGAGGCTGCCCAGGATCAGTCCGCCCAGCGTTGGCCCGGTGATGATGCCAATTGAAACGATGGCGCCGCTAATCCCCAGCGCCCGCCCCCGTTCGTCCGGCGGGAATGCCTCGGTCAGGATTGCCTGGCCCAGCGCCAGAATCATGGATGCACCAACCGCCTGCACCACGCGCATGGCAATCAGCCAGCCAGCGTTGGGCGCAAGGCCGCAGAGAACGGAGCCAATAGTGAAAGCAATCATGCCCATGACATAGATCGACTTCTTGCCGCGAATGTCAGCCAGGCGGCCCACGCTGGGCAACAGCGTGACAAGCGTGAGCAGATAAGCCAGCACCACCCATTGCACGGTGGCAAAGCTGGCGCCGAGTTCCGCAACCAGCGTGGGCAGCGCAATGTTCACGATGCTGCCGTCAATGGTGGCCAGGAAGATGCCCATGGCCACGGCGGCCATGACAAACCACTTGCGGCTGTAATCGATGGGAGCATGCATCGCCCCGCCGGTGGTGGCGCGCGACGATGGGGCGTGAATTGGGCTGGGTGAAGTCATGAGTCTTGCATCGTTTCCGCAGCGAGAGTTCGTGGTGCGCGCCGTGCCATGATTACGAGACGGGTGAAGCAAGCCGCCAAGTTGCTGCGTCTCACAAGTCCACAGCGGAGGCGTAGCGTCCGCTTGAGCCGCCGTACTCCCCAATTCCGCCGCGCCGGATGAGAACGGCGGCTCAAGCCGCCGTACACCCCAATCCCGCCGCGCCGGATGAGAACGGCGGCTCAAGCCGCCGCTACGCTATGTCAATACACTACGCACGCGTGTTCCCTGATCCCCGTTCCCGTCAAGCGGACTGTGGATTTCATGCCGGTATCACTTTAGTGCTGCATCCTGCAAGTGAGACGGTCTTTCGTAGCGGCTGCTTTAGCTGCCGTACTGACCAATCGCACAGTGACAAAGACGAACGGCGGCTGAAGCCGCCGCTACGAATCCGCGACGTACTTGCAGGATGCAGCATCTAGACGGCCATGGGCAGGAAGTAGAACGCCAGCGCCAGGATGCCATAAACCGCAAGCAGCATCGCCCCTTCCAGCCAGTTGGAGCGGCCGTCAATCGCGACCAGGGCTGCGATAATCGACGCGGCAATCATCGCGACGGTCTCGGGCGAGTTGAACTCAAGCGCCATGGGATTGCCCATAAGCAGCGAAATGAAGACCAGCGCAGGCGCGACGAAGAGCGCAATCTGCAGACTGGAGCCAAGTGCAATCGACAGGCTCAGGTCCATGCGGTTCTTGATTGCAACCTGCACGGCCACCAGGTGCTCTGCCACGTTGCCGATAATGGGCACCACGATGATGCCGACGAAGAACTCGGTGAGGCCGAGCACTGCCGTCACCCCTTCGAGCGCGCCGACCAGCAATTCGGACATGAACGCGAGGCCCACAACAGCCAGCGCCATGGTGATGAGTGAACGCCGCTGCGACCAGTGCACCACTGGCGCAACAACGGCCACTTCGTTAATCACGTCGCCGTTGTGCGGGTCACTCTCTTTATGGCCCCAAAAGGTATAGATAAGGGCCAGCACATAGATGACCAGGATCACAACTGCCGTGGCCAGGCTCAGCCACTCGACGCGTAGCTTATCCGGCTCAATGAGAGAGCTGAAAAACGAGGGCACCGTAATAAGAATGGCGGCCAGCACCACCATCGTCGAATCCAGCGCTACGCGCTCACGGTTGAAGCGCTGTACGCCGTTGCGCAGCCCGCCCAAGAGCAGGCTGAGCCCCAGGACAAAGAGCAGGTTTCCCAAAATCGAGCCGATGATTGACGCCTTGACAAGCTCAATGGCG
The DNA here is from genome assembly GCA_964427845.1 of uncultured Caldilineaceae bacterium. Lineage (GTDB taxonomy): Bacteria > Chloroflexota > Anaerolineae > Caldilineales > Caldilineaceae > UBA5069. The sequence goes on from CAYRVP010000011.1 coordinate 11,582, forward strand.
CCGGCTCGAATCGCCACAATTGTAATAATCAGCTCGGCGGCGTTGCCCAGGCTGGCGTTGAGCAGTCCGCCGACCTGGGGACCGGTCCTGGCGGCAATCGCCTCTGTGGCTTCGCCCATCAACCCGGCGAGCGGCACAATCGCCACCGCGGACGCAAAGAAGATGACTGTGTCTCCCCAGCCCAGAAACTCGGCCAGAAACGCGACCGGAATCAAGATCAGAAAGAAGTTGATGTAGCGCATGATTTTTCGAACCTCCCGCCCATGAATGAAAAGAGTCTGGATGGCTATACCTGCACTGCGGCAATTTGCCGGTGAAGCACTCGCTTGACAATCAGCAATACAAGAAACGCCACTCCCAGCAGCAGCACCGACAAGGTGAGTGCGAGGTTCAAATCGAGCTCAATCCCCAGGTAGATAGCCAGCGGCATGGTTTGCGTGCGCCCAGGGAAGTTTCCTGCAAAGATGATCGTCGCGCCAAATTCACCCAGGGCGCGCGCCCACGTCATTGCTGCGCCGCTGAAGAGGATATTCCTCGCCAGCGGCAGCGTGACATAGCGGAAGACCTGCAGCGCGCCGGCGCCGTCCAGCCGGGCTGCCTCCTCCAGTTCGTGCGAGACGGCGCCAAAGCCTGACACAGCCGCCTTGACGAAGAAGGGAGATGCGATGAAAAGCTGCGCCATGACCACTGCCACAGGCGTAAAGACGATTTCCACGCCCAGCAGGCTCAGCGGTTGGCCAAGCAGCCCGCGCCGACCAAACGCCATCAGCAGTGCCAGGCCGGCCACCGCAGGTGGCAGCACCATGGGCAAGTCCACCAGTGTATCGACGAACGCGCGCCCACGGAATTTCTTGCGCGCAAGCAGCCACGCCAGCGGCAACCCCAGCAGTACGGCCAGCAGCGTGGCCGTCGTACTCGTGACAAGGCTTAGCCGCATCGCCTGCAGCGCCACAGGGTCGCGCAGCGTCTGCGGCACGTCGGCCAGCGGTGTGCGCAACAGCAGCGCAACCACTGGCAGCGCAAGAAAGAGCAGCAGCGGCAGCGTCGCTGCCACCAGCCATCCTCCACTGCGCTGTCGCGACAACTCTGGCAATTCTGCTGTGCGGCCTGCGTCCACGTAGAGAGGCCCCGGTGAAGTGTGCGCTGCGGCGGATGAAGTCTGAAGACAGGCTGATAGTGTAGCGTTCATAATAGCAATGGGAAAACGCGGGCATGCCACTCTGCCGCGTAAGTGATTGAGACCGTCTATGCGTCGCAGAGCCCGCGGCTCCCGCCTGCGCTGAAATGGGCCGTCTGTGCACCGGCGGTGAGCGCACCACGGGCATTCTGGTTCGCACCGGACAGAATCGGCAGTAACGCATGGTCAAAGCGGCGCCTGCCGGCCTGTGCTATACTCGAGACATAGCACGTGAAAGGGGAGCATATGTCGAATCGCAATATCTATCAGGCCGTGCAGGCGGCGCTGGCGCAAGGGGATGCCGTGGCGCTGGCCACAGTCGTAGCCGTGCGCGGTTCCGTGCCGCGCGAAGTGGGCGCGAAAATGATGATTCATCCGCTGGGCCGCCACGTGGGCACGATTGGCGGCGGCTGCGGCGAGGCCGACGTCATCCGCGCCGCGCTGGATGTGCTCCAGGATGGCCAGCCGCGCACCGTGGCCGTAGACCTCACGGAGCCGCTCGCACCCGACAGCGTCGGCATCTGCGGCGGCACCATGGCCGTGTACGTCGAGCGCTGGCAGCCGCACCCGGCCACGCCATGAGCGACACGCTGCTGGATGCGATCGTCGCCGCGCTGGAGGCACGCGAGGCGGTCGCGCTTGTTACAGTCACCGCCGCCGCAGGGGACAGCGCCACTGCGCTGGGCAAGCGCCTGCTCGTCTGGCAGGATGTCGCGCGCCCGTCGCTCGGCAACCTCGCAGTTGCGCCGCATGTCACCGAGGATATTCTGGCTGCGGCGGCCGAGGCGCTGATCCAGGGCAGGCACGCCAGCACCACCATTGGCCCCGCCGCGTCCGCGCTGACCTGTTTCATCGAGGTGCAGACACCGCCGGCGCATCTCATTATCTGCGGCGCCGGCCACATTGCCGTGCCGCTGGCTGCCATCGCGCACCTGTGCAATTTCGAGGTGAGCGTCATTGACGACCGCTCCCTGTACGCCAGCCCCGCGCGTTTTCCAATGGCTGACCGTGTGCGGGCAGGCGACTTTCGCGCCGAACTCGCGACGTTGCGCAATGGCCGTCCCCACTTCGACACGCACACCTGCGCCGTCCTTGTCACACGCGGCCACCAGCACGACGTGGATTGTCTGCTTGAGTTGCTCACGGATCCGCTGCCTTACATCGGCATGATTGGCAGCCGCCGCCGCATACGTGCAGTCTTTGATCTGCTGCACAGCGATCGCGCGCTGGAGCGCGATCGCTTTACCAACATCTACGCACCCATCGGGCTGGACATCGGCGCGCACACGCCCGCCGAGATTGCCGTGGCGATCATGGGCGAAATCATCAATGTACTGCGCGCGGGGCCGGGCTTGTCACTGCGCGACAGCACCATCCGCTCTGCCAGGGATGGGGCGCTTCCATGACGATGCTTCAGGTGGTTGCCACATCGGTCGAAGACTGCATGGTCGCTGAAGACAATGGGGCCGACAACATCGAACTTTGTTCTGCGCTTGAGCTGGGCGGCCTCACGCCCTCGCTTGGCCTCGTGCGCGAGGCTGTAGCGGCTTGCACTATCCCTATCAACGTCATGCTGCGTCCGCGGCCAGGCGGCTGCAACTATTCCGCCTATGAGTACGACGCGATGATTGCCGACGCCGAGGCGTTTGAAGAGTTGGGCGTCAGCGGCTTTGTCTGCGCAATCCTGGACGATGACGGCGAGATCAACTGGAACCGCTGCCGCGACTTGCGCACGCGTTTTCGAGGGCGCTACTTCACTTTTCACCGCGCTTTTGATCTCCTGGCCGACCCCGTGCAGGCGCTCAGTGAACTCGTAGACCTCAATTTCAACGCCGTTCTCACATCGGGGCGGCATGCCACCGCGCTGGAAGGCGCCTCCGCGATTCGCAGATATATCGAAGTAACGGCTGATTTGCCTGTCATTGTCGCTGCGGGCGGCATCACGGCCGCCAATGTGCGCGCGGTCGTGGAAGCCACCGGCTGTGCGGAGGTGCACGGCTCTTTCTCCAGGTACATTACTGACCCATCGTTGGCCGCGCTGCCGGACTATCGTTTTGGCACATGCGAGGAGAAGCTGCGGGCGGTGGATGGCGACGCGGTCGCTGCCACGCGCGCAGCACTGGACAATCCCCGAGACACGCAATGAGCCTGCTCCTGTTCGACGACTTCACGCTGGGCCAAAGATTTGAACTGGGTCTGACCTCGGTCAGCGAAGCCGAGATCATCGAATTCGCGCGCCTGTATGACCCGCAACCCTTTCACGTTGACCCGGCCGCAGCGGCGCTGAGCCCCTTTGGCGGCGTGGTTGCTTCGGGCTGGCAGACGGCATCCCTCTGCATGAGGCTGCTGGTGGACGGCGTGCTGGCGCGCACGGCCACACTCGGCTCGCCCGGTGTTGACGCTCTGCGCTGGCTGCGGCCGCTGCGCCCAGGCGACACGCTGCACCTGCGCGCCGTCGTGTGCGCCATGCGCCCGTCCGAAAGCAAACTGGATCGGGGCGTGATCACGCTCCGCCTCGAGGCGTACAATCAGCGCGGCGAGATGTTGCTCTCCATGGAGGGCGTCAACTTCGTCCGGCGTGTGCCACCCACATAGAGTCTGAAGTCTCGGCGCGCGGCGTGTGGTTTGCGGAACATTTCCCACCTCCTTTCCCGTCCGAGAGATATGGCTGCACGATACTGGCACGCGCACCACCGCGCATTGCTGCTCACATTCGTCACTGTCGCCGCCCTCGGGGTGGCCATCGGCTGGTTTTCGCTCTTCGCCGATCTGCCTTCGGTGCGCACGGTGGAAGAGCGCAGCGTACGCCCCACGACGCAGATTCTCGACCGCAACGGGCGCATCCTCTACGAGGTAATGGACCCGAACGCGGGCAAGCAGATCAACCTCGCGCTCGACACCGTGCCACCGGCCTGCATTCAGGCCACACTCGCCACCGAAGACCAGCGCTTCTACAGCCATTGGGGTGTGGACCCCGTGGCGATTGCTCGCGCCCTCTACCAGAACCTGCGCGCCGAGGGTGACATCGTTAGCGGCGGCAGCACAATCACGCAGCAGGTGGCACGCAACCTGCTCCTCGACCCAGACGAGCGCTACACGCAAAGCCTGCGCCGCAAAGTGCGCGAGGCCTACCTCGCGATCCGGCTTGAGGCGCGCTACTCGAAGGATCAAATCCTCGCCCTTTATCTCAATCAGACCTACTACGGCAACTTCGCTTTCGGCATGGAAGCGGCCGCGCAGATCTTCTTCGGCAAGCCTGCCGCGCAGATGTCACGTGGCGAGTGCACACTGCTTGCCGGTCTTGTCCAGTATCCCACCGGCTACAATCCGCTGGTGGAGCCTGAGACCGCCAAGGCGCGCCAGCTTACCGTGCTGCGCCTCATGCGTGAGGCGGGGTTCATTGACGCCGCCGACGCGCAGGCTATCGGCGCCGAGCCGCTGCGCTATCGCTCCAACCTCTTCAAAATCAAGGCTCCGCACTTTGTCATGTATGTGCAGGATATGCTTTACAGCCGCCTGGGGCCGGCGCGACTGCGCGCCGGCGGGCTGCGCGTGACCACGACACTCGATCTTGGCCTGCAGCAGGTCGCCGAGCATGCGGTCGACTACCGGCTGGACCTGCTTAACTGCCGCAAGCCCGGCCTCTGTACACCCACCACCGACCCCAACCGACGCGTGGACAACGCCGCCGCAGTGATTCTCGACAGCCGCACCGGCGACATCCTGACGATGGTGGGCAGCCCAAACTACTTTGATGCGGCCATCCAGGGCAATGTCAATGCGTCGCTCACCTTGCGCCAGCCCGGCAGCGCCATCAAGCCGCTTACCTATGCCGCTGCGTTGGACCCCGCCTGGAGTGCGGCCGCCGGGGTAACGCCGCTCACCCCCGCGACGATGATTGCCGACCTGCCCACCACCTTCTATGTGACGAACGCGGATGGCGCACGCATGCCCTATACGCCCGTCAACTATGATCGGCGCGCCCACGGCCCTGTGAGCGTGCGCGAGGCGCTGGCAAACTCCTTCAATGTGCCTGCCGTCAAGGTGATGGACCGTCTGGGCGTGAGCACGCTCAAGCGCATCGCGGGTGAGTCGGGCATCACAACCTTTACGGGGGACTTTGGGCTTGCCCTGGCGCTGGGGGGAGGTGAGGTGCGTCTGCTCGAGTTGACCGCCGCCTATGGCATGCTCGACGACGGCCGCCGTCTGGACCCGCGCGCCATTCTCTCCATCGAGCAATTCGCCGCGGGTGAAGGGAAAGCCTCAGGCGAAACCATTTTCAGTGCGCCGCATCCTGCGCGAGGTCCGCAGATTGTTGATCCGCAGACGGCCTGGCTCATTACCGATATTCTGGATGATGACGTGGCGCGCCTGCCTGCCTTCGGCGGCAACTCCGTACTCAGCCTGCCTTTCGCCGCCGCCGCCAAAACGGGCACCACCACCGACTGGCGTGACAACTGGACGCTGGGCTATTCGACGCAGCGGGTGGTGGGGGTATGGGTTGGCAACGCCGACAACACTGCCATGCTGGACGTCAGCGGCATCGATGGCGCCGGGCCGATTTGGCATGACCTCATGCGCGCCGCGCACACCACGCCGCCGCCGCCCTTTGCGCGGCCGGACGGCATTGTCGATGTGACAATCTGTGCGCCAAGCGGTATGTTGGCCACGCCCGAATGTCCGCGCACGCGCGTGGAGCATTTCCGCGCGGGCAGCGAACCGACAGAGCGCGACGACCAATTCCAGCGCATCGCGATTGATCGCGCCACCGGCTTGCGCGCCGGCCCCGAGACGCCCGCCAATCGCGTGGGCGAACGCGTCTTCTGGGCGTTGCCTGCGCCCTACCGCAACTGGATGGTCGCGCAGGGGATTGCGCTGCTTCCGCCTGCGGCCGCGCCGCAGCCCGCGCTGGCCGCTGCTGCGCCGCTGGCGGTCGGCGCGACGCCATCAAACGCAAGCGCTGCGCCGCTGCTGTTGCGCGATCCCACCTCAAACACGGCGTATCGTATCATTCCAGGCGTCGCGCGCACGAGCCAGCGCATTGCGGTCGGCGGGCTGGTTGCGGACGGCGCGCCCTGGGTCGAACTGCGCATTATTGTCGAAGGGTTTGGCGGACGTGCGCTGCTTGCACAGTCCAGCGACAGCGCACACGTTGACGGCTGGTGGCCCTTGCAGAGTGGCACGTGGCGCTTCCACCTGGAGGGCAGGCGTACGCCCACTGCGCCGTGGGAGCGCAGTGACGAAGCTCTGGTTGTGGTTGAGGATTACGCTGCTGATACGCCGGTGGTCGCCCGGAATGACGCGACGGCGCGGACGCCGTGAGCCACGTCAGGCAGCGTAGAGAAATCCGCTCGCAAATCGTCAAGTCGTCGCTGCTCAAGCAATTATTACGACCCGTAGGTTTTGTGCGCACAAGAATATCTTCATAGCTTTACCACGTAGGTTCAAGCACGTTGGAGGGGACAATGCAACACTACACGGCGCGTCGCCAAACACCTGCTCAGCATTTCATGTCGAGAGTCCTCACTCTTGCACTTGTCCTCAGCATGCTGCTTTCGGCGCTGCCTGCAGGCGCGTTCGCCCAAGACACAGCCGTTGATCCCTTCGCTGCGCCGCCGGCGCTTGTCAGCGTAACGCCCAATGGTGGCCAATCATGGAACGGTGAAACCGTCACGTGGACCTTTGACCGCACAGCCGGCATCGCCGACTACAGCGTGACACCCGCGCTTGACGGCGAGTGGCTCGTTTTCGACACGGTCGTTACCTTCGCGCCCAGCGCCACCCCCGAGCCGGGGGTCCGCTACAGCCTGCGCTTCGACGTATCTCCCGGCGGCACGCCCGACAGCCCGCCCCCTGCCGGCGCGCCTGCGCGCCAGATGCAGCTTGCGCTGATTGGCGCGACGCCCCTCACCGTGACCTCGACCCAGCCCACCAATGGGGCCACCGACGTGGACGTGGAGGGGCAAATCGTCGTCTCCTTCAACCACCCGGTCGTGCCCCTGACTGGCGGCGCGGCGCAGGCCGACCTGCCGCAGCCATTGACCATTGACCCGCCGCTGGAAGGCGCGGGCCAATGGCTGACCACATCCATCTACAAGTTCACGCCGGCCACGGGCTATGCAGGGGCGACGGCTTACACGGTGACTGTTGCGCCGCTGCAGGCGACGACCGGCGAAATGATGGTCGACAGCCACATCTTTTCCTTCACCACCGCCGAACCTATTGTGAGCAACGTCGAACCGACGGGCATGGCTGTTGCCCCCGATGCTGTGGTTGTTTTCACTTTCAGCCAGCCCATGGATCATGAGTCCACGCAGGCGGCTTTCTCGCTGTACAGCGACGTGTCGGGCGCGGTCGAAGGCGCCTTCATGTGGAATGAGCCATCCACCACGCTCACCTACACGCCCACGGCCGCGCTGAACTTCGGCGAGAAGTACAACCTCTATCTGGACTCCAGTGCCATGCCGGCAAGCCGGTTGGGTACGCTGCGCGAAACCTTCGGCCGCGAATTTCGTGTCGTGCCGTTGCCCACCGTCACCACCACCAATCCTGTCGACGGCTCGGCCAACGTCACACCCGAGCAGAGTGTAACGATTCGCTTCGCGTCCACCATGAGCCGCACCTCGCTGCTGGACGCGATTGCCATCAGCCCCATGCTCACCACAACGACGGTCTACTCCTACTACAACGAGTGGGATGGCCAACTGGTGCTCGACTGGAACAAACTGCCAAACACCGCCTATACCGTCAGCATCGGCGGCAGCGCGCACGACATTTACGGCAACACGTTGGGCGAAGCGTACACGCTGGGCTTCACAACCGGCGACTACTCCTCGTTCATACGCGTGGGCCTTGAGCAGTTGAGCCACTTCACGCCCATCACAGACACCTACGTCAGCATCTTCCACCGCAATGTGGACGAGTTGACCACTTCGCTCTACAAGCTGCCCGTGAGCGACTTCATTTATGCGTTCAGTGGGCCCAGCTCGTGGGACGTATGGCAGAACTACAACCCCGACGCGTCCGGTGACGAGCTGGTGTGGACACGCACCTACACCACCACCGAGCAGCGCAACGAGACCTATCAGACCATCATCACACTGGACGACAGCGCCATTGACGGCGCCGGCCAGCCACTTGCGCCGGGCCTTTACATCCTGCGCACGCCGCTGCCGCCCCAGCCTGCGGATCCAAACGCGGGCCAGAACGCGCCCGCGTACGCCCTCAACATCATCGCCATCAGCCACAACAATCTCGTCGTCAAGAAGAGTGTCGGCGGCGAAAGCCTGGCGTGGCTCACCGACATCCAGACGGGCGAGCCCGTGGGCAACAAGGAAGTCAGCCTAGAGGCGGCAGGTGGCCCTTCGACCACCGTTGCGGCCGACGGTGACGGCATTGCGCGCACGCTGGTCGACTTCACAAGTGACACGCAGTGGCTCCCTTTGATCGCCACTGTGGGCCAGCCAGGCGATGCGGATTTCGCGGTCGCATCCTCGGACTGGAGCAGCGGCATTGCCTCGTGGGACTTCAACGTCAACGGCGGCTATGCGCTGGAGCCGTGGCAAACGACTTTCTACACTGAGCGACCCATCTACCGCCCCGGCCAGACGGTCTTCTGGAAGGGGATCGTGCGCCAGCTCGTGCAGGACGCGTACGCCCTGCCTGATCCAGGCCAGGCCATGTCCATCACCGTGTCCAACGATCGCGGTGACACCATCTATCAGCAACAGGCGACCTTCAGCGCGAACGGCACGCTCAACGGATCGTTTGATTTGGCGCCCGATGCCACCACCGGCTTCTACTACCTCCAGGCCGTGCTCTACATCAACGAACAGTCGTCAGTCTATGCCGGCACAGGCTTTCAGATGGCCTCCTACCGCAAACCCGAGTTCGAGTTGACGCTGACGCCGTCGCAGCCGGAGTACGTACAGGGCGACACCATCAGCGTCACCGTACAGGCCGACTACTTCAGCGGCGGCGCGCTGGGCAACGCGCCCCTCACCTGGCGCGTGATTGCCCAGCCCTATTCCTTCAACTGGTCTGAAGCGCCCAACGGCCGCTGGTACTCCTTTGAGCCGTTTGACCCTGAGCAGGAGAGTTTTGACCCATACGCCGGTTCCTTCTTCAACGGCCTGGTGAAGGAAGGCGATGGCACGACCAACGCCGATGGCACCTTCACGCTTAGCCTGCCCGCCGATTTGGCCGGCGCGCGCCAGAGCCAGCAATGGACCGTAGACGTGACCGTCCAGAGCCCCACCAATCAGTTTGTCAACGGGTACACTGCCGTGCCGGTGCATCGGGGCGATTTCTACGTGGGCCTCAGCCCGCAATCCTATGTGAGCGAGGTTGGCAGCGCGAGCACGATCGACCTGGTGACCGTCGACCCCACCGGCACGCCCGTAGGTGGCGTAGACCTCGACGTCACCGCCTACGCCTATCGCTGGAACAGCGTGCAGGAGAAGGGCGCTGACGGTCGCTTTGCCTGGACGACCAGCGTCGAGCGTGTGCCCGTCTCGAGCGAGCGCGTGCGCACCGATCAGCAGGGCCAGGCCACCTTCACGTGGACACCCAGGCAGAGTGGCCAGTACCAGATTGTGGCGCAGGGCGCCGACAGCGCCGGCAACGAGATGAGCAGCGCCGTCTTTGTGTGGGTAAGCGACCCTGACCCAGCCGGCGAGACGGCATGGCGGCGCGACAACAACGATCGCATCGAACTTGTGGCCGACAAGCGCAGCTACATGCCCGGCGAAACCGCGCGCATTCTTGTGCCCAACCCCTTCCAGGGCGAAGTGACGGCGCTCGTGACCTACGAACGCTCGGGCGTGGACGAAGCTCAGGTAATTACGCTGCGCGGTGGCAGTCCCACGCTCTCCGTGCCGATTACGGTTGAGCAGATACCCAATGTCTTCGTCAGCGTGGTGCTCATCAAGGGTATCGACGAGTTCAACCCGGCGCCGGCAATTCGCGTGGGGCTGGTGCAGTTGACCGTCGACGCCGACTCCAAGGCGCTTTCGATTGAGGTGACTACGAGCGCCGGCGCAGAGAAACCGGTGGCCGCGCCCGGCCAGGTGCTTACCTGGACGCTCACCGTGCGTGACAGTGCAGGCGAACCCGTGCCCGACGCCGAAGTGAGCGTCGCCATCATCGACAAGGCGCTGCTCAGCCTGGCTGACGTTACGGGCGGCTCGCTCCTCGACTACTTCTGGAGGGAGCGCCCGCTGGGTGTCACCACAGGCGCCACACTCATCATCAATCGCGACCGCGTCTCGCAGCAGTTGAGTGACGGCGCCAAGGGTGGCGGTGGCGGCGGCGGTGGTGGCGAGATTGACGTGCGCGAGGACTTCCCCGACACAGCCTTGTGGCGCGCAGACCTGGTCAGTGACGCCGACGGCAGGATAACCTTTGCGCTGGCCATGCCCGACAACCTCACCACGTGGCGCATGACGGCGCGCGCCGTCACCACCGACACGCTTGTGGGCGACAAAACCTTCGATCTCGTCGTCACCAAGGAGTTGCAGGTGCGGCCGCTGCTGCCCCGCTTCTTCACTGCAGGCGACCGCGCACGCATTGGCGCCGCCGTCGTCAACACGAGCGATGTGGACATTGCAGGCGGCAGCTTCACCTTCGCGATCGACGGTGCAAGTGTAGACGGAGCCACCGAGCAGCCGCTCGACCTTGCTGCAGGCGCCACCACGACCTTCCACTTCCCGGTCACCGTAACTGGCAACACCGATGGCATCACCGTAACCATGACGGCCGACGGCGGCGACCTCACGGACGCTGTGCGCGTGGTCGTGCCCGTCAACCGCTATCAGACGCCCGAAGTCGTGGCAACCTCCGGCCAGGTGGAAGGCACGGAGGCAGTGGAGTCAATCCTTGTGCCGGACGAGGCAACCGAGGACGGCGCGCTGCTCGTGCAGATTGAGCCGAGCCTGGCCGCAGGCATGCTGGACGGCCTGAGCTACCTCGAGCACTATCCCTACGAGTGCAACGAACAGACGGTAAGCCGCTTCCTGCCCAACCTCTTCACGGTGCGCGCGCTGCGCACACTGGGGATTGACGACAACGCCCTTGAAAGCAATCTCGCCTACCAGTTGGGCATCGGCGTGCAGCGCCTGGTCAACCGCCAGAACCTCAATGGCGGCTGGGGCTACTGGCCCAACGAGGAGAGCAATGCCTTCGTATCGGCTTACGTGCTTTGGGGGCTCGAGAGCGCGCAGGCCATGGACTTCGCCGTGCCGCAGTCGGTGCTCGACCGCGCCGTCACATACCTCGACGCGCAGTTCGTTGCCCCCACGGATGTGCTCGAGGCCGACAATTGGGCATTGAACCAGATGGCCTTCGTCCACTTCGTGCTGGCTGACATGGGCCAGGCGGACCCCGGCCGCATGAGTACCCTCTACGACGTGCGCGAGCGCCTCGATCACTACGGCCGCGCCTTCCTCGCCATGGCCATGTATATGGACGAGCCAGACGACGACCGCGTGATGACGCTCATGGATGACCTGGCGGGAGCAGCCGCGCTCTCAGCAACAGGCGCATGGTGGCAGGAGGAGAACGCCGACTGGCAGACCCTCAACAGCGATGTGCGCTCTACGGCAATTGTCCTTGATGCCTTCACACGCATTGACCCGAGCAACCCACTGCTGCCCAATGTTGTGCGCTGGCTGATGCAGGCGCGTCAGGCCGGCACGTGGAGCAGCACACAGGAGAATGCGTGGGCGATCATCGCGTTGACCGACTGGATGGAGACCACGGGCGAACTGGCGGCGAACTACGACTGGTCTGTCGCACTCAACGATGGCCCCATGGGCAGCGGTGGGGTGGATTCATCCACCCTGGCAGCGCCGGTGTTGCTGCGCACGGCCGTCGCCGACCTGCTGCGTGGCGAGGCGAACACGCTGCGCATCGCGCGCAGCAACGACAGCGGCAACCTCTACTATACGGCGCACCTGCAGTATTACCTTGATGCGCTGGCCGTTCAGCCCGCCAATCGCGGCATTGTCATCGATCGCCAGTTCAGCGTGGACGGTGAGCCGGCGACAAGCGCCCGAGTGGGCGACATCATCAGTGTGACCGTGACCGTGATTGCGCCGACGAGCCTCTTCCAACTGCGCGTCGACGCACCCATCCCGGCGGGCACGGAGGTCATTGACCCGAACCTGAACAATGCGGCGCAATACGACGAATACGGCCAGCCGCTGCAGCGCTGGGATTGGCTGGCCTGGAGCCCGACCTACAAGGACTACCGAGACGACCGCGTGGCGCTCTTCTCGAGCTACGTCGCGCCGGGCACCTACCAGTACAGCTTCCAGGTGCGCGCCACGGTGCCGGGAGAATACCGCGTGCTGCCCGCCTATGCCGAGATGATGTACTTTACCGAGGTGTGGGGACGCAGCGCCGGGTCACTCTTCACAGTCAGCGAGTAGGCAGCGCTGGCGGTCGCCATAGTCATCGCGAGAGAGGCTTCCGAAATTGGGAGCCTCTTTCGCGATTACGCGCAAGAATTGGGTGGGGCGCGCACAGCGGCTGCGCTATACTCAGTTACATGAGCCAAACGCAAGTAGCCGCACCCGCCGCCTCATCTGCAACGCACAAAACCATGCGCGCAGCCGAATGGAGCCAGTTGCTCCTCCTCTCTTTCCTGTGGGGCGGCTCCTTCTTCTTCAACCACATTGCGCTGCGCGAAGTGCCGCCGTTCACGGTCATGCTTGGGCGGGCGGCGCTGGCCGCGGTGGTGCTCAACATCGCCGTGCGTGTGGCCGGCCTGCAAATGCCACGCACATGGCGCGCTTGGCAGCCCTTCATCTTTATGGGCGTATTCAACAGCGTGATCCCGCAATCGCTGATTCTCTTTGGGCAAACGCAGATTCCTGGTGGCCTGGCGTCCATCCTCAACGCGACGACACCCCTTTTCACGGTGCTGCTGGCGCATCTGCTCACGCGTGATGAGCGGCTCACAGGCGGCAAGATTGCGGGCGTCGTACTCGGTCTCGCTGGCGTGGCGATCATGATCGGACCCAATGCCTTCAAGGGCATCTCGCTCAACCTCCTGGCCGAGATAGCCATTCTGGGCGCGTCCTTCTCCTATGCGATTGCGGTCATTTTTGGACGGCGCTTCCGCGCCACATCCCCCTACGTCTCGGCGGCGTGCCAACTCACGGCGGCCACGGTGCTCGTGTTGCCGCTGTCTCTGCTTGTCGACCGCCCGTGGACGCTACCCGCGCTCAGCGCTCCCACCTGGGGCGCGCTTGCGGGGCTGGCGCTCATCAGCACGTCGCTCGCCTACATCATCTACTTCCGTCTGATTGCCTCGGCGGGCTCGACCAACGCGTCGCTTGTCACGCTTCTAATTCCCGCCAGTGCGATCCTGTTGGGCGCGCTCTTCCTGGGCGAGCGCCTGCATGTGGAGGACTTTGCGGGCATGGCCTGCATCGCGCTGGGCCTGTTGACCATAGATGGTCGCCTTGTGCGGGGAATTTGGCGACATCCCGCACGCATGTCGTCTCCTGAGGAGGCTTGATGCACAACGAACGACCGATTCTACTTTCCCCCGCACAGGAGGCAGACGACGACGCGCGCTGGCAGGCGCTGGTGCATCGGCAGCCGCGCGTCGACATCTTTTATGCTGTGACCACAACAGGCATCTACTGTCGCCCTGGTTGCCCCGCGCGCACGCCGCTGCGCGCGCACGTGCGCTACTTCGGCACAACGGATGCTGCGCGCGCCGCCGGCTTCCGTGCCTGCAAACGCTGCCGCCCGGATGCGTGACCCGCGCACCAGCATGCGGACAGTGTGCTTCTTTGCGTCGAGATTCCTTGTCGCGAATTGCGCAGCACGGCCGGAACAGTCAGTGCAGTAGCCAGGCAGCCAACCGAATCCACCTGGAGTTCCCCCGACCATGCCCGCAACTCTGTTGATTGGCCCTGCCGCGTGCGGGAAGACCCACCATATCCTGGAGGTCGCACGCCGTGCCGCCCGCAATTTGGCCGCGCAGCCCATTATCTGTGTGCCCACCCGCGTGCAGCGCGCAAGCACCACGCAGCGGCTGGCGGCGCACGGCGGCGCGCTGGGGGTGCGCGTCCTCACCTTCGACACGCTCAACAGCGCCATCCTCGCCGGCGCGGCTGCCACCTATGTGGAGCTTGACGAGGCTGTGCAATATCGCCTCATGCGCGACGTTGTAGAGTCCGCCGCTGCGGCCGGCGCATTGCAGCACTTTGGGCCGATTGTCGACAAGCCCGGTCTGATTGCCGAATTGCGCCGCCTCGTGGCGGAATTCAAAGGCGCGCGCGTGCCGCCGGCGGCGCTGCTCGCGCTGTGGTCGGAAGAGAATGCGCCGGCCCGACTGCGCGACCTGGCGACCGTCTATGCGCAGTGGCAGGCGCGTCTGGTTGCCGGCGGCTGGGTCGACCTCGAAGGCATCGCCTGGCTTGCTGTCGAAGCGCTCGAGCAAGGCGCCGCCGATCTGCCCCAGGAGCACACGCCCGTCATCTTCGATGGCTTCGACAGCTTCACAGCCGTGCAGCGCGCCCTGGTGCAGGCACTGGCCACCAACCCCAGCCGCGAGGTCATAATCACGCTGACAGGTGATCCCGTTGACACGGGCACGGCCCCTGCGCGCAGTGTCCACCGCCGCTTCCACGCCACGCGGCGTGAACTTGAGGAGACGTTAGGCGTTGCCGGTGCACCGCTGCCCAGTGTGCGCCCCACAAGCCTCTGGAATGTACCGCTCCTTCACCTGCGCGACAACTTTCTGTTCCCCGGCGCTGCACAGCAGCCGACAGGCGGGGCTGTCGAGTTTATCGAGGCATCCACACGTGCGCTTGAAGTGCGCGCCGCGCTGCGCTGGCTCAAGCGGCGCATTCTGCAGGATGGAGTCTCGCCATCGGCATGCGCGCTGCTGGCCCGCTCCATGCAGCCCTACCGCCAGCTCATTGACCAAACGGCTGCCGACTTTGGCATGCGGGTGCACATTGAAGGCGGCCTGCCGTTCGCAGCCAACCCTGCCATCGCCACCATTCTGCAGCTGCTGCGCGTTCTGCTTCCGGGCAGCGACGGTGAGGCCACGCTGCCGCGCCGCGCGCTTGTGGAGCTCTGGCGGTCGCCCTACCTCGACCTCGCGCCCTTTGGTGTGCAACCCGGCGACGTGGACTCTCTAGACGCTGTGGGCCGCCAGGGATTGGTCGCAGGGGGGCTGGCTGAATGGCGCGCCGCCTTTCACCGGCTTGGGGCGGCGGGCGCGAACCGAGCGTCCGGCCTTGCTGTCCCCGATGCGGAAACCACCGACCTTGACGAGCCTGTCACCACTCATATTACGGCGGACGTTGCACAGCGGCTATCCGCCGCATTCGAGGCGCTTGTGAGTCGCCTGCGACCCTGCAGCAGCGCGACGGTGGAGGAGCACGTGCGCTGGCTCGAGGAGATTATCGGTGACGATGTCGAACACACACTCGATGAATCGCGCGGCGCAGTCGCACATGACGCGTCACCGAGCCTCAGCATCATGCGCTCAATTGGTGGCGACAGGACGTCGCTTAACGCGACAGCGCAGCGCGACTTTGCCGCCATGCGCACGTTCAAGGAGCTCCTGCGCGGCCTGATTTGGGCCGAGGAGGTTGTGGGCAGCCCCATGCAACCCTACGCCACCTTTGCCGGCGACCTTGCTGCTGCCGTCGAAGCGACCAGTTTCAGGACGCCGACGGCCGACGAGTCTGCCATCTTCGCGGGCGAAACCGTGCAGGCCCGCGGCGTTCCCTACCAGCTTGTGGCCGTCCTGGGCATGGCCGAAGGCGAACTACCCGCCCGCATTGGCGAAGATCCATTCCTGCGCGAGACGGACCGTACTGCGCTGCGCAAGCACTTCCCCGGCATAAAGTCATCCACGGAGAGCGCCGAAGCGGAATTCTTCCTCGACACGATCGCGCGCCCGCAGCAGGCGCTGTTGCTCGTGCGCCCGCGCATCTCCGCTACGGGCGCAGTGTGGGAGCCTTCGATCTACTGGCACGATCTGCGGGCGCACGTCGACGCGCAGCCGCATACTGTGGCGCTGGGCCACGCGGTCGCACCCACAAGCGCCGCCTCGTTGGCCGAGTTGCTCGAGTCGCTTGCCGTCGCGCCCGCGGCCTTTGACGAACAAGCGTTTGGTGCGATCGGTGCGCCGCTGCGCGCGCGGCTGGCCGAACGCGCGCAGATCCTTGGTGAGCGTGTGACGCGTGCCTCCTCGCCATGGGATGGCGACCTGCGCGACCATGTCGAGGCAGTGCGCGACGCCTATCCGCCAGCACACATTTGGAGCGCCACCGCGATTGAAAGCTACATCTCGTGTCCTCTCCAATTCTTCATGGCGAAGATGCTGCAGGTGGAGGCGCGCGTCGAGCCCGAAGATGGTCCCGGCCCCGCGCAGATCGGCAACCTCTACCACCGCATCATGGAGCGTCTCTACAGACCCCACCTCAACGCTGAGGCCAGACCACCACTCGATGCGCTGCTCGCTGCGCTACCCGCCGTCGCCGCGGCCGTGCTGGGGGCCGCACCGATGAGCGAAGGCTTCCGTGCGCCGCCCTCGTGGCCGCGCACCTGCGCGGAGATGGTCGAGAATGTGCGACGCGCGCTCCACGCGCTGGACGCCATCGGCGGCATTCCCATAGGCCTGGAATATTTCTTTGGCGCGCAACGCAAAGTGCACATCGAGCCGCCGGACAATCATGTGCAGCCGTGGCCCGCCGAAAGCGGGGCGCCCTTCGCGCTCAATCTGCGCGGCGTCATCGATCGTATCGACAGGCTTGCTGACGGGAGCCTGCTCATCATCGACTACAAGCTCGGCTCAAGCATCTACGCTTCCAAGACGGTGCTCGAGCGCGGCAAGAAGTTGCAGCTTGCTCTTTACGCCGCAGCGGCGCAGCAATCGAATGACGGCGGCGCCAGCGTTGACGGCATCTACTTCTTCATGCGCAAGGGCGAGGCCGCGGCCTGGTCGCTCGCCTCGTTGGGCGGCGCCGCTGTCGCCCTGCCACTCGCTGCCGGCTATGCGGGCGCGGCCGTCGCCGCCATTCGTGACGGCGACTTCCGCGCACGACCCCCTGAGGAGGGTTGCCCCGCTTATTGCGCCGCGTCAACCTTCTGCTGGCACTTTGCAGCAAAGCAATGGTGACCACCATGTGCGCCTTCACCCAAGTCGATCTCGACCCCATCGTCCTGCGCGTCAACCCCAGCCCCGAGCAGTGCCCCGCGGTCGTGGCGCGCGGCGTCGATGTGCTCGTTCAGGCCGGCGCAGGCTCCGGCAAAACGCGTACCCTCGTCTCGCGCTATCTCTCGCTCGTGGCGGAGGCGATCCCGCTGCGCGCGGTGGTCGCCATCACCTTTACCGAAAAGGCGGCGCTGGAGATGCGCGGTCGCCTGCGCGCCGCCATCCGCGACTACCTTCAACTGCCGCTGACTGCCGGCGTGCGCGCCAAGTGGGAGCGCACGGCGCGCGACCTGGACAGCGCGCGCATCGGCACCATCCACTCGCTTTGCACCGAAATCCTGCGCCGCCACCCTGCAGAGGCGGTCGTCGACCCGCGCTTCGCCGTGCTGGACGAGGGCCAGGCGTTGCTGCTGCGCACGAATTGCCTGGATGATGCGCTGGCCGCCGCCGTGGTGGAGGAGAAGTACGCGCCCCTTTTTGCCGCCAAGAGCGTGGATGAGGTGCGTGCGCTGTTCGAGAAGATACTTGAACAGCGTCTCGCCGCCGCCGAGGTCGTGGGAGAAGACGCGGACCTCGCGGCGCGTGCCAATCTTGACGAATTGGTTGCCGATATCCGCGCCTTCTTCGTGCGCGGCATGGCCGCCGCCTGCGTTGAGTCGTTGCGCGCGAGCGCTGCCTATGCGCAAACGGACGCGAAGGTAGCGGGTGACAAGGCCTATCCCACGATCTGCAGCGCGCTGGCCGCGTGGGATCAGGCGATTGAAGCCGATGGACGTGGCGATCTGGGCGCCGCGCTGGCCGCGCTTGGCCAGGTGAAGGGCTTTCTCAAGAAAAACGTGGGCGCAGCAGCCAACTGGAAGGCGCGCAATCCAAAAGAGGATATCGCACGCCTCAGGGACACAATCGAAGAGACCTTTGGCAAGACTATGCCCGACCCCGCTGCCGACCTGCGCCTGCTGGCCCTGCGCCCACTCGTGGCGGCAATTCATGCCGACGCAAGCAAGCGCTACGCAGAGGCCAAGCAGGCGATGGCCGCGCTCGACTTTGACGATCTCGAAGCGGGCGCGCTGGCGCTGCTGCGCACCCGCCTCGACGTACGCCTCGACTGGCAACAACAGGTTGCGGCGCTGCTCGTCGATGAATTCCAGGATACCAACGCGCGCCAGGCCGAACTTGTGCAGTTGCTGCGGCGTGGGCCGGGCCACCTCTTTATGGTGGGCGACGCCCAGCAATCCATCTACGGCTTCCGCGGCGCAGAAATGGGCGTCTTCCAGGAGGCGCGCACGCGCGTCGAGGGCGAGGGCGGCGTGGTCACCGAGCTTGCGCTCTCCTACCGTGCGCACAAAGCATTGATCGAAGCGACCGAGACGCTGCTGCGGCCCATTTTCGACGGCGGTGCAGAGGCTACCTTGCGCGCGCGCTTCAGCCCGCTGCAGGCCGTGCGTGCGACCCCTCCTGAACTGGAAGACACAGCGTGCGTCGAGTTCCTGCTTGCCGAGGGCGCCAAGGCCGAAGCCCTGCCCTGCACCGCCGACGCCCTCGCCGCGCGCCTGCAATTACTCCACGCACAGGGTGTTGACTGGGGCGACATGGCCATCCTCTGTCGCAGCGCCGGCGCATTCACCTGGTACGAGGATGCGCTCGAGCGCGCTTCGATTGCCAGCGTCACCGTAGCGGGCCGCGGCTTCTATGATCGTCCCGAGGTGCGAGACATCCTTAACGCCTTGCGCGCAATCGCTGACCCGCAAGACAACCTTGCGCTCGTGGGGCTGCTGCGGTCGCCCGCCGTAGCCATGACCGATGCTGCCATCATGCGCTTGTGCGCCGACGCACCCGCGGGTCCACGTGGTGCGCGTGCGCCGGGCATGCTTTGGCAGCAACTGCGCAGCGACACAAGCCTGCGCGCCAGTGAAGCCGTCGCACTCATTGAGGAACTCCATGCGCTGGCAGGCCGCGTTAGCGTCGCCGCGCTGCTCGAGGCATTTCTGGCGCGCGCCACCTATGGCGCAGCGCTGCTCATGGCGGGGCAGACGCGTGCCGCGCGCAATCTCGCCAAACTAATCGATGAAGCACGCGCCGCGCCCACACCGAGCGTGACCGACTTTCTCGAGCGCGTGGTCGCCCTGCAGCGCGCCACCACGCGCGAAGGCGAAGCGCGCGCCGACGAACGCGGCGCCGTGCAGATCATGTCGGTGCATGCCGCCAAAGGGCTGGAGTTCCCCGTCGTTGTGATAGGGGACGCAGGCAGCGCCGGCAGGAACAGCGCCGAAACCCTCTACATCGACCCACAACAAGGCCTGCTCTTCTCAACGAAGGAAGAGGAAGGCGGCGAGGGGCTGCTATATGGCGCGGCGGTGCAGGACGCGAAGGAGCGCGAAGGCGCCGAATCCGAGCGCATTCTTTATGTGGCAGCGACACGCGCGCGCGACCGCCTCATCTTCAGCGGCAACGTAAAGCGCGGCAAGGAGGGTTGCAGCACAGGAGGCTGGCTCAAGGCCGTGGGGGCTTCCGGAGATATCGAGGGTTTGCTCAAGCGGGCGCTGGCGGAGGCCGGCGCGCCCCACGCGAGCGCGTGCGGGCGCTTCGCATGCGTCGTGCACACACCCGGCCAGCCGCCCGCAACCGCAGCCGCTGACACAACCACGTCCAGGGTCAATATTTCAGGCGCGCAGCCCGCCACCGTTATCGATAGCTGGAACCACCGCATGGTTGAGCCGCTGACGGTCCGTGTCGCGCGTGTGGAGCGGCCCGAGCGACCGTGGCGCGTGGCGCCCGAACATGGTGACGGATACGCGCCTGCGTGGGTCATCGGCGAGATCGTGCATGAGGCGATCACCCTCTGGCGCTTTCCCGAAGACTCGAAGATGCCGCCATTCGACGCCTGGGCCAACGCGCGCGCCCGCGCGCGCGGTCTGCACGACGACAATGTGCGCAGCCGCGCCGTGGCCAAATGCCGCCGCCTCCTTCAGTTGCTGCAGGAACACACGCTCTTTGCCGAGATGGCTGCGGCGCCCCGCCGCTACCACGAGTTGCCCTACCAGTGCGCTACCGCAGGTGAGCTCCCCGATAGTGGCCGCATGGACCTGCTCTACATGCGACCCGGCGGCGGCTGGTGCGTAATTGACTTCAAGACGAACCACCTCTCGGCTATGCGCTCTGTTGCATGGAGTCTTGCCGACAACGAATACGAGGCCACATTACGCCGCTATGGCCGCGCCGTTGAGCTGCTCGTGGGATCGCGCCCCGAGCTCCTGCTCTGCTTCATCGATACCCCCGACGGCGTTCAGTTGCACCAGGTGCCCTTCGACATACCATAACCGCAAAGCCAAAACGGCCACCCAGGTTGGGCGGCCGGAATCATGGATCACGAGTGCAAAGGCCACACTTTCAGCGCGCGCCGGCAAGCACTGGCCCGTCCATACACAGCACGCGCCCCTCGTGCTCACACGCCCCACAGATGCCGATTGCGCAGCGCATATAGGCCTCCCAACTCAATTGACACGGCACGCCGGCACGCCGCGCTGCGCCCTCAAGCGCCGCCAACATCGCGTGCGGGCCACACGCATAAATGGCCGACACGTCGCCCGCGGCCAGCAGCGGCGCCAGCGCATCCGTCACGCGACCGGGCTGCCCCGCGGACCCGTCCTCGGTTGTCGCCAGCAGTTGATAGCGCGTCTGCGCGTGCTGCAGCGCTTCAAAGTGGCCCGCAAAGAGTAGGTCGTCGGCGCTGCGTGCACCGATAATGGCCGTCACGCGCTGGGCGCGCCCGCCAAGCAGTTGGGCAAGCCAGTAAAGCGGCGCAACGCCATAGCCCCCGCCCACAAGCACGCAGTGCTCGCTCGGCTGGAGGGGTGCAAAACCGTGGCCGAAGGGGCCGCGCAGCCAGAGACGATCACCGGGTTGTTTTGTGTGCACCAGCGCGCTGAAGGGCCCCACCGCCGTCACCATGACTGTCACGGGATTCGCATCGACCAATGAGAATGGCTTCTCGTCAAAGCGCGGCAACCACACCATGACGAACTGGCCGGGCTGCGCATCGAGCGACAAATCCAGCGTAAAGGTGCGCGTGCGGTAATTTTCCTGGCGAACATCGAGGATGCGCGCCGCCGTGGGCAGGCGCAGAGTCTGAGCGTGCACGGCTTAGCTTTCGTCGTGGTCAAATGGCCCGCGCAGGGCGCGAGGCTGTGGTTGCTTTTGCGCCACAAAGATGATCGTCATCGGGACGTGGCGCAGCGCCGAGAGCGCATCGTCGGCTGGCCAGATCTCGTCAAGCATTTCTACAGGCGGGGGTGGCTCCAGGAGCTGCGTAATCACGAAACCTGCGCGCGTCAGTCCGCCAACCCACTCGGCAAGGGTGCGGTGATACGATGCCATCGTGATGCCCGTGTCCCCAAAAGTCCAATGCATGGGCGACGGGTCGAAATAGCTGCGGCTGGCGTAGATCGTCATGTCCTCATCCGCCTCGTCAAAGAAGCAGTCGCGAAAGGGGTGATCGAGGCTGATGACGAGGCGGCCGCCAGGCACGAGCACGCGCCCGCACTCGTGGAGCGCTCGCTGCAAATGCTCGACGTACTGAAAGGCGTAGGCGCTGAAGACGACATCCCACGTATCACTCGCGAACGCTGAAAGCTCCTCGGCGCTGCCCTGCCGGAAGTCAACCGCAACGCCGTTTGCCTGGGCAAGGCTGCGCGCAAACTCCAGTTGCGTGTCGCTCAGGTCGATGCCGGCGCATGTGGCCCCCTGACGTGCAAATGCAATGGAGCACTGCCCGCCGCCGCAGCCCACCTCGAGGATGCGCAGACCCTCGACATTGCCCAGCAAACGCAGTTCGTTTTCAAGCGGCGCCCAGGGGCCATAGTGCGCGCTCTCCGTGGGGATTTCATGGCGCGCCTGGTACCACGTGCTGACAGCGTTCCATGCCGTTCGCAGATTTACGTGTGCCGCCACGGGCGGGCCCCATTTCATATTGGGTCCTTGGACCGTATAGGCTGCCACTCCCTGCACGCCTCCGCGCCCATTTCGAAGAATCATTGAGTTTTTCGCTCTGCGGCCATCGCATCAGTTTCAGTCTGACGGGCGCTGCGTCTGGGCGCGCACTAAACGCACTTTGTCCATGAAAGTGCGCACGCGCACCTCATCCACATCATTCCAGATATAGCCGTCGCGCTTGAAGGTCGTGCCCACCACCGCGCCGTCGGCGATCGTCAGCATCGTCTCGATATTCTCCACGCGCACACCGGTGTTGACAAAAACAGGCGTGTGGACGGACGCACGCACCGTGCGCAGGTGCTCCACGCTCGTCTCAGCGCCCGCCGTCACACCCGAAACACAGAGCGCATCCGGCTGATCGTTGAATTCGGTCGAGCGCGCGACTTCGGCCAGGGTGCGCCCGCCCAGGCCAATCGCCGCCTCAGGCACAATGTTGTAAAGCAGACGAATCGACGCGCCACCAAGCCGATTGCGCAGACGGATGACTTCACCGCTGCTTGTTGTCCACAGCCCAAAATCCGAAGCATACGCGCCCGTAAAGACCTCGCGCACAAAGGCCGCCTCAACCGCTACGGCCAGTTCAACCGTGGCGCGCGCGTCCCACAGCACGTCCACACCAAAAGGCACGCGGATTTCGTCGCGCAGGGCGCCAATCACACGCGCCATGCTCAAGCCTACAATCGGCTCGGTGCGCAGCATGTAGGGCGTGCTCCACTCGTTTGAGAACATCACGCCATCTACGCCGCCCGCCTGGAGTGCGGCCAGGTTAGCGCGCGCATTGGCGAGTACCCCGGCCATCCCTGCGGAAGCGTCCCATCGTGGGTCGCCGGGCAATCCGCGCAAGTGGCACATGGCGATGATCGGCTTCGCCACGCCAAAGAGTGTATGCAACCAGTTTGATTCATGATTCGACATCAGTTCGCTCCCGCGTGATGGGTAATTCCTCGGCAATGAGCAGGTCAACGCCTGCGCGCTCCAATGCCTCGACGATTGCGACAGGCGGCAGCCGGTCGGTAATCACCTTGTGCACGTGCGTGAAAGGTGCAACCTGGGCAAAGGCCACCTTGCCAAATTTACTCGAGTCGGCCACCACAATCACCTCACGTGCGCTGGCAATCATCGCCTGCTTGATGAGCGCATCGTCCCAATTGTATTCGGAAAGGCCGGCGACGGCATCAAGGCAGCCCACAGCCAGAAAGAGGCGATCGACAAAGAGGTGCGCAAATGCATGGCGCGCCAGTTCGCCAATCAGTGAGCCTTCCACCGGGCGCGCAATGCCACCCGACACGACAACGCGAATGTCAGGATAGGTAGACAAGAGGATGGCAATGTGCAGGCTGGGCGTCAGTACAGTGAGATTGCGCCGGTTCGTTATCCCCCGCGCGACCTCGAGTGTAGTCGTGCCGATGTCGAGGGCAACGCTTTCACCGTCGCCCACCAGCGACGCGGCCAGCAGGCCAATGCGCTCCTTCTCGCCATGCATGTGCTCGGTGCGCGCCGGGTAGACGGGCTCAACGCTGCGCCGGCGCATGCTCACAGCCCCGCCATGCACGCGACGCAGCGCGCCTTCCTCCTCCAATTCGGCAAGATCGCGCCGAATTGTCATCATGGAGACTTCGAGACGATCGGCCAGCTCGATTACGAGAGCCGAGCCTCGCTCCTCCACCACCTTGAGAATGACGTTGCGCCGATAGTCCGGCAGTGTCATCGCAGTCTCTTTCTCTATGCGTCACGCGGCGCATGAAACCACTCACGCAGCGCACCGTGCACAAGTCCATTAAATGGGGGACGCTCGTTTCCGTTCGGCACTGGCGGGCTGCTGCTAGTCGGGCCACGCCGAATCCATGCCGTCCGTCAGTACATGCAGGCGCGCCACAGGCGGCTCGCCGGCAGAGGCGGGGCGAAATGCGGCCAGCAGCACGCTGCCCGTGCCCATTACCTGCACGCGATCGGCGGCGCTGTTATAGCGCAGAGCCACCGGAGCATCAATCGCCAGCAGCCGCAAGCCGCGTGCGCTCAGGGCGGCGAGCAGCGTGCGCAAATCTCCCACGCCGCGCAAATCGGGAATCACCGCCGTGCCGGGCACCAGGCTCAGGCCGGCGCGGACGCCGTCGAGCAGCGCGCCGCCCACAACACTGGCGGCGTTACCCACAAAGGCCAGCGCCAATGACTCGTCGGCCAGTTTGCTCAGCGCGTCCATCAGCCGTCGACCGCCCGAGCTTTCGAGTTGGACCTGCGGCAAATCCACAATCAGCAGCGCGATTGCATCAAAGTTGAGGCGCGCAAAACGTGGCGAGCCAATGTCGACCACCGTGATTGCGGGTAGAACTGTGGCTAGCGTATCCGCCAGTGGTGACGCGCCGGCACGCAGCAGGATCGCGTTCTCCAGTGCGGCAGCGCCGGCAAGGGGCGCCAGCCACTGCATTGCGGATTCGTTGTCGGCAAAAAGCAGAATCGACATGGACAAATTCTAGCGGAGCGGATAACGGAATGCAATCCGACACGCCATTGACACACCGCAACCTTTCGGTTATTGTGATCGCCGCCGGCCGCAAGGAGGTCCGCTCGCCCATGCCCACACGCTACCAAGGGACGCCCGAAGAGGTGCTTGCCCTGGACACCTACATCAAACTGTCGCGCGCCGCCGAGTCACTCGATGCGCGCGTCTTGCGCCAGCACACGCTCGTCGACCTGACGATTACCCAATTCGGCGTGCTGGAGGCGCTCTACCACCTGGGGTCCCTTTCGCAATCAAACATCGGCGCCAAGCTGCTCAAGAGCGGCGGCAACATCACCCTCGTCATCGACAATCTCGAGAAGTACGGTTACGTGGCGCGCAGGCGCTGCGAGAGTGACCGTCGCGTCATGTGGGTGGATTTGACGCCGCAAGGGCGCACCAAGATCGAGGCAGTCCTGCCTGTGCACGTGGCCGCCATTGTCGCCGAAATAAGCGTACTGAGCCCCGAGGAACAGATGGAGTTGGGCGTATTGCTGCGCAAGGTGGGCCGTGGCAGCCACGCCGAAGAAGCGCACAGCGGTGACGACGAACTGTACGACTACGAGATTTAGTTCACGTCGAGCAGGCGTAGTCGGCCGAAAGTCCTGATGCGTCTGGTACGCGGATGAACGCAGATTGACACGGACTTCAACGCTTAGTGCACGGGTCATCCACTCTCGGTCAATGTGATCCGGACGCCTAAGTGGTGCATCCGGCAAGTGAGACGGTCTTTCGTAGCGGCTGCTTTAGCTGCCGTACTAACCAATCGCACTGTGACAAAGACGAACGGCGCCTGAAGCCGCCGCTACGAATCAGCGACGTACTTGCCGGATGCACCACTAAGCAGGTCGCCGGCAAATCCGTTTCTATCCGTGTCATCCGCGTACAGTGCGTTTCACGATTTGCTGCGGATTACTCGGCCTGTATCGCTAGACGATCAGCATGGCGTCGCCAAACGAGTAGAAGCGGTAGCCCAGCCGCTGCGCCTCGCCGTAGCTCTCGAGCAGAATGCGCCGCCCGGCGTCCACGTCATCGCCGTGCGCCTGGGCAATAAAGGCACTCACGAGCAGCAGCAGGCTCGATCGCGGCAGGTGGAAGTTGGTGATCAGCGCATCGACGGCGCGAAAGCGATAGCCGGGACGGATGTAGAGGCGCACATCGTCGCTGAAGGCCGCCACCCGCTTCCACGGGCACGCTTCGGGCTCAAGCCAGGGATCGATGCCCTGCGCGGCAGTGGCCCCCCACTCGAGCGTGCGCGCTGCGGTCGTGCCCACCGCCACCACGCGCCCGCCGTGGAGCACACCATCATTGATGCGGCGTGCCGTAGCAGGGCTCAACTCAGCCCATTCCGTGTGAATCTGGTGCGCCTCAATCTGTGCCGCCTCGATTGGCTTGAAGGTGTCGAGGCCAATGTGCAGCGTCACCGTGTCGAAATCGACTCCACGGGCGCGCAAATCGATCAGGCGTTCGGGCGTAAAGTGAAGGCCGGCCGTGGGTGCGGCCGCGCTCCCTTCGGGGCGGCTGAAGACGGTCTGATAGCGCTCGGGATCACCTGTGTACTGCGTGATGTAGGGCGGCAGAGGCATCTCGCCCAGTTCGTCGAGGTAGGGACGCACGGGCGCACTGAAGCGCAGCCGCCGTGCGCCGTTCTCCTCCACCTGCGTGATTTCGGCTGCGATCGCGCCGTCGACCCCATTGCCTGCACCCAGCAGGATGCGCGCTCCAGCTTGCAGCCCTTTGCCGCGCGTCAGCCCCACCCACACGCAACCCTCATCGTCAAGCTGCCGCAGAAGCAGAATTTCGACTGCGCCACCCGTGGGTTTGTGGCCGTGCAGGCGCGCCGGGATGACGCGGCTGTCATTGGCAACCAGGAGGTCGCCTGCGCGCAGGAACTGGCCGATGTCGCGGAAGTGCATATGCTGCAATGCACCGGTTTTGCGCTCGAGCACCATGAGACGGCTGGCGTCGCGCGGTTCGGCGGGCTGCTGCGCAATCAAATCTGCGGCCAATGTGTAGTCGAACAGTGAAGTATCCACTGGAAGTGACTCTCTCGCAATCTATCAATCTGGTGTCAGGAATCAGTCTATGCCAACCACCGCGCTGCGCCGTTCCAGCATGACCACATCGCGCCATTGGCCTGCCCGCGCGCCATATGTCATGCGCCCCCTGCGCGAGAGTGCGCCGACTGTTCGAAAACCGCAGTCGGCATGCAGGCGCAGGCTCGCCACATTTTCGGGGAAGATGCCCGCCGTCAGCGTCCAGTAGCCGGCGGCCTCGCTCGCATCGATGAGCGCCTGCAAGAGGGCCCTGCCGACTCCCGTGCCGCGTGCCGCGGTTGCCACGTAGATGCTGACCTCAGCGACGCCGCGATAGACGGCGCGGCTTGAGGTTGGGCTGAGCGCCGCCCACCCCACTACCTTGCCCCCGGTATCGCGCGCGACAAGGCAGCACGAGGACGGCTTGCCCACACGCCACTCTTCCCAACTCGACGGTGGCGCATCGGCGAAGGTCGCATCTTCCGTGGCAATGCCCTCGGCGTAGACGCGCGCGACTGAACTCCAGTCATCCGCTGCCATTCGCTCAATCATCAGGTGCTGCATCGGCGCGGCTCAATGACCATACGCGCGGCACGCGGCCACAAAACTGTCCCACAAGTGCGCGTGGCGCTGCGCCGTGGCGCCCGCAAAGTCCTGCGCGCGCTCGGGGTGCCACTGTACGCCCACCAACCACCTGTGCGCCGGGCTCTCGTAGGCTTCGACGACCCAACCCTGCGAACCTTCAAAGGCGGCCGGCCGGAAACGCGCCGCAAGCGTGCTCCTGTCCAGCGCCTGGTGGTGATAGCTATTCACCGCCAGCGTTCCCGCGCCCACAAATGCGCCCAGCCGGCTGCCGGCCACTATCGCCACGTCGTGCAAACGCGGCGACTCGGTGCTCGAACTGTGACCGTCAATGTGCTGAATCATCGAACCACCAGCCGCCACATTGAGCACCTGGCAGCCGCGGCATACGCCAAATACAGGCAAGTCGCGCGCCAGCAGCGCGCGACCCAGCGCCAGCTCCAGCTCGTCGCGGCGCAAGTCAATGCTTTCGACCTCCACGCCGTTCTCCGCCTGGCCAAAGTAGCGCGGGTGCACGTCGCCGCCCCCGGCGAAGACGATCCCCTGCAGCCGATCCAGGATTTCCACGGGAATGCGACCCTCGGCATCCGCCACAAAGCGCTCTCCGGAGGGCAGAATGACTGGCGCGTCGGGTGCAAGGATAATGGGCGCCGCGCCGCGTTCTTCGAGCCTGCACTCGTAGTTGGCAGTCCAGCGCGCCTTCCATGTGGGGTTGCTCGCGCGCGCAGTCACGCCCACAAGCAGTGGCGAGGTGGCCGGCTCGGCATGCGCTGTCTCACTCATTAGGTGTTCGGCCGTTTCAGGGTGGGGTTGAGGAACTCGCCCACGACCTCCCAGAAGCGGGCCGGTTCCTCCACAAAGGGATAGTGGCCGCTCTGCTCGAAGACCACCAGCCTGGCATCGGGCAGACCATCGGCCAGTTGCTCCGAGGCCGGCAGCGGGAATTGCGGGTCATAACGCCCGCAGAGGATGAGCGCAGGCGCACGCACGGCGCCCAGGCGCGCCGAGTAGTCAAGGTGCAGGGCGACGAGGTGCCAGTCGGTGCGCCCGTCGCGGCGGCGAAACCAGTCGCGCACGCTGATCTTGTCCGCTGGCGCCAGCCCCTTATTGAGGAACGACTCGCGCCGGATCAGGTTCATCATCATCATTTGCGTGGCGTGGTTGGGAATTGCCACTTGCAGGCTGCCCAGCAGCGCCATCCTGTTGAATTGGGGATGCGTGGAATTCCACAGCGCCCCTTCCGACTCCATGTAGGCTGGGCCGCCCGCACCAGTGCCCACAAGCACCATACGGCGGACGCGCACAGGCTGCTCAATCGCGTATGCCAGCAGCGCCAATCCGCCCATGCTGTGGCCCAGCGCATCAACGGCCCCATGCACGCCGCACGCCTCGAGCGCCTCGGTGGCGCACGTGTGCATTTCGGCCATGCCCAGTTTGGCCTTGCGCGCCGACCGGCCGGAGCGGGGCGGGTCAAAGGTAATCACGCGCCGGTGCTGCGCCACCAGGCCGGTAATCAAGGCATCGGCCATAAAATCGCCCGGCGACTCGAGGCGGTGCGGCCCGGGCATGAGCAGCACAGGCTCGCCGCTGCCAAAAGCATAGATAGCGAGCCCGTTCACAGTGGCAAAAGGGGTTCGGCTCAGCGACTCGTCCATACGCGCCCTCCGCACAGCATGGCCTGCAGTTTACCGCAGCGGTTCAAGCGCAAGCTTGTTGACCGCGACCTTGTCGACAGCCGCGCGCTGCCAGGGCATCACATGATAAGCGCCCTCGCGCCACATCACCATCTGGTCATCATAGTTGTTGCTGAATGGGTGTCCCGACTGGCCCGTGGCCGTCACCGTCATCATGCGGTCCCAAGCGCCCACCTCGATGATCTGCCGGTAGGTGGGAATCACCTGTACCATGCCCAGCGGGATTTGCGGCGTGCCGCGCGTTTGCAGCGGCGTACTGTTGTCGCCCCCAATGGGAAAGGGCCCGCGATTGAAAAGGCCGCGCAGCAGCCGCACGCTCCCCAGCGGATGTGCGTACCTTAGCTGGTGCGAACGCCCCCACTGCCACTTGAGCGCGCTGTCGCCCAAGAGCTCGCGAATCTGGTGGACGGCATGCGTCAACGCCTCCTGCAGCAATTCGTCGCGGCTTCGCCGCCGCTGCGAGGCTGCCTCGGTATACCAGACCGACTCCGCCTCCTCGCTCAGCAATGCCAGCAGCCGCACCTGCGCCTTGTCCACGTGCCCCGAAAAGGGAAAGAGCGGCGTCGCGCCGGCGCCCATGTAGCCGGCGCTGGCTGCGCCCAGCTTGTCGCCGAAGACCATCCACAGCAGGTCGATCAATACATAATGGAAGACGAGCGCCGCAGTGCTCTCCGGCTCCATGCGCAAATTCCACTTGCGAAGCGCCTGGATGGAGACTTTCTCCCAGGGGTCTTCGCTGTTGAGCAGCGTGAGCCAGCGCACAAGTTCGGCGGCGTACTTGCTCGACACATCGAGCTGGATCTCTTCCATGTCGCGCACGCTGTACCGTTCGCGCTCGCCCAGCAGTTCGTCTATGCGCTGGGCGCGGTAACCGGGATCGAACTCCAGCCCCATAAAGTGGGGGTAGTCATCACCTGCGGGGCGGTTGTTTGCCGCTACGATGCGCCCCGATTCGGGATCATCAAGGTGAGGGAGTTCGTCAAAGGGTACGTACCCCTGCCACTCCTGTTCCCCCGACCACCCCGGCGCAGGCACGATGCCGGGATTGCAGGTGCGGTTGGGGATTTGGCCAACAAAGCGCCACGCAATCGAGCCGCGCACATCCGCCAGCACCACGTTCTGCGATGGAGTCGACCACATGCGCAGCGCGTCGACAGCCTCTTCAATGGTGCTTGCCAGGTTCAGCCGCAACACGCTCGCGAGGAAGCCGCCGCCTTCGCTGCCCACCCAACGCACCGCCAGCGGCGGCAGGGACTCGTCGCGCGCAAGCAGGCCGGTCAGCAGTGGGCCGTGACGGGTGACGACCACGCACTCGGTGTGGGGCTCGCGTCTGCGCCGCACATTGATGCGCTCCTCGAAGGTTTGTGCGGCCTCCCAGCCATCGCACCACGCGAAGTGATCCGGCCGGTCAGGCTGCGTGCGCTCGAGGTACAGGTCCTGCTGGTCGGCCTGGCCATTGGCCAGCCCCCACGCCAGGTATTCATTGTGGCCGATGACCACGCCGGGCGCGCCTGGCAAGCTTGCACCTGCCACCTCCATGTCGGGGCAGCTAAGGTGAAGTTCGTACCAAGTGACGGGGATCTGCACGGGCAAATGCGAATCGTTTGCCAGCACGGGTTTGCGCGTCAGGCTGCGTTTGGGCGCCACAACCCAGGCGTTGCTGCCCTGCCCACCCTCGAGCGCGCCCACCCATTGCCTGAGCGGCTCCATGAAGTTGAGCAGCAACCCGGCCGCGTGCAGAAGTCGCTCGTGCGCCACGCCGTCGGCCTCGAGGATGGCAGGCGTGCCCTGGGGCGCGCTCGGCTCCAGTTCGGATGCGCGATAGGCGTCGCTCTGCAGCAGCAGGCGCAGCCGCACCAGTTCGCTCTCCCAATTCGTGCTCTGACCCCACGCCACCACCTTGAGGTGCGCCAGGCTGTCAAGCGGCGTCCACGGTGCAACCCGCGCGCCCAGCAGGCCGAGCTCGGGTGCGAGGCGGCCTGGGCGGCTGGCGATGTACGCGTTCACCCCTTCGGCGTACCATGCCAGCGTCGCCCGCGCCACCTCATCGAGGCCATCCAGCTCAAGCTGGGCGGCGCGGCGGAAACCCACCGTGCGGCTGAAGCGATCGGCGTCGAGTGCGGCCTCACCAAGGAGTTCGGCGAGCGTGCCCGCGGCGATGCGTCGATTCTGCTCCATCTGCCACATGCGGTCCTGGGCATGGACAATACCCTGCGCGCGGAAGAGGTCCGCCCGGCTTTGGGCATAGAGGAACGGCACACCATGTTTGTCGCGCAGGATTTCGACAGGCGCGTCGAGCCCTGCGAGCGCGAGCGTACCGCTCAGCCGAGGTTGGGCGCGCGCGATCCGCCACCAGTACAAGTAGCCAAAGAGAAGAGCGGCCGCGACAAGCGCGCTGCTGACAAGTATAGCCAAAATGAGTGCGACTGCGGTGCTGATGCCCATGCTTCGTGTCGAATCGGCAGACGGCAGATGCCTGCCGCCCCATTCTACACGCGCTCACATCCCGTGCGGTAGGCGGCGACCCGAAGGGGTGCACTTCGCACCGGCGCATTCTATGCCACGCGGCCCCCAGATGAGCCAGTCGCCCATCAGCACTGGGTGGCGCAGAGAGCAAGGCCCGGCTCCTTGTGGGGGCCGGGCCAGTCGTCGCTTTCGCACCCGCGTGCGGCTAGTCGCTGCGGTTGCGCTTGGGTGGCTGCAGGTACAGGATACGCGGGATGTCGCGCAATGTCACCGCATAGCTGATGCTCTCGTCGGCGAAGTCCAGGAGCACGCGGCTCTCCGCCACAGAGCAGCCCAGCCGCCGCTCCACTTGCTCCGCCATCCAGGGATAGAGATCGTCAAGAAGCGCGTAGAGTTGCTTGCGCACGGTGGCGGCGCCGCCTGCGTGGCGGCTCAACTCCCGTTCGGCAGGCGTGAAAGCTTCCTCCATGCGCAGGAGCAGCGTGTCGCCCTCAAGGCTGGCGCTGGGATGCAGACCCGGGCGTGCAAAGCGCCGCCGCCATTCGGCATGAAAATCGCGCGCCATGGACGCCAGCGTATCGTTCACCGC
This sequence comes from uncultured Caldilineaceae bacterium, assembly GCA_964427845.1. GTDB lineage: Bacteria > Chloroflexota > Anaerolineae > Caldilineales > Caldilineaceae > UBA5069. Next base: position 43,801 of record CAYRVP010000011.1, read on the forward strand.
GCTCTCGACATCAGGCGCCGAGGACATTTCTATCGCAGTCAGCATGGATACTCCTGGTCTCAGCGGGGAACGCAAGCGGCGCCGGCGACTACATGCGGTCTGCCCCATGGCGACTACAGGCTAACAGTCTTCGCGTATCGCTGCACTTCGGTTGGATTGTGAACGCCGTGCGCTTGTACGCTGTTCCATACACGCACCGGCAACAGCAATTGTGCGCCTGCGCCAAGTGAGCGCCACGCAGGCGGCAGCTATGCTGCGCGTTTGGTGGTCACCCTTTTCTGCACCGTGGACGAATTGGCGGGGGCTGTCGCTGGCCTCCTATGCGAATTGGGAGAAGTCAGGCTTGCGCCGCTGCATGAAGGCGGCCGTGGCTTCCGCCACTTCCGGTGTGTGGAGACGTTGCGCGAAGACGTCGGCCTCGGCGCGCATGGCTGCATGCAGCCGCTCGTCGCTCCAGCGTTTCATCAGTTGCTTGGAGAGACGGAGCGCGGTGGGCGCCTTGGTGGCCAGGGTTTGTGCAACGCCCATAGCGTGCACATAGACTTCGCCATCAGCCAGAACTGCGTTGACGATGGCGTACTCGCGCGCCGTCTCGGCATCGAAGGGTTCACCCAACAGGAGAAGTTCAGACGCGCGCCGGTGGCCCAGCATCTCGGGTAGAATCAGGCTCGAACCGCCTTCGGGCACCAGACCCAGGTTCACAAAGGGGAGTTGGAAACGCGCGCTGCGCCCGCAGTAGACCAGATCGCAATGCAGCAACATTGTTGTGCCGATGCCGACGGCCGGGCCGTTGACGGCCGCAACAATCGGCTTGGCTACGGCTGTCAGGCCATACAGAAAGCGCGATACCGGGCTGTCTTCGTCAAGTGAAAAGTTGGCGGCAAAATCACCGATGTCATTGCCCGCGCTGAAGACGTCATCCGTGCCTGTGAGCAGGATCACGCGCACCTGCGCATCGCCATCGGCGAGCGTCAGGGCGTCGGCCAGCGCGGCGTACATCGCCTGCGTCAGCGCATTCTTTTTGGCGGGCCGGTTCATGCGGATTACACGCACGCGCCCCTCGTCGGCCACAAGTACGGTAGCGGCGGGCGCCGCGGGGGTGGTGTCACTCAAGGTTCTTGCTCCTCTCGTACGGCGCGTCATGCCGTCAATTCTTGCGGATGGCTGCCGTCAGTGTAGCATAGCGTGCGACCGCGCTGCGGTCGTACGCAACACGTAGTTATGGAGCATCATGATTGAGATGCGCAATGCCCCGGTAGCCCAGCCATTACGGCCGTGGCGCGAATATCCGAGCCAGCCGCCCCACACCGTTGAGGGCAATCTGCTGGTCTATCCACGCGCACCACACCCGCAACTGGGCGTCATGCGGCCGCTCTATGTCTGGCTGCCGCCGTCGTACCACCGCACGCCAACGCAGCGCTACCCCGTGCTCTACATGCACGATGCGCAGAATCTCTTCGACGCAGCCCTGGCCTACGGCGGCACGGAGTGGCAGGTGGATGAGACGATGACGGCGCTCGCTGCCGAAGGCCTTGAGGCGATTGTGGTGGGCGTCAGCCACGGTGAGGCGCAGCGCGTGCGCGAGATGACCCCATTTGGGGCCAACAACCGGGGCGAGGCCTACCTGGCCTGCATTGCCGACGCGATCAAGCCGCGCGTCGACGCCGGCTTTCGCACGCTGCCCGATCGCGAGCACACGGCCATCGCCGGCTCTTCCATGGGCGGCCTGATCAGCCTCTTCGCCTACTTCCACCGCCCCGATCTCTTTGGCGCAGTCGGCGTATTCTCGCCCGCGCTCTGGCCGGCGCATGGCGCGATTGGCAACATGGTGGGCCGCGCGCCCACCGTGCCGGGGCGCATCTATATCGACAACGGCGCGCACGAGCCGTCGGCGCGCCCCATGGTCGACATCCTGCGCGCCAAAGGCTATGACGACGCAAGCCTCCGCTACGTCTTCGACAAGCGCGGCCACCACGCCGAAGCCGACTGGGCGCGGCGGCTGCCCGATGCGCTGCGCTTCCTGCTGCGACCGCGAGCGAGTCAGTCCCCTACTTCTTGATGCACGGTAAATGCATGCAGCAGCACGGCGTGCCGATGCTCTGCACTTCCGCGGGCAAGAGCAGCACGTAGCCACCGCCCGCGGCGCTTGCTGCGGGTGCACTCGTCTGCCGGGCCACAGAGACATCTGTGACAAAATGGCCGGCTGCGGATGCAGACAAGAGCGCATAGCCGCCGCCTGCGGACAGCGGCGCAGGTGTCGGCTCCGCCTGTCCATACGCACCCGGCGCGCTCTGGAACGAAAGCAAAGCCATGAGCAGCATAATCGTCAGCAACAGGATGAGCTTTACGGTCTGCACCATTTGTGGCGTTGACATTGTGCGCTCCTTCACAATCCCGAGTCTTCTGACGCGTCCACTACTTCGGCGCGCAGCCCTTCGAGACCCGCTCGCTTGGCCGCAATGCGCCAGTCAAACGCCACGCCTGAAGCGCCGCCGCCCGCCTCTCTCACCGTGAAGCCACCGCTTGCCTTGTCAGCCACATAGAGCACACCACTCTCGCCCAGTGGCGTCACAAAGACGTGGTATGCCTCACTCTGGCTGATCATCTGTACGAAGATGGGCTCCAGCGTTACGGTGGCGACGCCATCGACCAGCGTCGCCGTCCCAAAATCCTCCAGCCAGACCTCCGGGCTTTCCATGGCGTAGACCTTGCGCTGCCCGAACTCTTCAGTCGCCAAAATGGCGCTCTTGGCCCCATTTTCGCAGATCGAACCGACCGCGGCTCCCGCACCATTGAAGACGTAGAAGCATGCATTCGCGTCGTTGTTGTCCCTGTCAAGCCCGACGTTGACCGCCCGCGTTGCCGAGAGGTTCAACCGATCGCCTGCGAGGACCTCACCGCGTGCGCCGCTGAGCACCAGATCACCCACAGCATCGGTGCCGGACGCATCGCCTGCACCGGCCGCGCCCATACCGAAGCCGGTGGCGCTCTGCCCATAGACGCCATAGCCCGAAGCGGAGTTGTAGCCATAGACACCACTCTTCACGGCTACCCCTGTCTTTCCAGTGATTGCGTCGTTTGAGGTGCTCTCCGCCCTGAGACCAACGCCGGAGGTTGATTTTGCGAAGACGCCGCTGCCGCTGGGTGATGATGCGTACACACCTGTGCCGGCGCCTAATCCAGTCACCGCGGCGAACACTGCGGCATCCGTTGGCACTGTGGCGGCAGAGTAGACGCGTAGTCCATCACCGTGTCCAGTGTTGTACATATAGAGTGCATAGTTTGTCGTTGCACCTGTCCAGTTTTCCAGAAAATGCGTGTGGTCACAGGAAAGCGCATCCACAGCGGCCGTTGAGATACCCGTATTCACAGCATCGAAGGGCAGGCGCGGCGCAAGCAGTGTAAAGTCCGCCTCACCTGGCCCGCGCACCCAGATGGCTAGCCACGTCTTGTCAACGGGCACTGAGGGATCAAGCGTCACGCTGAAGCGGCCGTCCGCCACCGCAACGCCGCCAAACTCAGCCGTCCACAGCGCCTCCCCTTCGCTTGGCTCGGCGTAGAGAGCGAAGCGCAGCGTGTAGGTGCCATCCGCCACCGGCGCGCCGCCGGGGCCGGCCAATTGCCCCGCATAGGGGATTGCGGTTGCTCCATCCTGCGCAGGTGGCATGGCATAAGCCTGCCCGCCCCACAGTAAAGCCATTACCACAAAGAGACAGAACGCCACCGCGAGTCGATAGCTCCATCGTCGCATCAGCCTACCTCCTTTGGGGTTTTGCGCGCCCGGGGGCGCCTTGTGCACAGGCGAATTGCGTGCACCCCATTGGTATCACGGCGGTGGCTACAAATTGGCTACAGATTGGCTACAAGACGGCGTGCACTGATTGCAGGCATTACCGCAGCAAGTAGAGCTGATGTCTCGCCCACCCCAATTGCTGTTCTCAGGATGGAAGAGTCGCTTCTTCTCGCTGTGCGCTCTTTTCAACGCTTTGCATTACCTTTTGGGTATCATTCCCGGCGGGCGCCGAGCAGCAAAAAGCGCGGCCCGTAGGCCGCGCCACGATACAAAGGTATTCACATCACACACGTGCGCCCACTTATCCTGCCAACGCCACCACCTGCCGCTTGATGTACACCAAAAGCGCGTGCAGGCCGCGCAGCCGCTGCGGCGAGATGGCTTCGTGCAGCCCCAGCAGCATGTAGACGTCCTCCGGCGTACGCAGGATATCTTCGGCTTCAGCGCCGTGCAACCCGCTCACGAGGATCGAGCCATAGCCGCGCACGGTGGGCGCTTCGACCGGTATATCAAGGAAAAGCCACACCCTGCCGTTTGCCATTTCGGTGTGCAGAAAGACGGGCGACTGGCACTCGTGCACCTGCTCCATGCCATCGCGCGCGCCCTGCAAGCGCTCGGGCAGTTCGGGCAAGTCCATGGCGTACTCAAGCAGATACTCAAGACGCTCACGCGGCTCAACGTCCTGAAAATCACGAATGATCCCCTGGAGCGCGGGTGGGCAGGCAGCTACGCGATCGTAAATCGAAAGGTCATCAGACATGCAAGGCTCTTCCCGGTTGAGATGGTTTTCGGGCGCGACAAAGCCACAACATGCTAACGGAGGGAGGGCCTGGAGTCAAACGCAGGTTGCAGAGGCAAAGCTCAGAGGGGACGGACAGGTCACAAGCAGCCGGCAACCGCGAACTGTCAACCCTTCATCCGGCTGGCTGTACCCCGCCGTTGTCGAGGCTCCACGCCGCGCCGGCGCGCAGCGCGGCAAGATTGCCCTCCAGCAGCGCCTGGTGGCGCACGGGCAAGTGGCCGGCAAGGGCAGACGCGACCGCCGCCAGCGAGACGATCTGGGTGGCGGCGCAGAGCGCACCGAGCATGGCCATATTCACCAGGCGCACATCGCCCAGGTGCGCCGCAATTGCGTTGGCGGGCATGGCGAGGCAGCGAATATCGCTGCGCGCGGGCGCACGTGCCACCAGTGCGTTGTCCCACACAATCAGCCCGCCCGCGCGCACCGTCGCTTCGTAAAGATTCACAGACGGGAGATTCATGGCTACGACGTAATCCGGCGACTGCACAAGGGGCGAGCCAATCGGCTCGTCACCCACCACGACCGTACAGTGGGCTGTGCCGCCGCGCATCTCCGGGCCATAGGAAGGAATCCAGGTGACTTCCAGGCCGGCATCCATGGCGGCGTAGGCCAGAATCTGTCCGGCAAAGAGTGCACCCTGTCCTCCAAAGCCCGAAAAGATGACCGATGTCTCCATAGCGACCGCGCCCTTCGTCTGTGGGTTGCGCCTATGCTAAACCGATGCCGAGGTGAAAGCCGCATTTTCAACGCAAGGGCGCAAGGTGCGCGAAGACGCAAGGAAAAGCAAAACCAGGAACACCATCATGCTCTTTGATTGTCGTCCAGAGGCGCCGGACGGAAAATCACGGCCATTTCCTGCTTTTGTTTTTCCTTGCGTCCTCGCGCACCTTGCGCCCTTGCGTTGAAAAATGTGAAGCTCATAACGGTTTCAGTTTAGTTGGGGATGCACCTTGAAGTCGCCGGGCGGGTACTCAAGTGCGACCTGATCGCGCACATAGTCGAGCGACGCCTCGGGGGTCAGCCGCCAGTTGGTGGGGCACGTGCTCAGAATCTCCACAATCGCCAGCCCCAAACCCAACGCTTGCGTCTCAAAGGCGGTGCGAATGGCCTTGCGCGTACGTCGAATCTCCACCGGCGAGTGGATTGAGCGGCGCACGGCATAGGCCACGCCCGGCACCCCGGCCAGCAACTCCGTCATGTGCAGCGGGTAGCCGTGCAGCGCAGGCGTGCGCCCCAGTGGCGACGACGAAGTGACCTCGCCCAGCAGTGTGGTGGGCGCAAGCTGGCCACCGGTCATGCCGTAGACCGTGTTATTGATGTAGAAGACCGTAATCTGCTCGCCACGCGCTGCCGCGCCCAGGATCTCGTTGCCGCCGATTGAGGCCAAATCGCCGTCGCCCTGGTAGGTGAAGACGATGCGGTCGGGCAATGCGCGTTTTATGCCTGTAGCCATGGCCGGTGCGCGCCCATGCGCCGCCACGCAGCCATCCACATTGAAGTACTTCGTGGCAAAGACGGCGCAGCCCACGGGCGCTACCAGAATCGTGCGCTCGCGGATCGCCATCTCGTCAATCACCTCGGCAATCAGTCGGTGGATGAGGCCGTGCGTGCAACCAGGGCAGTAGCTTGTCGCCACGTCGCGCAGGCTCTCGGGTCGCGCGTAGACCTCCTCCCACGTGTGCGGCACGCTGCAATTGTTGCCGTTTGTGTGCGGCGCCTGTTCCGGGCTCCGGATTGACGTGGACATATCAGGCATGTCACTTGCCATGCGCATCCTCACAGGGAGCGACCTGGCTTGCGTATCGCGGAAGCGATGCGCGAACCGTAGTGCGCGCAATCATTCGGCGCCAACTCGGCGCGCGCCAACGTCCGACCGCGTGCTGTAAACGCGCCGCAAGTAGGCCAACTCGCCCAGAATCTCGTCGGGCATGGGTATCATGCCCCCCATGCGGCCGCGAAAGTGTACGGGTGTGTGTGCCGATACACACCTGCGCACGTCATCAGCCATTTGCCCGGCGTTCATCTCCACCACCAGGACGCCCGACACCTGACGGCTGACCGCGTCCAGCGCCTGAGCAGGAAAGGGCCAGAGCGTGATAGGGCGAAAGAGACCGGCGCGAATGCCCATGGCGCGCGCGCTGCGCACGGCGCTGCGTGCAATCCGCGCCACGGTGCCAAAGGCCACCACAAGAATGTCGGCATCCTCGGTCTGGTAGCTCTCGTAGCGCACTTCGGCCGCAGCAATGCGTGCCAGTTTTGCCTGCAGCGCGAGGTTGGCTTTCTCAAGCTCTTCGGGCTGCAGCTGCAGCGAGGTGATTTCACGGGCGTCACGCGCCAAAGCGCCGGTAAGCGCCCACGGCTGTGGTGGCAGCGGATCCGTGCACATGGGCGGCATGGAAACGGGCTCCATCATTTGCCCAATTGCACCGTCGGCGGCCAGCAGCACGATCGTGCGGTAGCGCATGGCCAGCTCAAAACTTGCATAGGTCAGGTCTACAGCCTCCTGCACGGTCGACGGGGCAAGCACAAGTGGGTGGAAGTCGCCATGGCCCGCGCTATGTGTCACCTGGAAGTAGTCGGCCTGGCCCGGCTGAATGTTGCCCAGGCCCGGTCCCCCCCGCATTACATCCACGATCACGCAGGGGACCTCGCTCGCGGCAATGTAGCTCAGCCCCTCCTGCATCAGGCTGATGCCCGGTGACGACGAGGAGGTCATGGCGCGAATGCCTGTGCACGCTGCCCCGTAGACCATGTTGATGGCCGCAATTTCACTTTCCGCCTGCACAAAGATACGCCCCAGCTCGGGAAGGCGCTTCGCCATGTATTCGAGCAGCTCGGTTTGGGGTGTAATCGGGTAGCCAAAGAAGGCGTCCACGCCGGCGCGAACAGCGGCCTCGGCGATGGCTTCGTTACCCTTCCAGAGTTCTCTCATGCGTTGCCTCCTGCTTGGCGCAGGCGCCGTCACGAGGCATGCGCGGGCGATGCACAACCGGTTCACGATAGACTCTGAAGACCACATCAGGACAAACCAGCGCGCAGCGTCCACAGCCTGTGCATACGGTTGTCTCTTCGACCAACGTCACGGGGTGATAGCCTTGCGCATTCAGTTGTGTTGAGAAGGCGAGCACATGTTGCGGGCAGGCCGCAATGCAAAGGCCGCAACCCTTGCAGCGCGTGCTCTCAATGTATACGGCGCCTCGAGCCATGCGTGCACCTCGCTGAAGGCAAGAAACAGGCCATGCCGCATGCGCAGACTTCTTGGCGGAGAAACAGAAATGCCTCGTCTGCGGCGGCGCATCAAACAGTGGAATGCGCGGCGCGCTGCAGCGAGGCAGTCGGCGTGCGCATCACCGTTGATGCACAAGGAAGTAGAAGAAGGTGCGTTCACGGTGGACATGCACCCTGATCCATTATCGCGCCGTTCACGCCGCTGCGCACAGGACATCTGTCATGTATTTGGCGGGACTGGCACAAGTCGTCGCACCGCGCAGCTGCGCTGGGTGGATCAAGCCGGCGACCAGCATGGGGCCGACAAGCCGGACTGCGCTATAATCAGCAATCAGGCAACCAAGGCGCATTTTGTTTGCATACGCAGCTTCGCGCCCATGCGTTCGTTAACACCAATTGCAGGCGCACATGACTCTGCCCGTCTACATTACCTTTCATCTCATCGAGCATCGCCGCCTCTCGCCGGGTGAACGGCGCTCGATTTTGGAGCTTTGCACGCGTGCGTATGCAGAGCCCTTCGACGCTTTCATGAACGCCTACACGGCCTGCACCCACGTGCTGATGTACGCGCGCGGCACGCTGGCCGCACACGCCTGCTGGGAGGAGCGCTATCTCCAGCAGGGTGACCGGCCACCCCTGCGCACTGCGTATATCGACGCTGTCGCTACCGAACCGGCGCTCCAGCGCCAGGGCTACGGCGCCGCTGTGATGGACGTGATTGCTCAGCAGATGTGGGACTTTGATCTGGGCGGCCTTTGCGCGGCAACGCCCGCCTTCTATGAGCGGTTGGGGTGGGAATCGTGGCGCGGTCCCACCTTCATTCGCGCCGCCAGCGGCCTCGTCGCGACGCCCGATGAGCCTGTCATGATCAAACGCACAGGGCGCACGCCGCCGTGGCTGGACCGGCGCGCACCGTTGATTGCCCCGTGGCGCGACGCGCCCGAACAGTGGTAGACCACACCTTCGCCGATTTTCGCAACTTGAAAAGGAGCGCACCTTGGCCGCCTTCTTGTCCGCCACCACCTCCTCTGCAGTATTCGATTGGCTGCTCGAACGCGACGACCCCGCAGTGCGTGCCGTGGCGCTGCGCGACCTGCTCGGTGCACCGCTCGATGACGCCGATTATCAAGCCGTATGCACGGAGCGGCTCGCGCGCGGCCCCGTTGCCGAGGTCCTGGCTGCCATGGACCCCAAAGGCTACTGGGAGCGGCCAGACCGCAGCTACTCGCCCAAGTACACAGCCACATTCTGGGCTATCACGCTACTTGGACAACTTGGCGTCACCGTCGGCGACGATGATCGTGTTGCGCGCGCCTGCGCGCGCCTGCTTGACCAGAGCGTTGCGCTCCACGGCCAGATAAGCTACAACAATGAACCGTCGGGCACCTTTGACTGCCTGCAGGGCAACATCTGCCATGCGCTCCTGCAAATGGGTGTGGACGATCCACGCCTCGATCGCGCGATCGACTGGATGGCACGCACGGTCACCGGTGACGGCATTGCAGACGCTGACGACAAGAAGAACCCAAGGCGCTACTTCAATTACAAGTGCGGGCCGGGTTTTGCCTGCCGCGCCAACAACGGCCTTCCCTGCGCATGGGGTGCGACCAAAGTCATGCCGGCCCTCGCCACCCTTCCCCACGCACAACGCCCCCCCGAGGTCCACCCCGCGCGCCTCCCGGG
>CAYRVP010000012.1:0-47736 GCA_964427845.1 uncultured Caldilineaceae bacterium
ACAGCGCCCGCGTGGCACATTATGGAGGCGCTGATGGTGAGCGAACTGCGCGGCTACGTGCGCTTCGTCTCCGAGCAGTCGCCCTACAATTTGCTCGACCGGCGCATTGAGAACGAGCTGCTGCCCATGGTGCGCAAGCAGGGGCTGGGGCTCATCACCTGGTCGCCCATGGCCATGGGAATGCTGGCCGGTCGCTACAGCAGCGCCGCCGCTGTGCCCGCCGACTCGCGTGCGCAGTTGCGCGGCGGCATCTACGCCGAGCGGGTGACGGCGCGCGGTGTGGAGGCGGGCAGTCGCTTTGCCGCGCTAGCGCGCGCACATGACCTGGAGCCCGCGCAACTGGCCGTGCTCTGGGTGAAGGAGCAGGCGGGCGTGACAGCGCCCATCATTGGCCCGCGCACACTGGATCAGTTGGAGACGCTGCTGCCTGTGCTCGAGATGACGCTGAGCGACGAATTGCGCGCCGCCTGCGACGAACTCGCGCCGCCGGGGGGCGTGATTGCCAGTTTCTTCAACTCTGCGCCGTGGATGGCGCAGCGCACCGTCTGATCTGTAGATACGGCGCAGAGGAGCAAAGACGCGGAGGAAACGCAAAGAAAAGCAAAGCAAGGATTGAGTAGCCGGGGGCTTCCAGCCCCCGGTTTTGTTTTGCCCACAACTTCCAGCCCCCGGTTTTTTTGTTGTGTGATCAACTGCACAGCCGGGACGTGGTGCATGGCGCTTTACATCACAGCGAACACGCATATACTCTATCCACGGCACTTTCGCCACGTGCCCATCCTCCACGCAGTGCGCAGCAAACCCCTTTCTTGTATGCACAGGAGGCAAAAGATGAACCCATCCCACCCGCCCCGCTCCTTCCGGCGCATTGCCGGCCCTTTTGCGGCGCTGCTCTGCGCAGTCGTCGCCATGTTGCTTGGGCGCGCAACGGCGTTTGCCCAGGACATTCCCGCTATTCCCCTTGCCACCATCACGCCCGTGCTGGATGGCTCATGCATGAGCACTGCGACTGCGCCCGAATACGGCGACGGCTCCGTTTTCGAATTCTTCGATGCCAACGACACCCTTTCCATCGTCTACATCAAGCAGACCGCCACCGACCTCTGGGTCTGCATGGAGGCCAAGCCGGGCACCTTCGAGCGCCGTGCAGCCTCGCTCTATATCGACACCGACAACGCCAAGGAAAGCGTCGCAGAAGCAGACGACCTGCGCCTGCGCGTGGTGCTGCCCACCGACGCCCTGTCAGACTACAGGGGCGACGGCGCGGGCAACTGGTTGCCGGCGGCCATTCCCGGCTGGGACGCCAAAGGCGAGACCGGCCGCAACGGCGAATCGGCCGAGTGGCGCGTCGCGCTGGACGTTGTCTCGCCCAGGTGCGAACCCTTCGGGCTGGCCGTTTTCCACGAAGACGTGCTGGCGGTCAACGACAAGTTCGGCTGGCCTGGGGGCGCAAGCCAGACTTCGCCCAAGACATGGCAGAGCTTCAAGTTCACCCAGCACGACTGCAAGGTCAGCGGCAAAATCGCATATGTCTATCGCGGCGACACGGCCGCAGCCACGGCATGGAAGACCATGCTCCAAGCGCGCGGCTTCACCGTTCAGTTGATTCCGCTGGCCAACCTGCTGGCCACGCCGCTGGCACCCTTCGACCTGATCATGGTGGCCGATGACACGGGCACGCTGAGCGGCTGGCCCGGCGGCACGCCTGGGGTGAGCCCCATGGCCAACTACATCCGCGCCGCAGGCAAACCCGTGATGGGGCTGGGCGAGGGCGGCTATGCCTATTTCGGCAAGCACGGCTCGCCGATTGGCTGGCCCAACGGCTGGCACGGCCCGCTCGACAGCGTGAAGGGCGTCAACCCCGGCATGAGCTACTGGCAGACCTCCACCGACTTCACGACCATCGCCGCACCTGCCTTCCCCGGCCCGTACAAGCTCTATACTGCGGCGAGCAACGAGGTGGGCATCTATCACACACCCGCCACCGTCGCGCCGCTCGTCGTCGTGCTGGGCGTTGAACCGGGCGCAACCGACCACGCGCCGCTGATTGCCGAGAAACAGGAATGCAACCAACTGTGGGGCTTCTCCAAAGACCCCACCACCATGACTGCAGATGGCAAGAACCTGGCCGTCAATGCCGTGATCTTCGGCATTGGCAGCCGCTGCCGCCCGGTGGAGCCGCCGCCCGCGAATTGCGTCACGCTGGTGAAGACGGCCAATCCGCCGGATGGCACAGCGGTAACCATCAACTCGGTGATCGAGTACAGGCTCACGTTGACCGTATCGGACAATCGTGCCTGTGCGTTGTTGCGCGCCGAACTGGAAGACCAGGTGCCCTCATGGACGCTCTTCGTGCCGGGCAGCGCCGGGCCGGGCATTGCCCCCGTGGGTGGGGTGGTGCACTGGAGCCTGGGCCCGCTGGCCCCCGGCGCGGTGGTGACAAAGAACTTCAAGGTGCTGGTGACCGACGCCGTCTGCAACAACGGGCGCACGGTGCGGAACGTGGCGCGCGTGGCGACGAATCTGGGCGTCTTCGTGAGCAATATTGTCACCCATCCCGTCAACTGCCCGCCGGGCGTGCCCGCAGGCAGCCAACCGCCCTACGCCGAGGACGAGATTACCGTCTATCCCTACCCGCTCGTCACCGGGCAGCCCACTGACCTGGGCGTGCGCGTGCGCAACCTCTCCACCGAGACGATTACGCTGCGCGTGACCTTCGAGACGAGCCCCAACAACTTCGGCATCGGCATCCCCTTCGGCACGCTGCCCGCCACGGGCAACCCGCGCATCATCACACTGCCGCCCGCAGGCGCCATCGGCAGCATCAGCGAAGTGCACCTGAATGACTGGATTCCGGTGACCGCGGGCCACTACTGCATCCGCGTCAAGATCGAGTTCATTCCGGGGCCGGGACAGCAGGCCTGGCCGCCCATCTACACCTACCGCAACCTCGACGTAATGGAAAACCTGCAGCCGGGCGTCACCGATGTGCTGACCTTCAGCGTGGGCAACCCCACGGCGGCAACTGCCGACATCGCGCTGGTTGTGGACAATACCTGCCCCGGCTGGGTGGTCTCCGTGAGCCCGCTGGTGCTGGAAGACATGGCCCCTGGTGAGGTGCGCACGGCGCAGTTGAGCGTCATCCCGCCCACAGACCGGCCGCTGGGCACCGCCTGTCACATTGACGTGCAGGGGTGGATTGGCGACCTGCTCATCGGCGGCATTCGCAAACTGGACGTGCCGCCCGTCAACCTGCCCCATACCAACCCATCGTGGCTGGAGCGCGAGATCGTCTTGCGCCCCGACCCGCCCGTGGAGGGCAAGGCCGGCCAGCTCTGCATTGAGCTGAACAACCCCATGCCCTTCCCGCGCACCGTAAGTGTGGACTTCAGTGTGGCGGCCTTCGGCGCAGGCATCCCCTTCACGCCCGTGGGCAGCCTCAACAACATTGTGCTGCCGCCGACATCCTTCACGGAGCACTGCATTCCCTGGACGCCTGCGCCCATCCCCGGCGCGGCCGGTCTGCACCGCTGCATTCTGGTGACGCTGCGCCAGGCGGGCTTCCAGGATCAGTACAGCCAGCGCAATGTCGACATCCGCCGCATCCGTGTGCTGGACCTGAGCGCACTGCTCGACCTGCAGATTCCCTTCCGCGTGGGCAATCCCAAGCCGTGGCCGGGCCCGCTGAACCTGCAGACCATTCTGATTGGTCTCAACCAGCAACTGGTTGTGCCCAAGTGGCTGCCCGACCCGCCGCCGGACCTGGCGCCGGGCGCCGTGTATGACGGCAAGCTGGGCTTTGTGCTGGGTGCAGCCTTTGGCGCCCAGGCAGGCCAGGAGGTAAGCGCCGCCAACATGGAGCAGATCCTGGCAGCGAATCCCTTCACCAGCGGCGATGCCTTCGCCGTGGAGGTGACGGCGCAGATCGATGGCGAAACCGTGGGCGGCTTCACGGTGCAGCTTGACGTGCCGCTGCCGCGCATGTACCTGCCTGCCGTGCGCAAGTAGCGGGCTCGGATCAAATCCATCGGCAGGTAACAAAGCGAGGCTTCCCGGTGGAAGCCTCGCTTCTGCGTTCAGCGTGCAGTACAATGGCCGCAGCCCGGTGCTTGCGCCCGGTGCAACGGGGTGTACTGTGGTGGAGGCAACCGTGGCCGACAGTCAGCAATTGATCAGCGGCGCCGTGGGTTGGGCGCTGTGGGCGCAGAGTGCAGTCAACGGCCTTTTCGGCGATCGCCTGCATGGGGAGCAGAACCTGCTCGCCATCAGCATGTCGTTCTACGCGCACGGGCGGTCAGTGGAGACAACGCGCGCGGCGCTGGCTGCGCTGCAGCCGCCGCCCACGGGGCGCATCGCCCTCCTCGTCCATGGACTTGGCTGCTCCGAGAGCATGTGGAACTGGCAGGCAACCGACGGCGCGCGCACCTCCTACGGCCACCTGCTGCAGGCCGATTTCGGCTATACGCCCTTCGCGCTCCGTTACAATACGGGCCTGCCGATTGCCGCCAATGGCCGCCGCCTGGACGCGCTGCTGGAGGATTTCGCCCAGGCGTACCCGCTGCCGATTGAGGAGATCCTGCTTATTGGCCACAGCATGGGCGGGCTGGTCATTCGCCATGCCTGCTACGAAGCGTCGGCCCATTTGCGCCCCTGGGTGGATCAGGTGCAGCGCGTCATCTACCTGGGCATGCCTCACAATGGGGCCGACCTCGAACGGTTTGCGTATATTGCCGCCGCCACGTTGCGTGCCGTGCCCAACCCGGTTACGCACATTGTCGGACAGGTTCTCAACCTGCGCAGCCAGGGCGTGCAGGACCTGCGCCACGGCGCGCAGCACGCAGCCGATGCCGAAGCCGCGCCCGGCGAGCCGCTGCCCTGGCTACGCAGCGCGCAACATTACCTGATTGCGGGCACGCTGGGCAGCAGCGAGCGGAGCGCCGCGAGCCTGCTTTTTGGCGACGGCCTGGTGCGGCCGCCACGCGCGCTGCGGCCTATGGGCGCGCAGGGCGAGACGCCCCCCGCAACGCACATCAAGGTCTTCCCCGGCATCCACCACATGGGGCTGGCGCGCAGCCACGCCGTCTATGCGCAGATGCGGACGTGGTGCGCTGCGGATGGTGGGGGGAAGAGGTAGTTGGCAAAGTTGGCAACATGCGCTGCGGTCCTGGCCTGTCGCCGCCGGCGACGCGCTGCAGGCTTGTTTTGTGATCATTCATCCGCCGCGGCCAGCGTGGACCAAAAAGCGAGGCTTCCGAATCCGGAAGCCTCGCTGTGGCAGACACGGCGTCACGTCGGAGACGTGACCTACGGCTTGCTCTGCACAGGCAGGTCAATCGCAATGGGCGCCTGCTCCATCTTGGTGAAGGTGAGCACGTTTTCGTCGGCGCCCGCCCCGGCCGCGGGGTCGCGGTCGATGAAGACGTGGTCGCCCGTGCTGTATTCGCCGTTGAGCAGCCGCCTGCTCAGCTCATTCTCCACACGCCGCTGCAGCAGCCGGCGCAAGGGCCGTGCGCCATAGGCGGGGTCATAGCCGACTTCGGCAATGTAGTCCGCGGCAGATTCGCTCATCTCCACGGTAAAGCCCAATTCGGCCATGCGCTTGGAGATCTCGTTCATGAGCAACTGCACAATCTTGCGAATCTCGGGCCGCGAGAGGGTGTCGAAGACGATTGTCTCGTCAATCCGGTTCAGGAACTCGGGCCGGAAGAGGCGCTTGAGTTGCTGGCTGTACTCGCCCTGTGCGTACTTGCTCTCGTCGAAGGTGGGGGTCGAGAAGCCAAAGGGGCCGCGCTTGATCGAATCCGCACCCACGTTGCTCGTCATGATGATGACGGTGTTGCGGAAGTCCACCGTGCGCCCGTGGCCATCGGTGAGGCGACCGTCATCCATAATCTGCAGGAGCGAATTCCAGACGTCCGGGTGCGCCTTCTCCACCTCGTCGAACAGAATCACCTGGTAGGGGCGGCGGCGCACCTGCTCGGTGAGCTGCCCGCCCTGATCGTAGCCCACATAGCCGGGGGGCGCACCGAAGAGGCGGCTCACTGTGTGCGGCTCGCGGTACTCGCTCATGTCCACGCGCAGCAACGCGTCGTCGTCGTCAAACATGAAACCGGCCAGCGCCTTGGCGAGTTCGGTCTTGCCCACGCCTGTGGGGCCCAGGAAGAGGAAGACGCCAATCGGGCGCTTTGGGTCCTTGAGGCCGCTGCGCGCGCGGCGGATGGCGTCGCTGACGGCCACAATCGCCTGCTCCTGGCCGATGATGCGCGTCTTGAGCGCATCCTCCATGCCCAGCAGCTTTTCGGCTTCGCTCTCCAGCATGTTGCTCACGGGAATGCCCGTCCACTGGCTGACAATGGAGGCAATGTCGCTTGCCTCCACCACGTCGTCGAGATTGGCATCCACGCGCCACTTCGTCATCTCTTCGGTGAGTTCGCCTTCGAGACGCACGCGCTCGGTCTTGACGCGTGCCGCGGCCTCGTAGTCGCGCGCGGCCCAGGCGTTCTCCTCGTCCTTCACAAGCGCCTCGAGGGCGATCTTCTTTTCCTTGAGCGTTTTGGGCATTGAGAAGATGGCCACACGCAGCTTGGCAGCTGCCTCATCCATGAGGTCAATTGCCTTGTCGGGCAGGCGTCGGTCCATGACATAGCGGTGGCTCAGGCGCACGGCCTGCACGATGGCGTCGTCGGAGAAGGTCACCTTGTGGTGCTCCTCGTACTTGGGGCTCAGTCCGCGCAGAATGTCGATGCTGTCTTCTACGTTGGGTTCGTCCACATAGACGGGCGCAAAACGACGTTCGAGGGCGGAGTCCTTCTCAATGTGCTCGCGGTATTCGTCCAGTGTAGTTGCGCCGATGCACTGCAATTCGCCGCGCGCGAGCGCAGGCTTGAGCATGTTGCTCGCATCCATGGCGCCGGCCGCATTGCCTGCGCCCACCACGGTGTGCAGTTCGTCGATGAAGAGGATGACCTCGCCCTCGCTGCGCTGCACCTCCTCGATGGAGGCCTTGAGGCGCTCCTCGAACTCGCCGCGGAAGCGGGTGCCTGCCAGCATCGCGCCCAGGTCCAGCGAAATGACGCGCTTGTTCATGAGTGTTTCGGGGACGTCGTTGGCGATGATCTTCTGCGCCAACCCTTCGACAATGGCCGTCTTGCCCACGCCCGCCTCGCCAATCAGCACGGGGTTGTTCTTGGTGCGGCGGCTGAGCACCTGCATGACGCGCAGGATTTCGGTGTCGCGGCCAATCACGGGGTCCAGCTTGCCTTCGACCGCCACTTTGGTGAGGTCGCGGCCATACTTCTCGAGAACGCGGTACTTGGTCTCGGCGTTGGGCTCGGTCACACGCTTGCCCTGGCGCAGCTCTTCAATCGCCGTGTAGATGCGCTCCTTGGTCACGTTGCTTTCGCGCAGAATGTTGGCGCTGGGCGTGTTGCGTTCGGAGGCGATGGCGAGAAAGAGGTGCTCGGTGCTGATGTACTCGTCCTTGAGTTTCGTGGCCTCTTCCAACGCAACGTCCATCAGCCGCTTGAGACGGGGGGTGATGAAGACCTGCGCCTGGGGGCCATAGCCCACGCCGGCGGCATTCTTGGGCGAGGCTTCGAGCACGGCTTCAAGCTTGTGCTCAATCACATCGGCAGTGACTTCCGTGCGCGCCAGAATCTGCCGCACGGCGCCGTCGGGCTGCTGTATGAGCGCGAGAAAGACGTGCTCGGTATCCACCTGCGTGTGCTTGTACTGCTGCAGGATTTCGTAGGCGCGCATCGCGGCCTCTTGTGCCTTTTCGGTAAATCGATCGAAGCGCATTCTGGCAATCCTTGGTTCAGAAGAAGGGCCGGTCCCGCAATCATCCCGGCATCAGAGTGGGTGTGCGGTGCTGCATGTCTTGCCCGTGCACGCCCGCCGGCAGGTGCTGCCCACGACCCCATGGCTCGCCACCTGCACAACGTGGAGGACGCCTCGTCGCGTTCTCCATCTGCACACACTATACTCCTGAAACCGCATGGTTGGGTAGGTTGCGTTACGAAACTAATGGAGGTGTAACGACACGCAAACGCGATGCTAACAGTGGGGAAGATGGTGAATAGCGAGAGACAAGGCAAGACATGATTGATGACTGACGATTGACAATTGGTGAGCGCCAATTGTCAATCGTCAGTCATTAATTGTGTTTTGCCAACATCTTGACGCTGCGCAAACGCTCCTTCAAGCCGCGCAAGCGCGCCGGCGAGTGGCTCCCAGACGGCAGGCTTGTCGATGTCGTAAAGGGTCATCAGCAGGGCGTCTTCGTCGTTGTCGCGGTAGTAGCGCTTGCGCAGCCCCACCTGCACGAAGCCATACTTGGTGTAGAGCCCTTGCGCGGGGAGGTTGCCGGCGCGCACCTCAAGCGTGACGGCGTTGATGGCCGCCTCGCGCGCCCGGTCGATCAGATGCAGAAACATGAGTTCGCCAAAGCCCCGGCGGCGGTAGGTGGGGTGCGAGGCAATGGTGACAATGTGCGCCTCGTCGCCCAGCACCCAGTAGCCTCCATAGGCCAGGATGGGCGGCAGCCCTGCATCGCTCGCGTCGCCATTCCGGCTGGAGCGCAGCACAAAGTAGAAGGCGCGCTCGTTCTGGTTGATTTCGACGCGGAAGGTGTATTCAGTCCACGGGGTGGGGAAACTGGCCCGCTCGAGGATCAGCACCTCGGGCAGGTCGTCGTTCGTCATGGGCGTGAAGTGGGGCGTGGCCATGGTTCGCGTGCGTTTGGGATGGGTGTTAGCGTGGATCGGGTTGATTCAGGGTGCGCGCAGGTAGAGAGGCTGGAGCGTGGCGACGTCGTCGACAATGCCCTCGTCAAAATAGAGTGCGGCCAGGCGCGCCAACTGCCCGGCGCGGCGCTGCGTACTGACGTCATCAAGCAAGGTGACGTGGGCGAACGGGGCAACGGCCGCGGCCAGCAGCGCATCGGCTTCGCCTGCCAGCCAGATGGAGGCCGCGCCGTGCGCCGCCAGCGCCGCCGCAAAGGCTGCCGCATCGCCCGCATGGTGATCGCTTGCTGCTGGGCGAAAGAGCAGGTCTTCCGGGCCAAACCAGCACCAGTTGTAGCGTCCGCGCCCCGCCTGCACATACGCGCAGACAATGGTCAGCGGCGAAGTGCTCCACGCTGCGTCAAGCCAGGGCGCGGCGGCCACCGTAAGCGTGGGCACGCCCACCACACGCGGCGGCCCCTCCGCGCGTGCCGGATCAGCCAGCCCCAGCGCCATGCCCTTGATTGTGCTGATGCCCACGCGCACGCCGGTAAAGGAGCCGGGGCCTGTGGTCACGGCAAGCGCGGTGAGTGCGTCGGGCGCCACATCCATCAGGGCGAGCAGGTGGCGTACGGTGGGGATTAGTTCCTGCGTATGGCGGCGGCGCGCCTGCCAGGTCTCTTCGGCCAGCAAGCGGCGGGCGTCGAGATCATAGAGGGCAAGCGAGGCCGTAGCCGTGGCCGTGTCGAGAGCGAGCAGCATGGAGACCAGTATACCAAAGGGTGGGCCACGTTCTGGTACACTGACAAGCCAACTGCGCACTGCACAATTCGACGCAGAGGCGCAAAGGCGCAAAGAGAAACGCAAAGAACAACAAGATTAGCAAGCGAAGCAACAACTGCTGCCACTGAGGTGCACGTCTTCGCCGCAAACAGCCGCGCACCCGCGTGACAACGAGACTTGAACCTTGAACCCTTGAGCACTGCGATAACAGCCGGGAGTCTGCGTGACGACGAACCTTGAGCCTGTAACCCTTGAACCTGTAACCCTCCAGTTGGGCGCGCACATGTCCATTGCGGGCGGCGTGAGCAAGGCGCTGGGCCACGCCACCGCGGTGGGCAGCAACGCCGTGCAGGTCTTCACCAAGAACAACCGGCAGTGGAAGGGGCCGGCGATTGACCAGGCGGACGTGACCGCATGGCAGACCGATATGCCCGCGCAGGGCATCGGCTATGCTGTGAGCCATGCCTCGTACCTCATCAACCTGGCCACACCCCAGGATCCACTGTGGGAGAAGAGCCGGGATGCACACCAGGACGAAATCGAGCGCGCCCACGCCTATGGCATTGCCCACGTGGTGCTGCATCCGGGCGCGCACACGGGCGGTGGCGCCGAGTTTGGCGTGCAGCGCGTGGCGGCGGCGCTCAACGCCGTTCATGCCGCCACACCCACCTGTGGCGATGTAACCACCTGTCTCGAGATCATGGCCGGGCAGGGGACAACCATGGGGCGCAATCTGCAGGAACTGCGCGCGATTATGGAACTGGTGGACGACAGGTCGCGCGTGGGTGTCTGTCTGGATACCTGCCACATCTTCGCAGCAGGCTACGACCTGCGCAGCGCCGACACCTACGAGCAGTTCATGGACCAGGTGGAACTCGAGATTGGCCTCAACCAGGTCTGTGTCTGGCACTTCAACGACAGCAAGGGCACGCTGGGCAGCCACCTCGACCGCCACACGCACATTGGGGACGGCGAAATCGGGCGCGACGCTTTTGGCTACATCCTCAACGACCCGCGCTGGGAGCGCACGCCCATGCTGCTGGAGACGCCCAAGGACGACACGCTGGACGAGGATCGCATGAATCTTGCGCGCCTGGTGGCTTTGGTAAACAATGGTGCGCGTATTCCGCCGGGGCTGCGCACGGCCTGAACTCTTGCGGAGGACTCTATGGCTCGATTGGGCGTACTTCTGGTGGGTGGACTCTGCGCTCTGCTGCTCAACATGCTCTACGGCGGCAACAGCCAGATGGTGGGCGTTGTGCATACGAACGTGGGTGGCTACACGGTTGTGGTGACTGACTGCTACCGCATCCAGGATCCCGCTGTAGAGCACAGCCCGAGCGAAGATGACGACGTCGAGGTGTGGCGCTTTGCCCCCTGCCGCAATGCGGTGATTCTGATTGAGGGCGACCAACTCTCCGTTAACGGCGTCAGCTATGGGGCGGTCGCGCGTGGAGATGAAATCATGGTTGACCATGGCGCTGTCTACGTCAACGGCTAGCCCAGGCGCACGGCATAGCCGCGCGCAATACCGCAGCAACCACGCAAAGAGAAGGGCGCAGCGTCGCGACGCTGCGCCCTTCCATTCTCTCGCTATCACTCACCGCTTCGCTTATGCGACGACGATATTCTCCTTGCCGCCGTAAGCCAGCCACCACGGCTTGGCGCCCCTGGCCAGCACCTTGTTCAGCGCCTCGATGTTGTCCACGCCTTCACCCTCGAGCCACGTCACCAGCGCATCATAACCCTGCGTGCCGTAGACGGGAATGCCCTTCTGCCAGGTGGCGCGCCCGCACAACACGCCCGCAAAGCTGGTGCCTGCGTCGGCGGCCATCTCCAGCGTCTCCAGGAAGACTTCATTGCTCACGCCTGCGCTCAGGTAGATGAAGGGCTTCAGCGCTGCCGCCGCCGATTCGCGGAAGAGACGCTGCGCATCGGCCTGTGTATAAGCGGCGTCGCCCGCAAAGGCGCGCGTGCCCTGCACATACTTCATGTTGACGGGCACCTCCACCTTGAGCACATCGACGCCGTAGCGGGGTTTGGAGAACTCATCCATGTAGGCGGTCACGCCCGCGGGCTTGCGACGCGCCAGTGCGGCGTCGTCGAGGTCGTCTGCGTAGTAGAGCGGCTCGAGGAAGAAGGGGATATCGACCGACGCACACTCCGCGCCGATGCGCTCAATAAAGGCCTGCTTTATGGTATTGATGTGTGCGTCGTCCTCAAAGTTGTAGTAGAGCAGCACCTTGACGGCGTCGGCGCCCGCCTCGAGCAGGCGCAACGCGCTCCATTCGGGCAGCAGGTCGGGCAGGCGCCCCTTGACGTTAACGTCGTAGCCGGTCTTCTCGTAAGAGAGGAGCACGCCGGTGCCGGGGGCGCGCTGCTTCAGCGCCTCGAGGCCGAACTCGGGGTCAAGCAAGATCGCGGTGGCGTGTGGCGTGAGCACGCGCGTGACGGCTTCCTTGAAGGCGGTGAGGTCTGCGCCGGTGGCGGCTCTGCCACGCGCCTTGCTGATCGATTTCTGGAGCGAGCCGCGTTGGTCCATTGCCGCGGCGGCAATCACGCCTCGCTCGTTGGCAATGGCATTGATGCGGTCAAACTTGCCGCGAGTCATGTGGACTTGTGCCATGAGAAATCTCCTTTGGATTCACTGGGCGTGAAGCAATTGAATTGGGCGCGCGACACAATGCCGCGTGCAGTGCGGTTTGCCTACCAAGATAGCCCCATGTGCGCCGTTCGTCAATCATGATGCGTTGGTGATCCAGGGCGATTGCATCCAAATCCCGACACTCGAGTAACGCGAGAGCTGTTCGGCACAGTTTTGTACGCGGAACGCGACACGCCTCTCTGGTTCAGAATATGGATGCATTCGCCCCCGAAAATAGCCATCTAAAAATCGTTGACAGGTGCGCAAATGGATTCTATACTGGAGTGTGCGAAGCGCGCTCCGGCCTCGCAACCATCCACAAGCGCACAAATCAAATATTCCGGCACGGATGATTGGAGATCCCTCATCCAGCGAAAGGAAGACCATGCCGAGCAAAGCCCCGCAACAGCTGCGCGCGCCCAAATCCATCCAGCGCGCCCCGAGTAATGACTCCGTGGAGGCAGGCGGGGAATCTGCGGCATATGCGCCGCAGTCGATAGAAGACACACCAGGATCGCCAGAGCTTGCGCAGCAAACGCTGCAGAGCATCTTGCAGCGCGCACAGAGGCTCACCTCCGACAAATTGAACAGCGAAGCGCCGGTGGCTGCCACCCAGGAGGCCGCGGCCGGCGACCGCGTCGCGCCCGCCGGCCGCGGCGCGCCCGCCAGCGCCACAATTCAGCGCAAGAGCACAAAGCTCGCACCCCTCGCCCCGCTGCAGAAGGAAACCAGCCTCATCTTCAAGGATACGTACGACACGGTCGTTCAGAACGTGGAGGACTATCTTGATGACGGTACGGCCCCGGAGACCAACTATGGCCGACGGCTGCGCTGGACAAGTGCCATTGGGGCCTGGGTGGGCAAATGGGAGACTGAACATGGCTCGGTTGATCAGGCCGTGGGCAAAAAGTTCTTCAAGTCTACCACCGACAAGCGCCGCCCAGTCCTCAAGGCGCTTAAGGATAGCGTGCCGGTCGAAGAAGATCAGGTGCAGCAGGACGGGCTAACGCAAGCCAAGGCGGCGCACAAGGCCGACCGCGAGAAACTGACGGAATACCTAAACGAAGCTGCGACGAGCCCGGAGCGGATGCTGCGCAACACCGCCGAGTGGTTCAAGCTTGGCAAGGCCAAACTTTACGCCGCTACGCCAACCGGAGACTCGGAAGCGCGTATCGACAAGGCGAAGATGAACACCGCCAAGGACGAAGCGTGGTTCCCCGAGGGGATGCAAGGTTCGGCGGGTGATATCCTTTCGGCCGAAGTGAAGTACAACGAGAAGAGCTTGACCGACAACACCAACGTGAACCTCGACGAAGACGGCAAGGTGACGGGCGGCTGGAATGTGCCCGGTGTGGTGGTCATCACCAACCCGGCCAGGGCAAGCAAGGAGAAGGTGTGGGAGACGCTGCGCCACGAAGTGCAGCATGATGCCGACTTCAACAAGGGGCGCGATGCCGGTGCGGGCGTCCATGCTGCAGGCAAGGAGTTTGATGCCAGCGGCGCAGCCCTTGTCAAAGGCGCCGTGAAGGGCACTACAGGCCAGTTGCTAGCCGGCACAAAGGCCAAGAAGGCCTATGAAGCAGAAGTGGCCCTCACCCGCTACAAGACCGAATACCGCGCCTACTCCTATCAGGAGGGCGAGTCGAACGGCAAGTACGCCAAGCTCGACAACTCGGTGCGCAACAAGTCGCATGGCGGCAAAATGTTCACCGAGCGCCAACTGGCCATCTTCAAACACGTTTACGGCGGCTATGACTACACCAAGACAAACTGGGATGCAGACACGCCGCTGACAGGTGGGCGCACCTTCCGCGACGAGGTGGCGAACTACTGGAATCCCGACACAGAAGCCTTCAACAAGTACAATTCGCCGCGGGTCGATGATTTCTATCGCGCGCTGGATGCCATTGGCGTCAAGGAAGCGCAAACCAAGTTGGCGAAGAGCGGCGGCAAGGACGTGGGGGCAGTCGCCGGCGGCGGAAAGGTGAGTGACCTGACAGATCTCGGCGTTGTCAATCTGCTTGCGGCAATTGACAAACTCAACGGAGAAGACGGCGCATACATCTTCAACGAGTCGCCCGCGATGCTGAAGAAGATCAAGAGTCATCTTGACGGTGCGGCCCTGGCCAAGGTGCTCGAAGAACTAAAGGATCTGGCTGATTTCTCCAAGCTGGGCGACATCTCGCTCTTTGATTGAGCGCATGCACGTCCTCAACGGAAAGCATTGACCCATGCGACTGCCAGCCGCACCTGCCCCGGTGCTAAGCCCAACCGGACACCATGCCGCCATCGTGCAGGACGCGCGCGCGGCGCTGGTGGATCTCTCCAGCGGGCGGCGCGTCGATCTCGACCTGCCCGCCACAGGCAGCGGTGCGGCCTTTGCGCCCGACGACCGCCGCGTCGCGCTCGGGGCAGCGCGCGAGGTGGCGCTGGTTGCCGTCAACAACCCCACCTGGCCCGCGGCCGGCAATGCGCACCTGCCGGGCTCTCTCTTCCGCATGGCGCTGGGCAACGAAACCCTTGTGGCCGTCGTGCGCACGGGCACGCGCAACATGAGCCTCTGCGCATGGCGCGTCAAGGGCGAAGCCCTCACGCCCCTGGGTGACCCCGCTGGA
Source organism: uncultured Caldilineaceae bacterium (assembly GCA_964427845.1). Classification (GTDB taxonomy): domain Bacteria; phylum Chloroflexota; class Anaerolineae; order Caldilineales; family Caldilineaceae; genus UBA5069. The sequence goes on from CAYRVP010000012.1 coordinate 14,766, forward strand.
CTCGACATGGGCGCGCTGGCGGTCTATCACCTGCACGTGGATGAGGCGCGCAGGCGCATTCTTGTGGCCGGCATCACGGGCGCGCAGGCGCTTTCGGGAGACGGCAAGCCTTTCACGGGCATCTTTGGCCTGGCGCCCGACTATCCACTGCTCTGGAAGGGAGAAGGTTTGCCCTTCCAGCCGCACGGCTACCTCTTCCCGCTGCACAATGGCGGGCTGGCAGTTACGCAGCGCGACCGGTGGGCGCGCCTCACCCTCGACGCGCTGCCTGCCGTGCAGGTGGTGGATGACCACGCCTTTGAGACACCGCTTGAGCGCGTCGCCCTTTCACCTGACGGCCACATGCTGGCGTGGATGTGGGCGGGCGATGGCGATGATATGCTGCTGCGCGTGGCGGACGTGCTGAGCGAAACACCCATTGTGGGCGTTGGCTTTGCGCTCGACGGCAACTTCCCCGCGCTGGCTGTGGATGACGACGGCACGGCCACGGTCGTCGCGGGCGCGCGTCCCGACCAGATGCTGATCGTCACCGCCGCCCCTGGCCACGAGGTCAAACAGCGCAGTGTCACGGTGCCCGCCGAGCCCGCCGCCTGAAGTCAGTTTACCGGATCGCAGCAACGCCTCAACACAAGGCCTCGCGTTGAGGCGTTGTGCTGTGTGAGGTTCTCGTGTTATGGCCGCGGTTGAATTGCCCCGCAGTGCCTCACTTCGGTACAATCTAGCGGGAACCCTCTCCCGCCTCCCGCCTCCCGTCACCGAAGCCACCCCCATGCTCGCCAAGGTACGCAGTTGCGCCCTGATTGGCCTCGAAGCGCAAATCGTCGATGTCGAGGTGGATGTCACGAGCGGGCTCGAGCGCATGACGCTCGTCGGTTTGCCCGACGCCGCCGTGCGTGAGAGCGCCGAACGTGTGCGCGCGGCCCTCGCCAACAGCGGCTACGTCTTCCCCAAACATCGCCTCACCATCAACCTGGCTCCGGCCGACTTGCGCAAGGAGGGCCCCGCGTACGACCTGCCCATCGCTGTGGGGGTGCTCATCGCCTCGGGTCAGGCAGCCGACAATATGGACGATGCGCTGCTGCTGGGCGAGTTGAGCCTGGACGGCGGCGTGCGCCACGTGAACGGCGTGTTGCCTATGGCGAGCATGGCGCGGCGGCTGGGCTTTCGCCGTGTCTTCGTGCCCACGGCCGATGCAAACGAGGCGGCGCTGGTGGAAGGGGTGACCGTCTATGCGATTGATTCGCTGGCCGCGCTCATGCGCCACCTCAACGGACTGACCCCGCTGGAGCCGGTGGCGTGCAATCTGTCCTTTGCAGGGACCGACGACCCGCACTACCCCGTGGACTTTGCCGATGTAAAAGGGCAGGAAAGCGTGAAGCGTGCGCTGGAGGTGGCATGCGCCGGCGGCCACAACGCGCTGCTCAAGGGCAGCCCCGGCGCGGGCAAGACGCTGCTGGCGCGGGCGTTGCCCTCCATCCTGCCGCGCCTCTCGCTTGACGAGGCGCTCGAGGTGACGCACATCTACTCGGTGGCCGACGCGCTGCCCAAGGAGCAGCCGTTGCTGCGCGCACGCCCCTTCCGCGCGCCGCACCACACCATCAGCCATGCCGGGCTGGTGGGGGGCGGGCGCTGGCCTCGTCCCGGCGAGATCAGCCTGGCGCACCGCGGCGTGCTCTTTCTGGACGAACTCCCCGAATTCGGCTCCAAGAATCTCGAGACGCTGCGCCAGCCGCTGGAGGACCGCCTCGTCACGATTTCGCGCGCCAGCGGCACGCTCACCTTCCCCGCCTCGTTTATGCTTGTGGGCGCGATGAACCCCTGCCCCTGCGGCTACTACGGCGACCCCATCAAGGATTGTTCATGCTCGGCAGGGATGGTCTACCGCTACCAGCAGCGCATTTCGGGGCCGTTGCTCGACCGCATCGATATCCACCTCGATGTGCCGCGCGTGGCCTACAACGACCTCGTCACCCTGCAGAAGGGCGAGCCATCCAGCGCCATCCGGGCGCGTGTCGAGGCGGCGCGCAGCCGCCAGCAGGCGCGCTTTGCCGCCGACGCGCGCCCCAACCGCAGCGTCAACGCCGACATGGGCCCCGCCGACGTGCAGGAGTACTGCCCGCTTGACGCGTCAGGTCGCACGTTGATGAAGGCGGCGATGCAGCAGATGAACCTGACGGCGCGCGGCTATCACCGCATCCTCAAGCTGGCGCGCACGATTGCTGATTTGGCGGGCGTGGAGAGTATTGCGATGAGCCACCTGGCCGAGGCGCTGCAATACAGGCCGAAGGTGGTGGAGGGGTGAGGACGAAGGTCAGCAGCCATGGCGAACAACCTATCAAAGACCTGACGTGCCGCGTGTTACGATGGAAACACACATTTTGCACGCCCGCTCGTAGCGGGATGGAGGCAGTATGAACAAGCAAGCTCTCCCTATCTTTCAGGTAAAGGTCACACTTCTCAACGTCGACCCTCCGGTCTGGCGCAGGCTGCTCGTGCGGAGCGACACCACGCTCGCCGAGCTCCACGCGGTTCTCCAGACTGCGATGGGTTGGCAGAACAGTCATTTGCATCAATTCAGGATCGGCAACGTCAGCTTCTCCTACCCCTATAAACTTGACCACCTCATCGAGCTTACGGCCATCGATTCGACGGTTGTGCACCTATACAACATTATCCCGAGTAATTTCCCGTTCCGCGACGACGAACATCCCGTCATGGAGTACGAATACGACTTTGGCGACGGCTGGCTTCACCAGTTGGATTTCGAGGCCGTACTGACTCCAGAGCCAGGGCAGAAGGCACCGCTCTGCGTCGATGGGGCGCGGGCATGCCCGCCGGAGGACTGTGGCGGCCCGTACGGCTATCGAGACTTTCTGGACGCGCTCAATAACCCCGAGCACCCCGAGCACGATAGTTACACTGAGTGGATTGGCGGCCGCTTCAACGCTGAAGCCTTTGACGTCAAGCAGACGAATGGTCGAATTCGCCAGCGGCGCCAATATATCTGATCACCAAGCTATCAGATGGCGGCCACCACCGCATCCTCAATCTCGCGCGCACAATTGCTGATTTGGCGGGCGCGGAGGCATTCGCCATGGCCCACCTGGCCGAGGCGCTGCAGTACCGGCCGAAGGTGGTGGAGGGGTGAGAACAATAGCCCTAATAACAAGCCACTAATGTTGCTCGACTTGCCGTCCATTTTGCCGTGGCGGACACTCAGTGAGGTGCTTGAGGTGACTACCATGTATTTGGATGCCGACTCGCTGCCGCGGGACAGGCCGCTTCTGCGCACACCTCCCTTCCGCGCTCCGCACCACATCAAGAGCCGCATCAGGGCTACCGCAACTGGGTTGAGCGCCCACTTGAAACTACCAACGCCTACCTTACGTGTCGCTCACAGAACCTGCCAACTTTCGCCCAAGTAACCTAGTGATACATATCTTGCTGCTGGCAGGCTTTCGTCACGTTCCCAAGCGAGTTGGCCAGTTGCAGCACGCTCAGTCGTTGGCAGGCAATCTGTTCGTCGGCGATCATGGGTCTCTCTCCTACAGGTTTGTTACTAACACAGTACTACAACTCTGTTAGGAAAAGACTTAGTAGGACATATGAGTGAATTTGGATGCCGGTATATCCATGAGATCTAGATGTGATACTCAGACTCTACTAACTAATATCACACATCATCTTCCTGCCTTTGTGGTGAATTAGACGATGCTAGCGTAGGGGAAGCCGATATGCGAGTCAGTCAGGCACAACAAATCATTGAGATTATAGCTAATGAATTTGCTCATCAAGATCGAGACCTTTCCACTGAAGAGGCGACGGCATATTTGAGGAAGGTTCTTCAGCGAATAGAGAATTCTTTGGCGGCATTCTGCTCACGGCACAGCAAACTTAAGTTACTCCTAATGAGTAGAACAGTAATTACACCCAATATGTTTGTGGGAGAGAGCCAACACCCGTCGCTAGACCTTCGCCCAATTCAGCTAGAGACAATAGCTGCACTTAAGTTTGGCCTAGAGAATGTTGAGGAACGACTTACCAATTCTGGTCCACCGCGAATCGTCGAACTTCAAGAGAGCGAGTTGGCAGATGCAATTGAGATTGCGGACCATTGTTGGCACTATGCAAGACTCATGAAGTACTGGAAGGCTTTGGGAGCAGGTGGGAATCTCAGGCTGGTCAATGGCTACATACACTTGAATGAACATGATAGTAGTCTGCGCAAGGCCGCCGATCTCGAAAACGAGCGCATTGAGAAGTGGAACAACTACCTATCGCCAGCTGGGGCTGTGGAGGTACCTGCATTCGACAATTCAGCAATCAATCTGACGAACACGATTTTGTTTGCTCTGGCCCGGCTAGGAACTGACTCTTCTGATGTGCGAGATTACTTGACATCTAACCCCTATATTCATAAGGAAAACCATGGGCTGCTCTGTAACTATATCCCCTTTCCCAAAGATATCTCCGATATTCTAAGTCTGGGACGTGTGTACGAGGCTCCCATTAGGCAAGAATATGGTGTCACCCCGGATGAGATAGTGCAATGCCTGCATGCGATGTATGCGTTACACACAACACTCCAAACACGATCGGCTCTCGCACAGAGAGAACTCCTAATGACAGGGTTGAGCGTGGCAGATAGAGGACGGCTGTTGAAGGACATGGTTGCATTTCTCGATTCGAGGTCGAGTCGTGGAGTTTTCATAGATGGCAGAAGGCTTGTGGAGAGGTTTAGCTCTGCCTGTATCCTGACTGGGGATAAGTTCGAAGCTCTTGCACTTCATGGAGGATGGCTTCAGTCTGCCATTTACGGTATTGGAAGGTTCTTGGTTGTTGACTGGGTCTCGATGCCACAGATGCTCATGAATATGCTGCATATAGTTACATCTTCGAACGAATTCAAAGAGGTCAGAGGCACTCGCTTCGAACGCGACATAGAGAGATGGATACTATCAAGTTCTGTGGGAGTGGAACGATTGTTACAACCCGGACAGGTATTGAGGTTGTCGGGCAATACATTTGGTCAGATCGATGTGTCGTTTAGGGTTGGAAATATCGGCTTCATAGTTGAGTGTAAGGCATATGCAGTCAGTGTCGAATGCCTGCGTGGAGATGAATCAGCCACCCGAAACCGTTGGTCGTATGTGGAACAGTGGCTATCTCAAGTTGTCAAAACGACTAGATTGTTGGCATCGAATCCTCAGGGCGACAATTATAGAATTCCTAATGATATACACTATTTGGTCCCAGTTGTGTGCTCACAACATGTTGAAGCAGTGTACGACTTTGACGACAAGCATTTCTTGAGTGACAACATTCCACGTGTCTGTACGCCCCAAGAGCTACTAATTGTGCTAGCCTCGGCGAAACGACAACCTCTAGGCGAGAATGAGTATTCATTCCAGGTAGCTCATTAGTGTGCGATCTACAGATATCATTCCATAGTGGAGGGTGTTATGGACGGCGTGTACTACTAGGATTCTTGTATAGCAGTTGGAAGGCTCTGTGAGAGATGCGTAAGGTAGGCGTTAATGGTGTCGAGTGGGCGCCTGCAATGGTTATGGCAGATCGGCCGTCGAGATTGCGACGTCGATCCTCGAAAGATCCTATATCTAGGCTTCCAGGCGAAACGGCGCCGTTCCACTCGAGCCGCGTCCCGACCCTTCTGCATCAAGGCTTTTCGCATTGAGAGTATCCCCACCCCTGCGGCTACTACGGCGACCCCGTGAAGGATTGCTCGTGCTCAGCACATAGGGTCTACCGCTACCAGCAGCGCATCGGCCAGCCGCTGACTGAACTTGCCGAGGCGCTGCAGTACCGGCCGAAGGTGGTGGAGGGGTGAGCGGTCGGAACACTCCTCGTTCTGATGCCATGATGCCATCGCGCCCGACGGCTATATGTACGATTCATGCGGCTGGCAAGGTGAAGCGGGACGCGGCCTGTAGCAAGCACAGTCAGCCCCGGACGTCGCGGTAGAGCATGTGGACGAGGCGCGCGCAGGTGTGGCGCCAAGGCCATGGTCAGGCTGTCGAATCCCGTGGACAAACATGCAGAAATCGGTTATTATCCGGCCCGTCCTCTGGTGGCAGCCCAAGTTGTGCTTGTGACACAGTCTGTAGCACACACCAAAGGACCTCTTTCGCAGTCTTTGCCTAGCATTAGGCCTGCGTTGTTCAAGGTCAATATGATGCGTGAGCGCACTCGACACCGGCAGCACAAAGCCTCGTCCGAAACGGCGCACGCACCGGCTGACCCTCTCCGTCACGACCCAGGCGCCCCTGACCGCCGCGGCCAGAGCCATCCGGATCAAGCATCCCCTGTCAAGCCGCCCGCCACCAACCTGCTCCTGCCGCGCAGCCCGCTCGTCGGGCGCGAGCATGAGGTGACGGCCATCCAGAACCTCCTGCTCCAGGACGAGGTCGGCCTTCTCACCCTGACCGGGCCGGGCGGCATCGGCAAAACGCGCCTCGCCTTGCAGGTAGCCGCCAATCTGCTTGACCAATTCGTCGATGGCGTCTACTTTGTCTCGCTGGCGCCGATCCGGGAGGCGGAACTCGTCGGTGTCACGATTGCCCAGACGTTGGGGGTGCATGAGGTAGGTGGGCAGCCTTTGCTGGAGAGTCTGCAAGACTATATCCAGGATCGCCAGATGCTGCTGGTGCTGGACAACTTCGAGCAGGTCGTGGACGCCGCGCCGCTGGTGGGGACGCTGCTGGCGGGATGCCGCCGCCTCAAGGTCTTGATGACCAGCCTGGCGCCTTTGCATCTGTATGGCGAGCAGGAGTATTCGGCGCCGCCGCTGGCCTTGCCCGATGCCAAGCGGCTGAGCGCAATCGGTGCAGACCAACTGCGCAGCCTGGGGCAAGTGGCGGCGATCGCGCTGTTTGTGCAGCGGGCGGGGGCGGTTAAGCCGGACTTTGCGCTCACCACCGCCAATGCCGCCGCGGTAGCCGAGATCTGCATCAGCCTGGATGGGCTGCCGCTGGCCATCGAGCTAGCGGCGGCCAAGCTCAAGTTGTTCTCGCCGCCGGCCTTGTTGGCACGCTTGCAGCAGCGGCTGACGGTGCTGACGGGTGGCGCCCAGGACCTGCCGATGCGCCAGCGCACGCTGCGTTCCGAGATTGCGTGGGGCTATGATCTGTTGGGGGCAGGCGAGCAGGCCCTCTTTCGACGGTTAGCGGTCTTTGCCGGCGGCTATTCGCTTGAGGCTGCGCAGGCAGTGTGCTCTGTGGCCGACAGCTCTTCAGCAGACGCAGAGCAAGTCCCTGGTGTCGCTGTGCTCGACGGCATTGCCGCCCTGGTGGACCAGAATCTGCTGATACAAACGGATCAAGTGGGAAGTGAGCCGCGCTTCGGCATGCTAGAGATAATCCGGGAATATGGCCTGGAACAACTGGCAGCCAGCGGGGAGGCAGAGGCGATCCGTCGCCGGCATGCAGACTTCTTTCTGACTTTGGCCGAAGCGCTTGAGCCGGCGATTCTGGGGCCGGGACGCGAATCGACCGTGGCGCAGTTGCAGGCGGAGCTGGATAACCTGCGTGCGGCAATGGCATGGAGCCAATCAGACCCGGGCAGCGCCGAACGGGGTTTGCGCCTGGCCGGTGCGTTGGCTTGGTTTGCGCACTTCGCCAATCACGCCGGCGAGGCGCGCCACTGGCTCATGCTCGCCCTGGAACGCTCCTCCGAACCGACGGCCGCGCGCGCCAAAGCGCTCTGGGGCGCAGGACTGCTCGCGATGTCCCAGGCAGACGCCCGGCTGGCATCCACCCTGCTAGAGGAGAGCGTCGCACTCTGGCGCAAGCTCGGCGACCCGCGCGGGCTTGCCTCCGGTCTACGCGAATGGGGATTCGCATTGTTCTCCCAAGGCGATGCCCCTGCGGCGCAACGAACCTGTGAGGAGAGCGTATCCCTTTGGCGGGCGGTGGGCAGCCAGTGGGATCTGGCCCTGTCACTCTTCAACCTGGGGTGTACGGTCAACATGCGTGGTGACCGGACATCAGCCCTGGCGCTCTTCGAGGAAAGCGGCGCCCTATTCCGAGACTTGCAGGATGCATGGGGCAGCGCGATCACGCTGATCGGTCAGGGCTTTGTCAGCGGCATAGGGGGTGACTACGCCACCGCCCGCGCTCGCCTGACGGAGGCGCTGTCGAACTGGCAGGATCAGGAGGACAAAAAGTCGAAAACCGACGCCCTCAGCCTGTTAGGTGACGTAATTCAGCGTCAAGGTGAGCCGCAACAGGCACGTGGTGTCTATGTCGAGGGTCTCCTGCTCAGCCGCGAGGTAGGCGACAAGGCCCGCTGCGCGCTCTTCCTGCGCCGCCTGGCCAGTGTGGCCCAGTTGCTAAGCCAACATGACCGTGCGGTGCAGTTGTTCGCAGCAGCGGCGGCAGCCTGGGACCCGGCCAGGGGCCCAATGTTTGCTACGCTGGTCGACCCCGCTGAGCAGGGAAGAGAGATTGCCGCGCTGCGCGTCCTGGTAGGCGAGAAGACTTTCGCCGCGTACTGGGCCGAAGGAGAAGCGATGACACTGGACGAGGCCATCGACTTTGCGCTGGTGGCAGAAGCGCCTGTGCCCCCGCTCGGTGAGCATAGTCCCGTCACGTCACCTCCCACCGCCACCTATCCCGCCGGGTTGACCGCACGCGAGGTCGAGGTGCTGCGACTCCTGGCCCAGGGGCTGACCTATGCGCAGATTGCGGATCAATTGGTCATCAGCCGCCGCACGGTTAATGGCCACGCGACCTCGATCTACAGCAAACTGGGTGTCGCTTCGCGCGCGGCGGCAATGCGCTACGCCATCGACCACCTGGTGTAACTCGACTCGTAACCTACAGGGTCTGATCGCCAACCAACTGCGAAATCCGGTTTCGCGTGAGAGTCACTTGTACGTGCCAAGCCGCGGTTGAAGAAGCCAGGTTTCGTTTCTTGCGCGGTTAGCGATTCGGGCCAGCAAACGTTTCATAAACGAGGGGGAGGGGCGACAGCCCCTCCCCCTCGTTCTTCTTTGCGGCCCTTCAACACCTGGAAAATCGGAGCGGTTGGTCCCGACTCCTGGTTCGCCGCTTGTTTCGGGTCACGCATAAGTAGGTACTCAAACAGGTATATGTACCGATGTGCCATACAGCAGGCTGGTGTACTGTTGGCTCCACTTTCCACAAGCGGAGCGCCCAGCTCCGAACGCCAATCCGAGGCATCTGTCTCAAATGCCCAAGGGAGAAGATGCAATGGGCACGTGCACATTTAAACTGAAACCGTTATGGGCTTCACATTTTTCTACGCAAGGGCGCAAGGTGCGCGAGGACGCAAGGAAAAACAAAAGCAGGAAATGGCCGTGATTTTCCGTCCGGCGCCTCTGGACGACAATCAAAGAGCATGATGGTGTTCCTGGTTTTGCTTTTCCTTGCGTCTTCGCGCACCTTGCGCCCTTGCGTTGAAAATGCGGCTTTCACCGCGGCATCGGTTTAGTGGTGCATCCTGCAAGTGAGACGGTCTTTCGTAGCGGCTGCTTGAGCTGCCGTACTGACCAATCGCACCGTGACAAAGACGAACGGCGGCTGAAGCCGCCGCTACGAATCCGCGACGTACTTGCACGATGCAGCACGTAGGCCAAAGGACGATGGCACGCAAGTAACCTTTGCATCTCAATTTGAAGTCGTCGGTGTTTTGAAGTTTGCCGAAGGCTTCTTTGCCAGGCTGAGTGAGAAACAAGACGGCAAGAACTTTGACACTGCAAAGCGACTACTTGAAGCGAGCTAACACCGCGTTGCACCTGCTGGCTTTGTCTCACCGCCGGTGAAGGCGACCGATGAGCGGACGGAAGGCGCCGCAGGTTTCCATCCCGGCCGGGCGCGCCTTGACGACGCGGAAGGCGGCGGGAAGACAGGCGTCATTTGGATTGGGTGCAGCCTGGTTGTATGGGGTCTCGCCGGAGAATTCGAGCCAACTAAACGATCAGCAGCAGAGCGTCCGAACCGGGAAGTCTCTACAAAACGGTAGGTTCCGTGGCTCCCGGCGAATCAGTCGAGCGTGATTGCGATAAGGAGAACGTTATGAAATCCCGTCGGTCTGAGTTCCTCGGCATGTTCGCCGTGGTGTTGGTCGTGAACTTGCTGATTGGCGCCTGGTGGCTTTCGGGCAATGCGATTTCCGTAGCGCGGGCGGCCCAGCTCGAACAAGAGGTGGACCCTGCCGCCATCAGTGTCGCCAACATTCCGAACGCCTTCAGCTATCAAGGCACGCTGCGCAGGGCTGATGGCAACCTGGCCAACGGGACATTTAACATCACACTCAATATCTACGCTGTGGTGACCGGCGGCGCGCCCTTGTACAACGAGGTCTTCAACAACGTTGTGGTCCGTAACGGCAACTTCAGCGTGGTGGTGGGCGACGCCAAAGCAATCCCCGCAGGGCTCTTCGACAACGCCAATCTCTACGTCGGCCTGACCATCGCCCCGGACGGTGAGATGCTGCCCCGCCAACGCCTCTTCCCTGTGCCGTGGGCCATGCAGGCCGGTGTGGCCAAATTGGCGACCACGGCGACTCTGGCAACCACAGCGCAAACAGCCAACCAACTGCTCAATGACACAACCACCAGCCTGACCATCAACCGCGGGGCGACCGATAGCACCGCCTTGTCGATCGTCTCCAGCGCCGCCACCTATGGCGCGGGCATGACAATGGCGAATACCACCGGCAATGTCACCTACGGTATGTATGTCGGTTCCGACGGCAACTGGCACTTCAACAATACCGGCGCCAACAAGGAGTTGCTGCGATTTCAGGCTAACAACCAGGCCTATTTTGCGGCAAATGTCAACGCGCCCAAGTTCTCCGGCTCCTTCAACGGCACCTGCTACTTTAACCCCGGTGTTCCTTACACCGGCAACCAAAACTATCTTGCCTGCAATCAGGATGTGGCGGAAACCTTTGCCACCGACCAGCGTAGCGAGGCGGGCGATCTGATGGTCCTGATCCCCGAAGATCGCACGGTTCCGGCTGTGCGCCTCGCCACGCAAAGCAACCCAGGCACGCTGGTTGGCGTCGTTTCCACCAACCCCGGCCTTCTCTTCGATCAGGGCAAGAGCTATTTCGCCGGCGACAACAGCCGCCTCATCACCGACAACAAGACGGCCGTTGCCTTCGCCGGGCGCGTGCCCACCAAGTTCTCTTTGGAGAATGGCCCCATTGCCGTGGGCGACCCGCTGACCTCTTCCAGCACACCCGGCGTCGCCATGAAAGCGACCCAGGCGGGCCAGATCGTCGGCTATGCCATGCAGAGCTCCGACAGCGCCAGAGAGGGCAGACTGCTCGTCTGGCTGCAGGTCGGGCAGTACCTGCCGCCGGCGGCGCTCGATGCGCTCAACAGCAGCGCGCAGCCGGCGACGACAGACGCCACGGTCGCGCAGCTACAGGCGCAGGCTGCCGACCTTGCCGCCCAACTTGCCACGCTATCGGCGCAGGTTGACCAACTGCAAGCGGCGCAGAGATAACCGTCCAGACAGTTGTCAGTGCCTGCGTCGAAAGGAGGCAATATGGCTAACCACAGTTCACAAGCAGTACGAAGATGGGGCAAACGCCTGCTCGCTTTGCCGCGTCGCAATCTCCTGGCCGTGGCGGGTCTCGCATTGACGCTCACCATTGCACTTGGCGTGGGCGCTGGTCGCGCCGCCTGCGGCATCGGCAATCTGGATGACTTCTGCTCGGCGACCTTTGGGGCGATCGGCGGGCCCAGCACCGTGGGCGTCACGACCCCCAACAGCGCGCCGACGACGGCCAATGTCGCTCAAGCCAACCTCTTGGCGGCGGGGCCACTGCTCTACGTCGACTTCAAGACGCTGGAAACCGAGGCGCGCACGCTGCTTGACCGCAGCATGAAGTTCCGCCAGGACATCTCTCCCTATCGCGGGGCCAACAACTTCAATGACCTGGTGCGCCACTTTGACGAGAATAGCGGCTTCAGCGCCACCTATTCCGACAAGCTTCTGGGGCAGCTTCTCTTGCAGCAACGCATCAATATCGCCGATGCGGATTTGCTCCGGGCGCGCGACATCTATGGCGTCCTCGCCGTCTACGCCCCCGACGCGCGCTTTCGCCTCGATGACGGCGCCAACCAGGGTTCACCCGGCGCGAACTACAAGAACAGCCTCTGCGCCAAACCGGAGGACCCTGCTCCGGCCGATCCAACCCACAGCGGCCAGGTGCTCGAGCCCATCATCGATTGGTGCAACTTTCCCGCTCGTCTGCGCCAGGCCGTGCGCGAGGCAGCCTATCTGCGCATGATCTTCGCCCAGCAGTTTATGGTCGATGCGCTGGGGCTGCACTTCAGCGCCGGAAGCCTCCTCGGGGGCGAAACCTTCGTGCGCCAGGAGGTCGCCAAGTTATATGCTGCCCAATACCAGTACCAACTCGCCGAAGAGGAGCTAAGTTCGGCGATGGATGTACGGCTGGGCAGCGGCTGCTATGTCGCCGACTTCTACACCCAAAGCGAATGGTCGCTGCTCTCGCGCGCCGTCGAAGGCGAACTCAGCGCCCGACACCAGATCGGCACGCGCTTGAGCTATCTGGACATCAACACGGTCGCTGATGTGCCGCGCGCCCAGAACTCCGCCATCGACCAATATCGCGCCGGTTCCACCGAAGGCTATGTCAAGATGGTCGGCCTCGCCGGCCAGGCGGTTCTCGATAATGATCAGGGAGCCGGTTGCAGTGCCAAAGGCGCGCGCCCCGATGCTGCTCTGATTTCGGAGATGACGTTGACCATGCTGGACACGCGCAGGGCCGCCACCGAAATGCGCGCGGGGCGCAACATCTTCGGCTTCGACATCCGCTTCACCCCCGCTCGCCCCTACCACACCGCCTTTGGCAGCACCGACAAGGGTTTGTGGGAACAGGCCCAGGAAGCCGCCAGCCTCGCTCTGCAAATCCAGCAGCAGACGGAAAATGCCGAGCGCGCCTTTGATCTCAACCAGCAAGATCTGACGAAAGCGATTCTCGCCACCAACAACCAGGTGGATAACGACATTCAGAAGGAGGCGGGCTGCGATCTGCAGAATTTCGCCACTGACGCGGAGTGGTATGCCTGCATCGACACAATGATCCAGCACACGCAGGAGTGTGACCCCCAGGCGAATAGTTTTGATGCCTGCATGGCGCGCACCAAGGATGGCCAGCCGCCGAGATCCGATGGCAGCAACTGGCTGATCCTCGTCAGTGACATGCGCACGGCGCGCCAGGAATTGCGCACGGCGTGGTTGGGGGTGGAGGCCGCGATCCGGAAACGGGACAATATCGTCCAGCGCGCGAGTACAGAGGCGCTGCGCAACATCAAAGTGAAGACTGTCATAGCGAATGCCGGACAGGAAACAGCGCTGATGGAGGCCATCATCGCCGGCGCCCAGTTCATGGATGTGAGCACCTTCGGCGAAGTGACCATCCACCCCGGCGCGATCATCGAATCTGCGCTGCGTCCGGCGCAAATCATGCGCCAGGCCGCGCATGATATGGAGATCGAAGATGTCAACTCGGAGGCGGTCGTTCGCAATCTATTCTACGATATGGCCGAGGCGCAAGGCGATATCGACATCGCTGCCCAACAATACCAGTCGATGTTGACGCAGTTCAACGGCGTGGTCGGCCAAACGGGGCATGATGTCTACCAGTCCAAACGCGAACATGCGTATACGACCGCGCTGCCGGCCAACGACCCCAGCTATCGCCTGGTGCGCGATTCCCACCGGCTCGAATTGGCGAGCCAGCTTGAGATCGCCGCGCGCCTGGCTTATCTGGCGGCCCGCCGTGCGGAATATGAGTATACCGCCCGCCTCAGCGCCAGCAACTACCGCATCTCCGACATCTATCGCGCGCGCACGGCGGATGACATTCTCAAGTTCCTGCAAAACCTGGATGCCACCATTACCAACCTGCCCGGCGCGGTTAAAGATGCTGACAGCAATCAGCGCGAGCTCAACATTTCGGTCGCACAACATATCCTGGGTCTCACTGACGCGTACCTGAAGGGTCAGGGTGTCGCCGATGCCAACCTCCAGGCAGAGCGCAGCAAACGCTTGCGTCAATGGGTGGCGCTGAACACCGTGCTGGGCAACGACGGCAAGCCCGTCCTGGCCTTCTCATACTCGACGTCGGCCGCGACCAACGGGCTAATCAGCCAGGTGGTGCAGCAAGATTACGACTTCTACTGGCTGCACAAAGTCGCCGGGATTGGTCAGCCCAAGCCGACAAGCAATGGCTTGGGGCTGAATCTGGTCACGACCCAGCCCGGCGACCTGGGCTACCGTCAAGTGCGGGTTAGCCAGACGGGCCAAGTCATGCTGACCTCGTATGTCGGCTGCCTCTTCGACTATCGGCTGATCCCACCGGCCGTGCTGATGGGGCTGGATTTCCCCAATAAACAGCCGACCGACGTCGTGACCGGGGCATTCTCGGGCGACATCAATGGCCTGCATGGCAATGGCGCATCTGGATTCAGCACGCCTGCCTTCCTGGGTCGCCCGCTTGCCTCAGATGGCTGGCAGGTGGTCGTCAACGCAGGCTCTCCCAATGGCATTCTGCCCGATCTGGACCTGCAGCAGTTGACCGACATCGAGTTGAAGATCAGCACGACCTATGGCACGCGGGCGTCGAATAGCTTGCCGCAGCCATCCCAGTGTGTGCGCGTGGACTTCTGATGACGGCGCAAGGGGCAAGCGCAGGGAGGACAGCGGCGTTTGGCATGGCCGCGCTACTCCTGGTTGTCAGCACCCTATGCCAGACTGGAGACTCCGATGAAAAATAAATGGCCCGTCATCGCACTTGAGCTGTTGCTGGTGGTGGGAATTGGCGGCGGGGCAATGGCACTCTTTCAACTAAACGCCATGGGTCCGTCAGTCGGCCAAATCGAGACCCGCGCGCCAGTTGCCCAGGCCGACCCGGCGCAGGCCGGCGCGGCGCAGATTGCCGGTGACTACAGCGGTGTGGTGAAGGTGGGACTCGTTCTAGGCGGCGTCTACAGCGATACACTCGCCACGCCACCTCCTCCCACGGCCGGCACACCCGCGCCGCCCGATCTGGGCAGCAATGACCTGGCGCTCTCGCTCAACCAGACGGGCAACGCGGTCAGCGGTTACGTGGACCTGAGTGAGACACTTATCTTCACCACGCAGCATACAATTCAGGTGAACGGGAGCGCGCTCAAAATCGGCCCCTTAGTCAGTGGCACGTTCGATGGTGCAAAACTCACGCTGATTTCGGAACGGGTCGCCGAAACGTACAACGGGGAATCGATCCAGCGGCAGTTTCGGCTCACGGGGGCTGTCAGCCGCAGCGACGGCAGCCAGTTGGCCGGCGAATACCGGGAAACGCTCTGGGGTGTGGCACGCGCGCCCGTTACCGTAGTTGGCGCCTTCACACTGCAGCGTCCCGTCTTCGACGACAACGTGCCGGGCACGAGCAACCAGGCCCCTGTGACCGTGGCGGATACGGCCACCACGGCGCCCGGCGTGGCGGTCACCATCAACGTGCTGGCCAATGACAGCGACGCCAATGGCGATATGCTGACGGTCACGGCGGTCAGCAAGCCGCAGTTTGGCACGGCCGGCACCAATGGCAAGAGCGTTACCTACACGCCGAATGCCAATTTCAGCGGCCGCGACAGCTTCAGTTACATCGTCGCAGACGGGAAAGGGGGGCAAACCGCGGGATCCGTAACGGTCACCGTCACAGGAGCGCCGGGCCCGCCGGGCGCGAACTCGATCTTTCTTCCCCTCGTCGAGCGTTGAACGATTGGTGGACTTCAGCCATAGGAATATAGTGCTGCGACGTGTAACAGCACGCACGCTGTCCAGGCGCTGTCTTGGCAAAACTGGTGTGACACGAGCAACCGGTTACCAGTTCACCGAGCGCACCTGGGGAACGCAACGGCGCACACTCATGGGTCGCTTACGGCGCACGGCCCATGAGTGTGCGCCTCACCAAACGCGATCACAATCGAAAGTTGCAGATTAGGGTGTGTTGAAACAATTTCCTGGTTTGTGACATTCTTCTGAAACGAAAGGAGGATGATCCCCACGACCGACGCGTTAGGTAACCCTCTGCGGTTTGTATTGACGGGTGCGCAGAGCCATGACGTGACGCAGGCCGAGATATTGATCGCACAAGTAGATAAGCAACAGGCTGAGCCGATTGCAGCACCGCAATTCGACTGGCATACACACAGAGAACGCCATCTCATCGAGTGCTTCTTCAACCGCATCAAGCACTACCGGCGTCTCCTTGGTCGCTTCGACAAACTCGCCAGCCGTTACCTGGGCTTTCTGAACTTCGTCTCCGCTCCGGTTTGGCTCAGATAGAAGAACGTCAACACACCCTAACGGACCGCCAACGGGAATGCCGCCACGCGCAAGTTCGTGGAGCCATAGGGGATCAACTCGACGTCCTCAATTGGCGCGTCGGATGCGTGAGGCCCAGCATCGATATCTGCGGCCGAGTTGTCTTTCAGAATCCACTGCTGCAGTCGACGCCCCTTGGCCCGAATCGTTACGGGAGCGTGTGACGGGTCATACGGCACTCCGCTTATTTCCGACGTTTCAACGCGAGAGTCCTCACTTCCCTCTCCCTCCAGCAGCCCGATGTTCCATGGGGTCGTCGGATAGACCTCCCAGTCAGCATACGGTCTCTCACCGCGCACGTGCAGCCATTCCTCCCCCATGTGCAATCCAAAGAGCAACGCGCCGCGATAGACCGAGACAAGGCCCTGGTGGCCACGCGTCGTGCGCACACGCATCGGGAGCGTTAGCTTAATCGTGTCACCCTTCGTCCACTCTCGCTCAATCCGTTGGAAAGTACCCGCAGTCGGTGTCGGCTCAAATGCGCCGTTCACCGCGATCGTGGCTCCATCTGCCCATTCCGGAATGCGGAACAGCATTGGGAAGGTGGCTGGACGGTCAGTGTTGACCACAATGTGAACCTCACCGTCGAATGGGTAATCCGTAGCAACGTCGATTCCGACGCGCAAATCGCCAAGAGTTGTCTGCACACTGCATGGACCATAGGCGATACAGGCCAAGCCCCCGTCGGCTGTCGCCATGATGAGGCTCTTGACGAACTTGGGCCAACCCTGGTGCATGTTGGCCGTACAGCAGCCGAAGTGCGGCTCCAGTCCATAGATGTTGGAGGTGTCGGTGTTGTCTGTCCAGTTTCGCCGCGCGATCGTCGCACAAACCTGGTTCACCTGCTGGTCATATTGGTGGGCCCACATGTCGGGCTTGAAGGTGGCAGGCCATGCATTATAGGTAATCTGCTCCAACCGGTCGCCGTAGAAGGGGTCGCCAAGAATGCGGATCATCTCTTCAAGCGAATACATGTACTCGGCAACGGCGCAGAGTTCAATGCCTGCGGTCGGCGATGTCCCATGCAAGTGCTCGTCTCCGCTCCAAATGCCGTGCGGCTGCCCGTGCTCGCGCATGAGGTTTTCAATCGCCGCGCGCCCTGCATCTCTGTGCCACGGGTCCCCATCCTGGACCCACAATACAGCCGGCGTCTTGATGCCCTGGGCATTGTTGACGACGTGTGTTGCCATGTTGTCCTTGTGCTCTCCAACCAGGAGATCATGGACGGCGTTTCTGGCTTGCAGGTGCGCCCAGTCCATCGTTTGTGCAGCCATCATGGTGGCGAGGTCGAGCAGAAACGCATCGCCTGTGATGTTGTAAAGCCAGTGGATTGCGAGCAGATTGTCGGCGCCGCGCGCCGATCCCCAATTGTCAAGCCCGCGCCCCGGCAGAAGCCTCAGTTGATAACGCGAGTAGTTCGTCATGACTTCGATCGCGCGGCTGTCGCCTGTCGCCTCGTAGTGACTCATCAGCACCTTGAGCGCGACCATACGCGGCCACCAGTCGCGATTGGCAGGGCCGAACCAACCGTTGGGACGGGCGCTGTTGAGCATCCAGTCCACGTACTTTTGCCCCTTCACAATCAACTGCTGGTCGTCCAGAATATGGCCTAGGGGTACAAGGCCGTCGCAGTAGTAGGGCGGTCGTTCCCAGTCGTGGCCGGCGCCGCCCAGCCAGCCGCATTCAAGCCCCACATCAGGCCAGAACTCATCCAGGTGGCCCGTCAGCCCGGCCGCCTGAATCTGCAGTTGGTCCAACAGCCAGCCCTTGGGGCGAATGGCGCCCACGGGCAGGGGGAGAAATGCGGTTGCGCGCAGGGGCGCACGGTTGGCAGGTAGCGGAGGCTTGATCATGGCAGATCCTTATTGCGGATAAAGGTGGGGCGAGGCAGCGGTCAGCCCTTGACGGCGCCGCCCATGAGCCCCTGCAGGTAGTATTTCTGGAGCACAAGGAAGAGGAGAACGCACGGGATGATGGCGACCATCACGCCGGCCTGTAGCATCCCCCAGTCTACCGAACCATACAGGCCGCTGCGGACACTGGTGAGGATGATGGGCAAGGTGAATTTGTCCTCGCGCGACATGATGATCAGTGCGGCAAGGAACTCATTCCATGCGTTGAGAAAGGTGTACACCGCCACGGTGATGATACCGGGGCGCACGAGCGTTAGCATGACGCGATAGAGCAGTGTAACCGGGGTGCAGCCGTCCATCAGCGCGGCTTCCTCAATCTCGCGCGGCACCGTTTCGAAGGTGGCGCGCATGATGAAGACGCCAAACGGGAGCTGGAAGGTGATGTAGACCAGGGCAAGTCCGGTGACCGTGTTTTGCAGGTTCAGGCGACCCAGCATCAGGTAGAGTGGCGTGAGGATGGACTGAAATGGAATCATCAGTGTCATTAGGATCATAATGAAGAGGAAGTTCTTGCCGCGGAACTGGAAGCGCGAGAAGCCATACCCCGCCAGGGTGCTCAACAGAATGGTCCCCAGCGCAGTCAGGATCGCCACGACAAAACTGTTGCGAACATAGACATCAATCCCCAACCCAACTGTTCTCAATTTGAGGTAGTTTTCGAAAGTGAGGCGCGACGGGAGGAATGTCGGCGGCGACGCTGACGCCTCGAGCGTCGGCTTGACAGACGTCAACGCTGACCATGCCACCGGGAAGAGGAAGACGAAGGCAAGCGTTCCACACACGGCGTACCACAGGACTCTGCGCGCACGCAAACGGCTTCTTGTCGAGGAGTCGGCTTGTTCACCGATTGCCATGGGTCGTTCCTGTTCCACAGTGGCGGAGTGGGAATTCGTGTTTGTTCTATTCGACGCTGTCGTCTCGCAACAGGCGCAATTGCACAAGGCTTACCACGACCAACAGCACCAGCATGACGAGCGAGAGTGCGGCGCCGTAGCCCATCTTGAAGTAGGTGAATGAGTTGATGACGATCCAGTAGACAGCAGTAATCGTCTGGTTCTGCGGCCCGCCGCGCGTCATGATGTAGAACTGGTCAAAGGCGAGCAGCGACCCGATCACGGACAACACCAGCGCCAGCGCCAGACTGCGCCGCAACATCGGCAACGTCACATACCACAGCTGCGTCCAGAAGCCTGCACCATCCACTTTCGCTGCGTCATACAATTCCAGCGGGATGGCTTGCATCCCCGTGAGCAGGAGGATCATGGAAAAGCCCACGGTCTTCCACACGACCGAGACGATGATGGAATAGAGCGCAAGATTCTTGGTGGCCAGCCAGATGATCGACTTGTCGATGACGCCCAGCCGCAGCAGGATACCGTTGAAGATGCCCACGCGCCCGTCAAGCAGCCACACCCAAAGCAAACTGGATGTGCCGAGGCCAATCACGACCGGCAGGAAGTACGCTGTGCGGAAAAATCCCACACCCGCAAGTGCTGTGTTGACCAGCATCGCAAGCGCAAAGGCCAGCACAAAAATAGCAGGTGTAACCAGAACTGCGTACTTGAAAGTAAACAAGAGCGCGGCGCCAAATTGCTTGTCGCTCAACAGCGTCGCATAGTTGTCCAGGCCGATGAAGCTGCGCTGACCCAGGAGGGGCCAGTTGTACAGCGACATGTAGCCCGTCATGAATAGGGGGAGGATGAAGAAGATCGTGGTGAAGGCAACGGCTGGCAAAACAAAGAGAAAGCCAGCCCGACTCCAGCGTCGCGATAGCGAACCCGTTGCGCGGGGCACTTGCGGATTGGCGCTTGCGCTCATAGTGTCTCGTTCAATTCTGAAGGGGAGTGTCCCTGCGGGCGGCCGGAACAAGCCAGGGCGTGCCCGCAGGGGCGTGCCAGACTACTACTGGTTCAGAATTTCGGTCATCTTGGCCTGGCCGGCAGCGATCGCACCGTCCACGTCGCCGCTGAAGATGGCAGTCTGCAGGGCGGCAAGCCATGGGCCGTTGGCATCGTTGAAGAGTTCATTGTAGTGCACGCTGTAGGGCGTGTGGCCAAGCGCCATCGCGTTGGTGTTGGTGGTGAAGCGCGGGTCGGCCTTGAAGTATTCGTTGTCGGCAAGGTCTGTGCGCACAGGCAGGCTGCCTGCTTTGGCATACATCTCAAGTTGCACTTCGTCGGAGGTCAGCCACTTGATGAACTCGAACGCCTCCGCCACGTACCTGGAGCCGGCCGGAATGGCGATTACGTCACCACCGGCGAAGGATGACGTACCGCCGTCCTTGCCGGGAAGATAAGTTACCCCAAAGTTCATCGTGGGATTGCTGGCCTTGATTGAGTTGATGGCGAATGCACCCAGGCCCTGCATCCCGATTGTGCCGCTGGCGAAGGTGTTGAGGAAGTCGGTGCCGCCATCCGTCTGTGATGTGGGGGGCATGACGCCGGCGTCCCACATATCCTTGTAGAAGGTAAGCGCATCCTTGACGATGGGGTCTTCGAGCGTGGCGATCTTTCCGTCGTCGCTCAAGACGTCTCCACCGCTGGCCCAGATCATCGGCAGGAAGGTGAAGGCGTTGCAGCCTGCGCAGCCGCCTGAGAAGTAGTAGCCGGACTTGCCGTCGCCGAGGGCCGCGATCTTGGCTGCATAGTCGGCGATCTCTGCCCAGTTTGTGGGCGGCTTTTCCGGGTCAAGCCCTGCTTCGGTGAAGAGGTCCTTGTTCCACATTAGCACCGAAGCTTCGGCGTTGAAGGGCAGCCCGTAGATCTTATCCTCATAGGTGGACAAGCGCACATGCGACGGGCTCAACTGTTCGAAGTAGGGGAGCCCCTTTGCTAGCTCCGTTATGTCCGAGAGCTGATTCGCCGCAGCAAGTTGCGGCATATAGACCAGGTCCACCGCAGCGAAGTCCGGGGCCGCGCCACCGGCAATGCTCGTGCCTAGCTTCGTCATGTAGTCAGCGGCTGGAACGAAGGTGGCTGCAATCTGAATGGCTGGGTTCTTCTCGTTCCATGCCGCCACCAGTTTTTCCACCTGGTCGCGGTTTGAGTCGCGCGAGAGGAAGCTTAGCGTGACAGGTTCAGCGGCCGGCGCGGCCGCGTCACCTGCGGGCGCAGGCTGCACAGCAGCTGGCGCGACGCAACCTGCCAGTAAGGCCAGAAGCACTACAACGAACGTACTGAGTCTGAATGCCTTTTTCATACATTTCTCCTCGTGGATGGTTGTTTTGGCAGCTTGGATCAAGGACATCGCCAACTTCGCCTATGTATCGCCCAGGACCTCCTTCTCTACCGATGTCTCTTCGCGGAGCGCGGTAGACGATTTGGATGCGCCGCACGTATCCCGCAGTATGAGTCGGCCTCGAATCTGCACTTCAGCGTCGATATTGTCTAGCCCTGCCATGCGCTCGAGCAGCATGGTCGCCGCCGCCTGGCCCATTTCGTAGCACGGCAGAGTGACCGTCGTAATCGAAGGACGGAAGATTGCGGCAATTGGGCGGTCGTCGTAGCCGACGACAGCCACATCCTCGGGGACGAGCAAACCGGCCTCGTTCAGTGCATAGATCGCTCCGACGGCCATGAGATCGTTCCCAGCGAATAGGGCCGAGAACTCAATCTTGCGCCGCAACAGTTCGCGGCAGGCGACAAGTCCGCTCTCGCTTGTCCAGTCCCCGCGTTCCACAAGCTGCGGCTCCATTTCGATACCTGCAGCGGCCAGCTCCGCCTTATAGCCAGCCAGGCGGTCCGACGATGCGTAATAGTGCTCGGGACCGTTGATGTAGGCGATGCGCTCGTGACCAAGGCCCAAGAGATGACGCACAGCCAATCGTGCGCCGTACACTTCGTCGGGCGCCACTGAGTAGGGATAGGAGGTGGCGAACTGACGATGAACAAATACATAGGGCTTGGCGACCAAGTCCAGTTCGGTATTGGCGGCCCGGTGCCACGACTCAGCGAAGATGACACCATCCATTGCTCGGCTGATGAGGTCGCGGATTGCCTCGCGTTCGAGGTCAGGATCCCAGTCAGCGTTTATGACGATGCAGTGGTAGCCGCGCACCTTCAAGTTGTCCTGGATCCCGCGCACGATGAGAGGTGAAAAGGGGCTGGTGATGTCGTCGGTGATGACGCCGACTGTGGCTGTATGTTCGGTGCGCAGGCTGCGTGCGAGGTAATTTGGGTGGTAGCCGAGAGCGCTTGCTGCGTCCAGCACAAGCTGCCGTGTAGCCGGAGTGACGGGGTGATTGTTGCCGTTGAGGACGCGCGAAACCGTGGCAATTGAGACGCCGGCACGCCTGGCAATGTCATGCACGGTTGCAGGCACTTGCTGCCTCCGTCGTGATGGAAAACGTTTACCTTCGGCGCTGCCACTGTAGCAAATATCGCGCACCGTGTCAATCAGCGCGAATTCTTACAGAACGATTGCACCACGAACCTTCGCCAGAGAAACGCGACGCATTGCGCGTGCCAAACTGCGCCGCACTGAACTTGATGCCAAAAAAAGCCGTACACGATTCTGCGAGACGATGGGATCAGCCTGACTGAAACGTGCCATGCCATTACGGGTACTTGCAGTTACCTGCAAGGTACGGACAACTGTACTGATTTGGAATTGAGCCTGGGTCACCCTTGAATTGCGGTGCGCTGATGATCAGTCTCAATGTCAAATGATGGCAGGTGAAAGTAGTCGGGGAATTCTCTGACTGGGTTTCCGGACGTTCTGTCCGAAGAAGGCACGCAACGTCGTGCCCTTTGTCACCGTTACGCGCTTTCGGCAGCAGTTCCACTTTGGCTGACGACTGTATGACTGGCGGGCAAGTGCGTTTTTGTCAAAAGTCGAGTCTCAGGGTCTGAAGTGCTGTCTCGAAGGAGTTCGACCTGGAAGACTGTCCGATCACTGCGATGATAGCCGCGAGAATGCTCGATAGGTGTCCCGTCTGCAAAGAAACAGGTGTTCGTAATCTTGAACAAGGGCAGGCTAGGTACTGTCTGAAAAGGTCTTGAATCTGTTGTGCTCTGGCTCTGTGTGATAGGCTATGCGGCGGAAACGCCGTCGCCATCACTGTATAGGCCGAGGACATAGTTTACAGGTGTTCGGGGACATGGTTTACACGTTGGATAGGTTGAATCTGCACGGTGAGATCGATATTGGCAAGCAGGTGATGGTCGAAATGAACACTGTAGCAACCATCCTTGCCAGAGGCAGCGAGGCCGACCGGCAAGCCGGTAAAGGCTTTGCCCATGCGCGACTGGCGATTGCCAAAGGCAAAGCGGCCGTCCTTGTCAACCTGCGCACGGTCATGGCATCACGGCGGCCAGGAGGTCGCTCGTGGGGCAGCCCTTCAGGAGGAAGACGTCGGCGCCCGCCAGCAGGACGGCAGAACGATCGGTCGCATACATCGTCAACACAACCACCCTCACTTGCGGCCATCGGCTCTTGATCATCCGAATGGCGGCCAGGCCGTCCAACTTCGGCGACGCAAAATACGCTCCATGTACGGAATCGTGCATCGGCAGGTCCAGCAGGACGACGTCAGGATGGAGAGATTGCACTTCCTCCACCGCTTGCTGACCGTTGCCGGCTTTGCCGACAGTCTCGATTGGAGTCTCCGTGAGGCTGGGTGTGTTCCAGCGCAAAGCCGTGAGCAGCGCCTCCAGACTCTGCCTGCCGCGCGGCTGGTCGTCCACAATCAGCAAACGTATGCAGTTGCGTGCAGAGGGTGAATGTATCTCGTTCTCTTCTGTCGGTTGTTCCATTTTGCGGTCTCGAGAATTCTACGGCGCTCGGTTGGTCAACTGCCGGCCCATCGGCAGGCGCCTGCACAATAGATGCATTACGGGCAACAATGAATTGATCTGCTGCGGGTTCTCGCGCGGACGGCAGATCGCCTCCGCAGGAAGACTCCTCCACGCGTGCAATCAGGATCGTGGCGCCACGCTCTCTTCCGAAACTTCCACTACCGGACCCAGCACGACCTCCACCTGATGCGCCCGGCCATCGTCTGCCAAGAGAATGACTCCATTCGGCACGGTCTCACGATCCAGCATGATTGCGTGAACGCCGCGGTTGACACCCGCAGGATTCTCCACCCGGATCGCGTATGTCGTTTGACCGTACCGGTAGTTCATGGAGTAACCTCTCCAGTG
Organism: uncultured Caldilineaceae bacterium; assembly: GCA_964427845.1. Lineage (GTDB taxonomy): Bacteria > Chloroflexota > Anaerolineae > Caldilineales > Caldilineaceae > UBA5069. The sequence goes on from CAYRVP010000012.1 coordinate 39,210, forward strand.
GCTGGGGATGCATGGATCGATACGCAACGTCCTTCCGCTGCGCCGGATGCCCAGAATCGCTTCAATCCCAACGCGATACATCCAGCCGGCCGAGCCGGTGTACCACGTCCAACCGCCGCGCCCCACGTGGGGGGCCACACCATAGACATCGGCCGAAATTACATACGGCTCGACTTTGTAGCGTTCCCTTTTCTCCGGCGTATCGGATCGGGTGATCGGATTGAGCAGTTGGAAGAGCGCAGTTGCCTGATCGCCTTCGCCCAGTTCAGCCATCGCCCAAATTGACCAGAGCGCGGCATGGGTATATTGCCCACCGTTTTCGCGGACACCTGGCAGATAGCCCTTGATATAGCCGGGATCGTGGCTCGCCTTGTCAAACGGTGGCGTGAAGAGCAGCATCAAACCGTCCTCCTGTTTGACCAACCGATCCATCACTGACTTCATGGCCTGCCGAGCGCGACCGGGCTCTGCAGCGCCGGAGAGAACACTCCACGACTGGGCAATCGAGTCGATCCGGCATTCCAGGTTTTGCGCCGAACCAAGCGGCGCGCCGTCGTCGTAATAGGCGCGACGATACCACGCGCCGTCCCAGCCGTCGGCTTCCAGCGCGGCCGCGATTCTTTCCGCCTGCACCCGCAAAGTGACGCCCTGGTCCTGATCACCGCGATCCATGCACAGGGTCGCGAAGTCAGCCAGTGCTGTATGCAGGAACCAGCCTAGCCAGACGCTTTCCCCCTTGCCTTCGAGCCCAACGCGGTTCATGCCGTCATTCCAGTCGCCGCCGCCCATAAGAGGGATGCCATGCGGGCCCGAAGTTGTGCCCTTGCTCAATGCGCGCAGGCAGTGTTCATAGAGTGTGAAGGATGCTTCGGTGGCAGGAAACTGCGCGTAGCGCTCCTCCTCCCCCTTTGCCAGTGGTGCACCCTGAAGAAAGGGTACCTCCTCGTCCAGAATCGCGGCGTCGCCCGTGGTCGAGACATAGTGCGCTGTAACATAGGGAAGCCAGAGCAGATCGTCGCTCGTGCGGGTGCGCACCCCCTGGTCTCCGGGAGAGTGCCACCAGTGCAGGACGTCTCCCGCTTCGAATTGGTGCCGGGCTGCGTTTAGAATCTGTGCGCGCGCCAGGTCGGGTAGTGCGTGAACCAGAGCCATGGCGTCCTGAAGTTGATCGCGGAAACCGTAGGCGCCACTCGACTGGTAGAGCGCGGATCGACCCCACATGCGACACGCCAGCGTTTGGTAGAGCAGCCACTGATTGAGGAGCAGATTCATGGCCGGATCGGGTGTCTCGACCGTCACCGTTTGCAGAATCTTTGCCCACAACGCCTGTGTCGCTTGCCAGGCTCCTTTAACCTCTTGCGGATCACGATAGCGCTGGATCAAGGCCAGCGCTGCTTGCCGGTCCGTTCCTTGTCCGATGAGGAAGAAGAACTCTTCGTATGCGCCAGGAGCCAGATCAATATGGAGTTGCAAAGCGGCACATGGATCGGCGCCGGCATCCACGCGGTTGTTCAGGCCGAGGCGATCCAGTGCTGCGGGGTGTTGCAGTGATCCCAGGCGGCCCAGAAAGTCAGTGCGATCCGATGTCAAGCCATGGGGCTGCTTGCTCGCGGCCAAAAAGGCAACCCGCTCGCCGAATTCAGCGCTGTATCCATTGCGCGCCAGCAGGGCATAGCCTTCTTCAGCGTATTCCGAAACCACAAAAGGCTGCGTATCGGCCCGATCCACGCCCAACACCCATTCCGCATAGTAGGTGGCCGTGATACGCCGATGGCGCAAACCGCTGTTTTCCAGGCGCACATGCACTATCTTGACCGGCTCATCCGGCGCAATGGAGATACGCACCCGTTGCTTCACGCCATGACTGTTGTGTTCAAAGCGGGAGTAGCCCGCGCCGTGGTGAATCAGATAGGGCGCGGCGGCCGGCGCCGGCTGCGGCATCGGCGACCAGACCTCGGCCGTCTCCTCATCGCGCAGATAGATGGCCTCGGCGGGTGTGTCGCTGACCGGATCATTGCGCCAGCTTGTCAGACGATTTTCGCCACTGTTGACTGCCCATGTGTATCCGGCGCCGGTCTCCGAGACCAGACAGCCGAAGTCGGCGTTTGCGATGACATTGATCCAGGGCGCGGGCGTGGTTTCGCCGGGACGCAGATAGACAACGTATTCTCCATTGGCGGCGAAACCACCGAGGCCGTTGTCGAACTGAAGATCTGTTGGGCGGGCGAGTGGGTGCGTGGCATCGCGCAGCGTATCGACAGGCAGCGTCGGCTCAAGCGGAGGCAGGGATGGCAATTGATTCAGCAGCCCCACCATCTGGTCAGCAAGAGCGCCGTTTTCACTGTCGAGCATGACACGGGCCACGGCCGCCAACAGGGTTCGATCGGCTTCGTTCATCTGATCTTCGCGTAACACAAAGATGCCGCGCCGCTGGTTCAGCCAACTGCCGCTTTCGGTTCGCTCGATCATTCGGTGGATGAAGTCCTGCATGGGCTGCCCATAATTGGTCGTCTGGCGATTGAGGATCACCAGGTTGATATTCAGGCCGCGGCGGCGCCAGTAGGCGTGCGCCCGCAGCAACTCCAGCAGCAGTGTCGCCTTTGCCTCGTCGTTCACGCGCAGCAGGAGGATCGGATAGTCGCCGGAAATACCAAAGCGCCAGAGCCCGGACTGGTCTTTGCGGTTCGTCTTGATCGCAGTGGAATCCGCCCTCCGCACGGCGTGGGGATAGAGCAGGAGCGCCAGCAGCTGTTGCGTCTGTTCCAGCATGGGCGTCGTCATCTCCAACTGGCGCATATCCCGTTCCGCTTCTATCTGGGCGCGGGAAAAGACGCGATCAACAGTTGACCAGACGCGATAGCGGCGGGCCAGTTCCAGTGCGCCCTGGCGGGTTGGAGAAGCCAGCGTCACGGCGGCAATCTGCACTGTGGCCCGGGCGGGCAGTTCAATCTCTTGCCCCAGTACCATCACCGGGTCGAGGGTGGCCCCCGTACTGCCTTCAGTGTCCAGCGAATCCGCGTTTGCACCCGTCAGCCCCGCCGGCATGCGCACGGTTCCACCGCGGCCCAGGAAGACCGCGCGGTCGCTCTCATGGCTGCGGCGTCCCCATACCTCCTGCGCGCCGTCCTGGGATTCGCCTGGCATGACAAGCATGTGGATCATGCAGACAGACTCTTCGTTGGCCGAGCGCGGCCTGCGCGCGAAGTACAAGGCATTGAGATCGGCCAGATACTCACTCTCCACGAAGAGCTTGCCAAAGGCGGGATGGCGCCGGTCGGCCGCGGCCGGCTGCAACACCACCTCGCCGTAGGAAGTCAGGCGCAGACGACGGCTTTGGTCGCTCTCATTGGTCAGCGTAAGTCGCCGCACCTCGACGTCATCATCGGGGGCCACGCTGATCTCCGTAAATAGCGAAATATCCTGTTCGCGAAAGCGGAAACTGACCATATGCGGGAAGAAGAGCGCTTCCTTGTGATCCGGTGCACTGGCCAGCGGCTGCTGCGTGGCCGACCAAAGCAAATCGCGTTCCAAATCCTGTACATAGAGCCAACAGCCCCAGTTGTCCAGCGTGGTATCAGCGCGCCAGCGGGTAAGCGCAACGTCGTCCCAACCGCTGTAGCCGCCGCCGGCATTACTGATCAGCACGCCGTAGTGGCCGTTGGCGAGATAGTGCACCAACGGGAATGGCGTATTGAGCGGCACTCGCCATGGACTGGCGACAATGGTGCTGCGCACCGGCGCAACGGGACTCGCTTCTTCCTTGTTCGGGAACTGAAGCGGCGCCGCCGCTGGCGCATGTTCTTGCAGGAGCATCTCCACACTACGGATCATGGGGTCGCCGTGGAAGCGCTGCACCATGATCTGATCCTGCAAGCGGTTCAGCACCGAGATCATGATCATGCCCTGATGATGGGTCATGTACGAACGGACGATTGCAGACTCCTGCCCCAGCCCCAGGCGCGAAGTGGTGAAGTCACGCGCCTCATAGAAGCCGTAGCGGCCCATCATCTGACACGACTGCAGTGTCTCCATGTTTTGGAGCACCTCTTGCGTGTGAGAGGACAGGGCCAGCATCGAGGCGTAGGGCGCGATGACCAGGTCTTCGACCAAGCCGCGCTTGAAGCCCAATCCCGGCACACCGAACGCGTGGTATTGATAGTTCATGGCCGCGTCAAAAGCGTAGTAACCGGATTCGGAGATGCCCCAGGGAACTTTTTTGGTGCGCGCATAGAGGATCTGTTGATCGACAGTGGCTTGGGTGCTGGTGTCGATCATGGTGCCGGGATAGCTGCGCATCAGGAGCGGCGGCATCAAGTATTCAAACATGGTGCCGCTCCATGAGAGAAGCGCCTCGGCACCGTTATCGAGGCGCGTCAGCGGCCTCCCCAGGTGAATCCAGTGGCTTTGGGGCACATCATATTTGGCAATCGCGACCAGGCTCGCGATGCGCGCTTCCGAGGCCAACAGGTCGTAGGAGTTCTGATCCAGCATGCCGGCGTCCACGTTGTAGCCAATGCGAAAGAGTTGCCGTTGCGTGTCGAAAAGGAAACCGAATTCCATTTCACGGATCAACCGGTCCGCCGCATCGGCCAGCGTGACATAACTGGCTATCAAGGTGAGGGCCGCAGTTTGCGCTATCTGCATGTGTTCTTCGAAACGGATGCACCAGTCCTGCGCCTGGCGCATTGACTGCGCGTCCGCGTCTACTGCCGCGTCGATCTGCGCGAGCAGGTGCTGTGCCAGCGTCCTGCTTGTGCCACAGATAGAGTCAATATCATCGAGTTTCGCTGTAGGCGGCAGCACTTGTTGCAGGTCAGACCAGGCGTTGGCCAGCGCGGGCGAAGCGCCAGGTTGTTTGAACAGCGGCGGCGGCTCGTTGAGCAATGCCAACCAGGGCAGCAGCGAATCCACCTCGTGTTGCATTTCCTTGAGGTGGTGCTGGATGCGGTCCGTATAGTTGCGGCAGTTCAGCAGGACTTCGCTGTTGATTGCGCTCGCGGGCGCGGTCAAGAGATCGACGATTTGCTGCTCAATGACCTGCAGTCCCGCGCCGACCAGATGGGCGAGCAAGGGTTGCCACTGCGCCCGGTTTTCGCGCACAGACATCACTTGCCCGCGCATTTCTGCGAGGTAGTCAGTGAGCAGCGTTGTGGAAACGCCCGCTGCGACCTCTTCCGCAGCCGAATCGCCGTCTGCTTGCGGGTAGACAGGCAGCGAGTCTTCCAGCAGTAGCAGAAGGTCCACAAAGCCCTGCCACGCTTCCCAGCGCCACACCCACTGCTGGGGCATTGCCAAACATGCCTGCTTCAGCGCGATCAGGCAGCCGGCCAGGTTGCCGCTGTCGACCGTAGAGACGTAGCCGGGCGGCAGCGTCTCGAGTGTGTGCGTGTCAATCCAGTTGAGGAAATGGCCGCGATGGCGCGGCATCTCTTCCAGCGTGGAAAAAGTGGCGAACAAGCGCACGGCCATGCTGGTCATTCCCACATAGCCAAGATCGTGCGCAGCCAGCACGGTCAACAAATAGAGTCCAACGTTGGTGGGCGACGTGCGCGGGGCAACGACGCCACGCGGAGACTCCTGGAAATGATCCGGGGGCAGCCAATTGCTGTCAGGGCCAACAAAGTGCTCATAGAAGAGCCAGGTGCGGCGGGCCAGCGTGCGCAACGTTTGTCTCTGCTGCACGGTCAGTTCAGCCGCCTCATGGACATCCGGCCGGCTGATCCAGTAGGCAATTTGCGAAGCCGAAAACCAGAGGAGGAAGAAAGGCGTGGCAACCAGCAGTGACTGAGGCTGTACCAATGCGATGAGTACGACCAGGACAGCGACCGCCACAATGGAGGGGAGCATCTTGACCAGTGTCGTGGCGGAAGTCGCCTCATCGCCAAAGATGCGCACGGTGCGCGCGGCCGTCGTCCATTGCAGCAGGTTCTTGCGGGTTACCAGCCGGCGCAGCGTCGTCGAAATGGCGTCGAGCATCAACTGCGATTCGTAGGGCAGAAACGCGATGAAGAGCAACCAGCGAATCGCATCGTCGCGCAGCGGCCGCCAGGGGATGCGGAAAGACGGCCTGCCAACCTCGCTGGCAAGGGCGAGAGCGTTGTTGAAGAGCAGCGGGATTGCTGGTGTGACGACAGCAAACAACGTCCACACCCAGGCGGATCCAGGCAGCACGGTCCAGCCGGCGATCAGGAGCGCCATGATCGCTGCGGCCAGCAGGCTGCGGCGCAGGTTGTCAACGATTTTCCAGCGATCAATGACGGGCAGATCGTTTCGGATTAACCCGGACTGGGCAGGCACGCGGCGCCTGAGCCAGGGCAGCAATTGCCAATCCCCGCGCACCCAGCGGTATGAGCGCAAGACGTTGACCAAATAGTGGGGCGGATAGTCCTCGTAGAGAAGAATGTCGCTCGCCAGTCCGACCCGTCCGTGGATGCCCTCAATGAGATCGTGGCTCAGGATAGCGTTTTCGGGCAGACGACCGGCGAGGCTGCGCTCGAAGGCATGTACGTCATAGATGCCTTTACCCACGAATATACCGGCGCCAAAGAGATCCTGGTAGACATCCGAAACGGCGCGCGAGTAGAGATCAATCCCGCGGTCTCCCGTAAAGACGCGGGCAAAGAGCGACAGATTGGCGCTTGTCGGTTTGATGGCAGTACGCGGCTGAATCACTGTGTAGCCAGCGATCACTTTGCCGGTCTTGTCGTCAAATTCCGCACGATTAAGCGGATGAGCCAGCGCGCCCACGAGTCGGTTCGCTTCACCGCGCGGCAGAATCGTATCGGCATCGAGGGTAATCACGTAGCGGACCTGCGCCAGGATCGTCAAGTCACCGATCTGCACGTTGTACGAGGTATCTGCGCCGCCACGCAGCAAGCGGTTGAATTCATGCAATTTGCCGCGCTTGCGCTCCCATCCCATCCAGACCTGCTGCGTAATGTTCCACCGTCGCTGACGATGGAAGAGGTAAAAGGGTTGCGTCGGATACTGGGCGTTGAGCGCAGCGACTCGTGCCTGCGCGTGCTCTATCAGCGCCGCATCTTCAGCCATCTCCGCCTGTGGTGCATCGGCAAAGTCGCTGAGCAAGGCAAAGGCGAGATTGGGGTCCGTGTTGCGCAGATAGTGCAGTTCCAACTGGCTGAAGAGTGAGGTCAAGTCGGATTTACTTGAGATCAGACAGGGCACTACGACCATCGTCCGGCAGGCTAGCGGAATGCCGGCCTTGAGGTCGAGTTTTGGCAGGATGCGCGGTGAAAGCAGCCTGGTTACGATTCCGTTTACCAAACTGACGGCCACCGTCAGCGCAGGGATCAGCGTCAGCAGCGCGACAGCGACTTGCCAGGGCAGCGCGCCGCCGGCACTGCGCGCGTATGCGACTGCACCGGCCAGCATCAAGCCGGTGAGAAGCCCGATTCCCCCAAGATAGACCCAGGTCGGATGCCGCCGCATCCGCCGCCGCAGCCGTGCCAGACCGTGTGCCTGGTAGCCAATCGCGCTCTCCAGCTGTACGCGCCCCTGATCGATCAAATAGTAGCCGACGTGCCCGCGGTGTGCCGCGTCGAGATCGAGCACGCGCTCCATGCGCGACGGGGATGTGCGTTCATCCCCATCGTCGTGGGCGGTCGGTCGGTCAATATGTTCGTAATAGATGTTTGCGAGGTCGATTGCCCGCTGAGCGACTGCAATCTCATCCTGACCTGTGGCGCGCGCCAACATCTCTACCACCGCGCGATATTGGTCACGGGTAACAAAATCCATGTGCGCGTATACCCCGGCCGGATCCTGCGCAAGAATCCGCTGCACCAGACTTACTTCTTCAAAGAAATGGCTCCAATCCTGACCGTCCAGGCGGCGCAAACTGAGGACGCAGTTGGCCACGACATCATGGTCTTTCGATGCAGCCGGTAAATCGGCCTCTGGGAGCGAGGTTTCTGTGATGGCTGGCTCTATCGCTTGGCCGACAATCCGTTCGGCAGCCCGGGCAAGGGTCTCAAGGAGGGTCAGACGCAGCATCGTGGGCAGTGCCCACAATTCGCCCATGGTGAATGCGCGGACTTGCTGGTACGCCGCCACAAAGCGGCTGAGACGCCCGTGATCCAGTTGGTGCTCTTCGTGCGCCCAGAAAGCGCTAGCGGTGGCATGGATGCGCGGCTGGCCCACATCTGAGGATACGGAGACGGGTGTATCATCGGTGAGTTTGGGCAACTGTCGGTAGTAACCCTCTGGCAGATCTTCTTCAATCTGGCGCAGGGCCTGAACCACAACGTAGTAGTTGTCCAACAACCACTCGGCAGAATTGGAAATGGCTAAGTCACGCGCCATTGCGTTCACCAGCTGCTGGTGTGTCTCCTGCAACTGCTGCTTCAGGCGCGGCAATTGCGCCATGAAGGAGGCGGGACCTGCGGGCTGCGCACCAACGACATGGTGCGCGGCCTGCTTGTGCCCCGTCCGTTCCATGCCATTGGGGGTCCCTGGTGGAAGGTCCAGCTCGGCCTCTGCGCGTTTCGAGGTCGGAGATCGAGGAGGC
>CAYRVP010000013.1:0-2758 GCA_964427845.1 uncultured Caldilineaceae bacterium
ACTCGCTCGTTCCTACCACCGCCAACCAACCTGACAACTCGTGCGTGCACCCACTGCCAGGGTGCATTTAGCCCTCGAGGTAGGCGTACAGCAGCGTGCATGTTCACAGCAACCTCACGCCCTGCGCCCCGGCCCCCCATCTTGTCCCTTCCTTGCGCGCCCGCTACAATGTATCTTTCAACATGGGGAGGCATGTGTCCCGGTGGATGCCCCGGTCTTCAAAACCGGTGGCAGGCGGCGCTGAGCCGGCTGCGGTGGGTTCGACTCCCACACCTTCCCGCTCATGCTGATTTGCGCTCCACCCATTGCGCGCTCGCACCCGATTCCTGACTGCCGGAGCACCACCCAATGGAAATCTCCCTCTTTGAGGAGGGCGCTACGCTGCGTTTCGAGCGCATCGTCCTCTATCCCTATCCAGACCTCAAACGCATTTGGACCCGCTTCTGGCTGACGGCCGTGCTCGATGAAAGCCCCAATGTCGAAATCAGCCTCTTCAACCCCGATGGCAGCGAGAACAGCAGCATCTACATGATGGCCCACGCCGACCGCCGCGGCGAGACGACACTCCACGTGCGCAATCACCAGCCAGGCGAAAGCTACCGCGTGGTGGCCGAACTGAGCCGTGGCCTCAGCGACGCGCCTGAAATCATCGACCGCCAGGAATTCGAAATGCTGCTTGAATTCCGCGACCCCGACCGCGGCGACCCCGGCTTTGGCATGGGCGTGGACTGGAGCGAATTGATGGATGATCAAGGCGGTGAGCAGGGGGGCAAGCCCTCTTGATCATTTGTCCGCTCTGCGGTGCAGCCACTGACCCGCGGATCATGGCGCAGGCCGGCAATCTGCAGCCCGCAATCGCACGCGCTGTCCGGCGCAAGTGCCCTGCCTGGCGCGTTGAACAGGGCATCTGTCCAACTTGCGCACAGGAGGCGGCCGACGAAGTCGCGCGCGGCCGCAGCGCCTTCTCGCTTCACACCCGCACCGAGCCGCACACCACCTTTCCCTACTATCACCCCGATGAGGAGAGCCTGCTCGGTCTGCCCGAGCGGCTGGCTGATGCATACACGTTTACCGGGCAAGGTGTCACGCTGGGCTTCCTAGACAGTGGCTTCTATCCCCATCCCGACCTGAGCGGCCTGCCGCTGCCCCAGGGCATCCCCTGGGAGCGTCTCTCACCCCTTCAGTGGCGCACCCATCTTGAGGCCGCAGCGCCACGTCTGGCCGATTATGTGGACCTGACCAACGGCCGCCGTGCGCAGGGGCTGGCGCTTGAGAGCCTGTGGGATGGCGCGGGCGTGGCCTGGCACGGCGAGATGACAACGGCAGTGGCCGCGGGCAACGGCGCGCTGAGTGGCGGTCGCTATCGTGGCTTTGCGCCTGACGCGCGTCTTCTCGCCATCAAGGTGGGACGGGGTGACGGGCGCATTCCCGAGCGCGATATCCTGGCGGGGATGCAGTGGCTGCTTGACGACGATCGCTGGGCGCGCTATGGCATACGCGTTCTCAACGTGAGCATCGGCGGCGACTTTGACGTGCCCTGGCAGCACAATCCGGTTTGTCTGGCGGCAGAGGCGCTGAGCGCACGCGGCGTGCTGGTGGTGGCGGCAGCAGGCAACCGCGGCGCCGAATTGCTTGTGGCCCCCGCGCAGGCCCCTTCCGTGCTTACCGTGGGAGGCGTCGACGACGGCAATCGCCCCGTGACGCCGCTGCGCGCACAGGCCGTACACGATGACCTGGCGCTCTATCACCACAATTTCGGCGTGGTGCGGGGCGCGCAGGGACTCCAGCGCAAACCCGACCTGCTCGCGCCTGCGGCGTGGCTGCCCGGCCCCATTTTGCCCATCAGCCCCATCCTGCGCGAGGCCTACGCGATTGATCGCCTGCGCCGCAGCTTGCGCGGCAGTGATGGCGACGACAGCGGCGCGCCCGATCCGCTGGTTGCGCATTGGCAGCGCGTGCTTGAGGCGGGCCACGGCGCCGACGCGCTTGGCGATGAGATGCTGGGTGAGGACGCCGCCACAGGCGAGTGGATGGGCGAGGTGTGGCAGGCAGTGCGCAAACGCATGAACATGCACAAGTGGGCGCACGCCGCCTATCAGCATGTCGACGGCACGAGTGTGGCCGCGGCGGTCGTCACCTCGGTGGCGGCGCAGATGGTGCAGGCCAATGCCTCGCTCGGCCAGCGAACGCTGCGCAGGCTGCTGGCCGAGACAGCGCTGCCGCTGCCTCACCTCCCCGCCGAGAAGCAGGGCGCTGGGCTGGTGCAGCCCGCTGCGGCGGTGGCGGCGGCGCTGCGCACCCAGGGCGGCCCGCTCGTGGGCTGGCCCCGCAGCGGCACTGTCCTCTCCGAAATCGAGTTGCGCAAAGTGCGCGAACGGGTTACATTTCTCTCGCCCGCCAGTGGTGCAGCCAGCCATGCGCACGCAGCCGTCTATTTTGGCCTCTACGCGCCGGCCGCACAAGCAGTCAATTTAATTGGCGCATGGGATGGCTGGCAGGCGCTGCTGCCGTTGACGCAGACTGGGCGCGGCTGGTGGCACGGCGTGCTGCCGCTCGGGGCAGGCCAATACGCCTACCGCTTCTGGCTCGAACGTGGCGACGGTCCGGCGCAGTGGCTGCCCGATCCCGAATCCATCCACCGTATCGAGAGCGGCTATACGCTGCCACATAGTGTTGTGCATGTGATTTGAGCGCCATTGCTACTTTGTTGACTGGTGGACTGGTGGACTGGTGGACTGGTCTGCACAAGTCCAGTCCA
>CAYRVP010000013.1:2858-47428 GCA_964427845.1 uncultured Caldilineaceae bacterium
CTAGTCCACTAGTCCACTAGTCCACTAGTCCACTAGTCCACTAGTCCACTAGTCCACTAGTCCCTGTCACCCACCCCACCCCTTCCCAGGACCCCATGCATCGCGAACATCACAAGTGGTACAGCCCCCGCCTGCAGCACGACATGGAATTGCTGGTCCACGGCCACGCCGGCGCGCGCGTGCTGGTCTTTCCCACCAGCCGGGGGCGCTTCTTTGAATACGAAGACCGCGGCATGGTGGCCAACCTCGCCGACGCAATTGAGGCCGGGCAGCTCCAGCTCTACTGTATTGACAGCGTGGACGGCGAAAGCTTCTACAACTGGAGCGCATCGCCCGGCTGGCGCCTCTGGCGGCACACGCTCTACGAGGAGTACATCCTTAACGAGGTGCTGCCTTTTAGCCGCGAGAAGAACGCCAATCCCTTCATGGTCTCCCACGGCTGCTCGTTTGGCGCGTACCATGCCGTCAACATTGCGCTGCGCCACCCGTGGCTCTTTGGACGCGTGCTGGGGCTTAGCGGCAAGTACGACATGACGAGCTTCTTCCCCGGCTACTACGGCGATGACCTCTACTACAACACGCCCACCCATTTCGTGGCCGGGCTGACCGACGGGCCGCAGCTTGACGCCATCCGCCGCATGGACATCATCATTGTCACCGGCAAGGATGATTCCAACGTGGAGAGCTCGCGCGCACTGAGCCGTGCGCTCTGGTCCAAGGGCGCCGGCAACGCGCTGCGCGAGTGGGATGGCTGGAGCCATGACTGGCCCTATTGGGCGAAGATGGTGCGCAACTACATCTCGGGACATGACTGAAAAGCATGATTGACGATTGATGATTGAAGACTTCCTTCGCATTGAGGCCAATCGTCAACCTTCAATTGTCAATGCTTTATCACCCTCAACCCCTTTTCGGGAGAGCTGACAATGGCAGACATAAAGAAAGTGGGGCTGATTGTGGGCCGCGAGTGGAGCTTTCCACCCGCGTTTCTGGATGAAGTCAACGGGCGCGACGCCGGCGTCGTGGCCGAGTACGTCAAGCTGGGCGGCACGCGCATGAACGAGCCGTGCGAGTACGCCGTGCTCATCGACCGCATCAGCCACGAGATACCGTACTATCGCACCTACCTCAAGAACGCCATGCTGCAGGGGGCCTACTGTATCAACAACCCCTTCTGGTGGAGCGCCGACGACAAGTTCTTCGGCGCGAGCCTGATTACGCGCATGGGCATCAAGTCGCCCCGCACCATGGCGCTGCCCATGAAGTCCTACCCCGAGGGCGTGGTGAGCGAGAGCCTGCGCAACCTTGTCTATCCGCTCGACTGGGACGCGATTGTGGGCTACGTGGGGCTGCCCGCCATCCTCAAGGATGCATGGGGCGGCGGCTGGAAGAACGTCTACAAGGTCAACACTGTCGACGAGTTGATTCGCGCCTACAATGACACAGGCACCCTCTGCATGGTGCTCCAGGAGTTTATTGATTTTGACCAGTTCGTGCGCTGCATATGCGTGGGCCAAACCAACATCCTGCCCACCAAGTACGACCCCAAAAACCGGCGCTACAATGTTGAGCACGACCACCTGAGCCCCGCACTGGGCGAGCGCATTGTCCACGACGCCACGCTCATCAACCAGGTGATGGGCTACGACATGAACAGCATCGAATTCGCCATCAAGGATGGCGTGCCCTATGCGATTGACTTCATGAACCCGGCCCCCGACATGGATGTCAACAGCATCACCCCCTTCTACTTCGAGTGGGCGGTCAAGGCCATGGCGGATCTGGCCATCGAGATGGCCTTCAACCCCAAGCCGCAGCGCGCCGAGCAGCGCTGGGCCGGCTTTGTGGACTGACAAGAACTGCTTCAACGCAAAGGTGCAAAGGAAGCCAAGGAGTGCAAAGACAAGCAAGAAAAGCTATTTGCAGTGGCCTTCCGGCTTCAAGGTATAGCCCGGCTTGTTTGCCAAGTTTGCTTCTCTTTCCTGCTATTCCCGCTTTTTCCGCTGTTTCTGCGTACTCGAATTCTGCGTACTCGAATTTGTTTGGAGAACTATGGCTGACATCGCCCTGACCTCGCTCGTCGCCTGCGCAGGTTGAGCGTCCAAGCTCCAGGCTGGAGCTTTGTCGCAGGTCGTGCGACACCTGGCTGATTTCTTCCCGGCTTCTGCATTCCCCAACGTGCTTGTGGGGCTGGGCGAACCTGACGACGCTGCCGTCGTCCGGCTTGATGGCGCGCGCGCCATCATCAGCACCACCGACTTCTTCACCCCGGTGGTGGATGACCCGTGGACCTTCGGCGCAATCGCCGCCGTCAACGCCATGAGCGACGTCTACGCCATGGGTGGCGAGGTGCTCTTCGCGCTCAACATTGCGGGCTTCCCCGACACCGTGGATTATGACGTCATCACGCAGGTCTTTGCGGGGGCGGCCGCCAAGACGCGTGAGGTGGGCGCAGCCATTGCCGGCGGCCACACCGTCAACAACCCCGAGCCCTTTTTTGGCCTGAGCGTGACCGGGATGATTCACCCCGACCAGATCATGCGCAAGGGTGGCGCGCAGGTGGGCGACCGCCTCTTCCTCACCAAGCCGCTGGGTACGGGCATCATTACCACCGCGGCCAAGGCCACGGGCTCGGGCGAAAGCGCCGAGAGCCGCGCCGCCCGCCACGCTGCCGGCAAGGTGGATTTGAATCCGCTGGACTTTGACGCGGCGGTGCTCTCCATGCTGCGCTTCAACCGCGCGGCGGCGCAGGCGGCGCTGCTCTGCGGCGTGCGCAGCGCAACGGACATTACCGGCTATGGGCTGCTGGGCCATGCCAGCGAGATGCTGCCAGTCGCGCCTGACGCGGGCGTGGGCTTCCGCATGGTTGCCGCCGATGTGCCCATGCTGCCTGGCCTGCCCGCCTATGTGGCTTCGGGCTACCTGACGCGCGGCACCACGCGCAACCCCGAGTACTATGGCCACCTGGTGCGCTTTGGCGAGAGCGTGACCACCGACCAGCGTGCCGTGCTCTGGGAAGTGGAAACTAGCGGCGGCCTGCTGCTGGCCGTGCCCGCCGTGCAGGCACAGCGCTTTGTGGACGAATGTGCCGCCCGCGATCAGCAGGCGTGGGACATTGGCGAGGTTGTGGCGAGCGCGGGGATTGCTGTGGTGTAGAGCAGCCTGCTCGCTCAGAACAAAGAAAACAGGAGGGTGGTCATAGCGACCACCCTCCTGTTTTCTTTGCAGTGTTGTGGTGGTGAATTCAAAAGTCATAGTCAAACCAAATGTACCAATCGTCGGCTATCCAATGCGCTGCTTGCTGATACCGCTCGACACCATCACCGCGCGTGTCGTCGGTGATGCGCCAGTTGGCGTCCGGCCCATCTGGCGCATAAATGTAAGCCAAACTGGACTTGACATCCTTGCCCTGGTCTATGGCCAGCGTGACAGTTGACCCTTGCGCACTGATGGCTCCAATGCGCAGGCGTTTCTTCATAGCGGTTCGTTGCGCGGTGCAGTCGGTAGTGCGTCCCGCGCTGATGACGGGCGTAGCGCGCAGGTAGTGGGTATCGGGAATCTCGAGTGTGGGCACGGGAAGCGAAGAGTCGGGCTGTAATTGCCTCAACTGCGGCGATGTTAATGCCAGGATACAGCCGCAGGGATCGCTGGAGCGATGGCTGACTGCCAGGCACTGAAACTCGGCGCGATTGAGGTGAAACGTGTCCATCATTTGCGCGTCGCTTGGACTGATGGCGCACGCGACCATGGGTAGGATGAAAACAACGATTGCAGCCAGGAGCCGCCAACCGGGTCGCGCCTTCATGGGAACTCCAATCGCACATTGCGCAAAGGACATTCCCAGTTTAACGGAATGCAGAAGCGGGGAAAGGACTCATCCCTTCCCCGCAGCGGACCACTTATGTACGCATGCTCCGCCTCTCAGAATGCGGGCCCCATGGTGGCGCGGGTATGCCGCGAGTGCACGCCACTCTACGCGCGTACGAAGAAATCCCTCTAATAGAGCGTCAGGTAGCGATCAAGCTCCCACTGCGTCACATAGATGCGGTAGTCGTTCCACTCCTGCGTTTTCGCCTCAACGTAGCGATCAAAAACGTGCTGGCCCAGCGCGGCCTGGATGACCTCATCCTTCTGCAACTCCTCCATGGCCTGGCCCAGGTCGCCCGGCAGCGTGTCCAGTCCGGCGCGCATGCCATCCACATGGTAGAGGTCTTCCTCGGCCGGTGTGGGCGGAACCATGCGCTTCTCAATGCCGTCCAGCCCGGCTGCCAGCATCACGGCAAAGGCAAGGTAGGGGTTGGCGCTGGGATCCGGGCAGCGCAGTTCGACGCGTGTGGAGCGCTTGCGGCCCTGGCTAATGCGCGGAATGCGGATCAGCGCGCTGCGGTTGGTGCGCCCCCATGAAATATAGACGGGCGCCTCATAACCCGGCACCAGCCGCTTGTAACTGTTCACCAGCGGCGCAATGATGCCCGTCATCGCCTTGGCATGCGCAAGCTGCCCGGCGATGAAGCTCAACGCCGCGCTGCTCAGCCCATACTCGTTGTCGCCGTCGTACATCGCCGTGCTGCCCTCGGCAATGTTCCAGAGGCTCTGGTGCACGTGCATCCCCGAGCCGCTGATGCCCGCAATCGGCTTGGGCATAAATGTGCAGTGCAGCCCATTCTTCTGCGCCACCCCCTTCACCGTCAGGCGGAAGGTGATGGTGTTGTCTGCGGTGCGCAGCGCGTTGTCGTAGCGAAAATCAATCTCGCTCTGGCCAATCGCCACCTCGTGGTGCGATGCCTCCACGGTGATGCCCATCGCCTGCAGCGCGTCCACCATTTGGCGGCGCACGTTGTGAGCCAGATCCGTGCTCACATCAAAGTAGCCAGCCTGGTCATGGGGCTGCAGCGGCTGGATATCGCCGTTGGCGTGGCGCTTGAAGAGGAAGAATTCAAGCTCCGGCCCCACCTGATAGTCGAGCCCCATATCGGCGGCGCGCTTGAGTTGGCGCTTGAGCACATAGCGCGGGTCTCCCTCGAAGGGCGCCCCCTCGGGTGTGTAGACGTCACAGATGACGCGCGCCGTGGAGAGGTCCATCTCCCACGGAATCACGGCAAAGGTGTTCAGATCGGGCACCAGGTACATGTCCGATTCGGCAATGCGCGCGAAGCCCTCGACCGAGGAGCCGTCAAACCAGATGCCGTGCTGGGTGGCAGTCTCCCAATGGCCAATCGGAATGGTGATGTGCTTGGCAATGCCCACAATATCGGAGAATTGCAGGCGAATGAAGCGGATGTCATTGCGCCGGATCAGGTCATCGACGCGCTGGAGTTGCTCGGGTGTATGGTGGACGGACATGGGCGCATCGCCCTCCTGATTGTGGCGAGAGATCGGGTTGTCCCAAACGGGGTGGGGACTGTAGTATCGATCTGTGTCCATTGTAGCATCACCTCAGGGGGCGACAAAGCACGGCCCATTCAGGGCGGTTGCTTTGCAAACCAAAGAAAATTGAAGATTGATGATTGATGATTGGGTGTGCACTACGCACGAACAATCGTCAATCATCAATCTTCAGTTATCTTGCTCTTGTCGCAGGTTGAGTGGTTCGGGGCTAAATGCCGTAGTACATCACAAATTCGTGCGGGTGCGGGCGCAGGCGCACGGCGTCCACGTCGGCAATGCGCTTGGTAGCCACATAGGTCTCGATCAGGTCAGCCGTGAAGACGCCCCCTTCAAGCAGATAGGCGTGGTCGCTTTCCAGCGCGTTGAGCACTTCGGTGAGCGAACCCTTGACCGTGGGGCGGGTGCTGTGCTCGAAGAGGTCGGTCTCCGCAGGCTCACCCGGGTCTATCTTGTTCTTGATGCCGTCGAGGCCAGCCATGAGCACGGCCGTGAAAGCGAGATAGGGGTTGGCCGCCGGGTCCGGACAGCGGAACTCGACGCGCTTGGCCTTGGGTGACTGCGAGTAGACCGGGATGCGGCAGGCGGCCGAGCGGTTGCGTGCCGAGTAGGCGACATTCACGGGCGCTTCGTAGCCGGGCACGAGGCGGCGGTAGGAGTTCGTCGTGGGCGCACAAATGGCCAGCAGCGAGTCGATGTGTGTGAGGATGCCGCCAATGAAGTGCAGCGCCATCTCGCTCAGCCCGGCATACTTGTCACCGGCAAAAAGGGGCTTGTTGCCCTTCCACAGGCTCATGTGCGTGTGCATGCCCGAGCCGTTGTCCTCGAAGAGGGGTTTGGGCATGAAAGTGGCCGACTTGCCGTTCTTCTTGGCTACATTCTTGACGATGTACTTGTACATCTGCATGTAGTCGGCCATCTTCACCAGCGGGCTGAAGCGAATGTCAATCTCGCACTGGCCTGCCGTCGCAACTTCGTGGTGGTGCACTTCAATGGGGATGCCCGCGTCAATCATTGTGCGCACCATCTCGCTGCGCAGGTCCTGCAGTGTGTCGAAGGGTGAAACCGGGAAATAGCCACCCTTCCAGTTGATCTGGTGGCCGAGGCCCGTATCGCCCGAGCGCCATGGCCCTTCGGCGCTATCCAGCGCATAGGAGGAGAAGTAGCGCCCTGTTTCGTAGGAGACGCTGTCGAAGACGAAGAACTCGGCCTCGGGGCCCACAAAGGCCGTGTCGGCAATGCCGGTGGACTTGAGATACTCGATTGACTTGCGCGCCACCTGGCGGGGATCGCGGCTGAAGGGCTCCTTGGTCAGCGGCTCGAAGATGTCGCACACCATGCTGATGGTCGGCGCGGCGCAGGCCGGGTCAATGAAGGCGCTGGTCGGGTCGGGCAACATGATCATGTCGCTGGCCTCGATCGTCTTGAAGCCGCGGATGGAGGAGCCGTCAAAGCCCAGCCCGTCCTCAAAGATGTCGTCGTTGAAGTGTTCAACAGGCAAGCTGAAGTGGTGCCACTGACCGTAGAGGTCGGTGAATTTGACATCAACAAACTGAATGCCATTCTTGGAGATGGCCTCCATAACGTCCTTGCCGCTATTGGTGCCGAGAGCCATACAATCTACTCCTCATCGTGTGGAAAAGCGTGCGGGAAATTGGTGTTGGGCAATGCGAACGAATGCACTCCGTTGAATTACATCTGGATGTCAGCACGCAAAGCTGCGTGTGCGCGTAAAGAGTCTCATTGACGGCGAAATGGTGGCAAACGGCGTGCGCGTTGCGCACCGCACGCCCGCCCAAATAGAAATTGTAGCGATAGAAAGGCCGCGCGACCAGCGCGACTTTTCACAAGGTTTGTGCGCCGGCTCTTGTGCAGGGTGCACACTCGACTACATAACTGAAGAATGAAGATTGAAGATTGGGCTGCGGCGAGCGCCCAATCTTCAATCTTCAATTTTGTTGGTGAGTGCGCTAAACTGGTGCGAACTTCATTCTCGTTCCGGGAGCCACCATGTCCAAATTCGCACAATACGCCGCCGACCCCAATATCCGCATCATCACCGGCGCATGCCCGCATGATTGCCCCGACACTTGCGCGTGGCAGGTGGCCGTGGATCGCAGCAGCGGCCGCGCCGTCGACATCTGGGGCCATGCCGATCACCCAATCACGCAGGGTCGCCTCTGCGGCAAGGTGGATCGCTACCTCGAGCGCACCTACCATGCGCAGCGCCTCACTACGCCGCTGCGGCGCGTGGGCCCCAAGGGCTCGGGTCAGTTCGAGCCGATCACCTGGGAGACTGCACTCGCTGACATTGCCGCGCGCCTGCAGAGTGTCATCACCGCGCATGGAGCCGAAAGCGTGCTGCCCTATTCCTACGGCGGCACACTGGGGCTGCTGCAAGGGGAGGGTATGGCGGCGCGCTTCTTCAACCAGATGGGCGCAAGCAAACTGGCGCGCACCATCTGCTCCGAAGCGGGTTTTGAGGGCTACATCTACACCATCGGCGCGGCCGAAGGGATGGAGACCGAAGCCTTTGCCCACGCGCGCCTGATCCTGATCTGGGGCAGCAATACGCTGACGAGCAATCTGCACCTCTGGCCCTTCATTGCCGAGGCGCAGAAGGCGGGCGCGCGCGTGATTGTGATTGACCCTGCCGAGACACGCACCGCCCGCGCCGCCGACGAGTGGCTTGCCATTCGCCCCGGCACGGATGGCGCGCTGGCGCTGGCCATGATGCACGTGATTATCACCGAGGCGCTGCATGACGCCGATTACGTAGCCCGCTACACGTTGGGTTTTGACGCATTGGCAGCGCGTGTGGCCGAGTGGACGCCCGCGCGCGCCGCTGCCATTACCGGCATTCCCGCCGAGCGTATTCGCACCCTGGCGCGTGAATACGCCACGGCGCAGCCGGCCGCCATTCGCGTCAACTATGGCATGCAGCGCCACTATGGCGGTGGCATGGCGATGCGCACCATCGCCTGCCTGCCCGCTCTGATCGGCGCGTGGCGCCAAGTGGGCGGCGGCATCCAGTTGAGCAGCAGCGGCGCCTTCCGCAGCCTGGACAAGCGTCCACTCCAGCGCCCCGATCTGCTGGCCGGGCGCACGCCGCGCACAATCACCATGAACCGGCTGGGTGACGCCCTGAGTATGGACCCTGCGGTGCGCGCGCGTGCCCTTTACCATCCGCTGCCGGCGCAGCCCATCCCCACCGCGGGCGACGCGGGCGCGCCCATCCACGCGCTCGTTGTCTACAACGCCAATCCCGCAGCCGTCGCGCCCGATCAGGCGGCGGTGACCGCCGGGCTGCGCCGTAACGATCTCTTTACCGTGGTGCTCGAGCACTTCCTTACCGATACGGCCGACTATGCCGACTACGTGCTGCCCGCCACCACGCAGATGGAGCATTGGGACATGCACAAGCCCTATGGGCACCTTTACCTGGGCCTCAATCAGCCCGCAATTGCGCCTGTGGGCGAGAGCCTGGCCAACAGCGAAATCTTCCGCAGGCTGGCGATGGCCATGGGCTACGCCGATGCGTGTTTCCAGGAGAGCGATGAGCAGATCCTGCGCGCGCTGGTGGAGGCGCAAACGCATGCGCGCTTTGCCGGCGTCTCCTGGCAGCGCCTGCTGGATGAGGGCTTTGCACGCCTCAACCTGCCACAGCCCTGGCTGCCGTATGCTGAGGGCAACTACGCCACCCCGAGCGGCAAATGCGAATTCTTTTCGCCGCGCATGCAGGCCGACGGCTACGACCCGCTGCCCACCTGGACGCCGCCGCGCTGGGCCGACACAATTGCTCTCGATGCGCCGCCCGCGCAGACGTTCGTGTGCATCTCGCCGCCGGCGCATTCGTTTCTCAACAGCACCTTTGCCAATCTCAAGCGCTTTGTCCTGCGCGAGGAGCGACCGCTACTGCAGATGCACCCCAGCGACGCGGCAGCGTGCGGCATCGCCGACGGCGATTGGGCGCGAGTCTTCAACGACCTGGGCGCGCTGGAACTGCCCGTCGTGGTGACCGAGCGCGTCGTGCCGGGCACGGTGCTGGCGCCGGGCATCTGGTGGGCCAAGCAAAGCCCGGGCGGCGGCAACATCAACCAGTTGACGACGCAGGATGAGGCCGATATGGGCGCCGGCGCCATCTCTTACGATACCGTCGTGCGCGTGGAGGCTGTGGCTGCAGCCGCCCCTGCCGAGACTGCACTGAGCGCGCTCGCGGTCTAGAGCACCAAAGCGGAACACAGATAGAGGCGGAAACGACAAGGATCAATGCGGATGTCCGCATTGATCCTTGTCGTTTCCGCCTCTATCTGTGTTCCGCTTTGCTCTGCTAGCGCTAGGGCTGGGTTTGCGTGCGGGGCGCCTGGGCGAGCGCTGTTGTGTCCGTTGTCGAGGTGGTCGCCGTAATCTCGGCCCCGGGCATGATTGCGCCCGTTGCCGCGGCAATTGCCGCATCCTGCTGCCACGCGGTGGGCGGCTGGTCAAGAATTGTCACCATGCGCATATTGAATTCCCAGCGCTTGGCAGTTGCGTAGTCCAGGTCCACACCCCAATTGCGGCTGACAAGTGGCGCCACGTCCCACGTGTGGGCGCAGTCGGTCACAAGGAAGGGGCCTTCCACCGTGCTGTCGTCGAGCTGCAGCCAGACGCGCCGGTTGATGTCACCGGCGCGGATGAGCGCCACCTCGCCGATGCACTCTGGACAAGGGGTAATGTCGCCCACACGTATGCGGTACTTCACCACCTCCTCCATGATGCCCGGGTTGTAGT
This sequence comes from uncultured Caldilineaceae bacterium, assembly GCA_964427845.1. Lineage (GTDB taxonomy): Bacteria > Chloroflexota > Anaerolineae > Caldilineales > Caldilineaceae > UBA5069. Next base: position 13,014 of record CAYRVP010000013.1, read on the forward strand.
AGGTGCTGAAGCCGCGCACGGGGAAGTTGGTAGGCTGCTTGTAGCCTGGGTTGAGCGTTGCCCACGACTGGCCGGGGACACCGTGGCCGGGGATGGTGCGCACTGTGGGCGCTGTGTCGGCATAGGGGCCGGGCGCGGGCGTCACCACCTCGGCGCCGGTGAGCGCGGCCGTGCCGGTCAGCCCTGCGCTTTCGGTGACGGGTGCGGTCGCTGTGACAGGCGCTGTCTCGGTTAACGGCGTGGACTCAGTGACAGGCGTGGACTCAGTGACAGGCGTGGACTCAGTGACAGGCGTGGACTCAGTGATCGGTGCGGTCTCGGAGACGGTTGCAGTCTCCGTCACTGGCGGCGTCTCAGTGACAGGTGCGCTATCCACAACAGGTGCTGCGCCCGGCGGCGCAATTGTCATGATGCCGCCGCACGAAACGGTAGGAGTGCCCGCGCCATCCACCTCAGTCACAAGGGTCGGCGTTCCCGTAATCGCCAGGGTGGCCATCATGGTATAGCAGTCGTCGAGGGTAAGGGGAGCCGGATTCTCCTGCTCACCAACCAGTGCAGCCGGCGCTGTGGAGTGGTCCAACGAGGTGATGGCAATAGCCAGGGATGTGCCGCTGTAGGCGGCGGCATCACGGTTTGAGACAAGAACGGCGGGGAATACAACCAACATGACGGCTACTACATAAGTCGAACGTTTTTTCAGAAGCTCCATTACAAAATCCGAATGAGTAACGGTTTCCCACCTGTGCGCTGGAAACTCACAGCGCGCGCAACAGCGACGCAGCAGCAATGGGGGCGGAAATCCGGTCGAGCAATGGAACGCAAAGACATTATGCGCCCCAGGCTCGTGCGGTACTGAACGAGGCTGAGTGCCCGAGTTCGCTACTGGAACTCGAGCTTGCGATGGCGCATGATTACACTCTGCGCCAACCCTACAGCCACCAACATGGAGACGAGACTGCTGCCGCCATAGGAAACGAAGGGAAGCGTCAGGCCGGTAACCGGCATGATACTGACGTTCATCCCCACGTTAACCACAATTTGGAAGAAGATGATCGCGGCGACGCCCACGGCCAACAGCCGGCCGAAGTGGTCGCGCGCCTGATCGGCAATGCGCAGGACGCGCCAAACGATAAAGAGAAGCATCGCCAGCATGATCAGCGACCCCACCAAACCCCACTCTTCGGCAATCACGCTGTAGATGAAGTCGGTGTGGCGCACACGCAGGAAGTGCAACTGATTCTGGCTGCCGTAGGTCCACCCTTTGCCCAGCCAGCCGCCTGCCCCGATGGCAATCAACGCCTGGTCAATGTTGTAGGTGGCGGCGCGATTCGAGCCGGGGTCGAGGAAGATCTGAATGCGCTCAAGCATGTAGCCCTGCATTGTGCGCCAGATGAAGGGCGTCGCAGCCAGCAGCGCGCCCGCCATCAGCACCACCTGCCAGATGCGAATGCCTCCTGTGAGAATGAGCACTCCGCCAATGAAGGCGTAGGTGATCGTCATGCCGAAGTCGGGCTGGATGTAGACCAGCACCAGAGGCGCAACCAGCAGAATGCCGGCGAGGATCAGATACTGAAGCTTGCCCATGCGATCATGGAACCAACTGAGGTACCAGGCGAGGAAGATGATGAGCAGGAACTTGCCTGCTTCGGTGGGTTGAACGAGGGTGCCGCCCACGTTGAGCCAACTCTGCGCGCCGCCCTGGGCTGTGCCCACGACATCCACGAGAATCAGCAGGAGTACGAAGATGAGGTAACCGGGTACGGCAAAGAGCTCGAGCTGCCGGTAATCAAATGCGGCGACGGCAAAGAGGGCAACGAGGCCAATCACGAGGAAGACGACCTGGCGCAACCAGTAGTCGGACAGGTCGATTGTGTTAAAGGTGGCGCTGTAGATCATGGCGATACCGAGGCCGCACAGGATCAGCACGACGGCCAGCAACGTCCAATCAAAGTTGCGCCAGAGACTCCGCTCTCGCATAGACCGCCAAGAGTATCATCGACCGAAAAGATTCGACAAAAAGCCACCTGCACTGAAGCGCATGAGGGGAACATTGTTTCCCAGGATGCGCTGGGCGATGTTGTTGTAGGCCAGCGCCGTCTGAATCTTCGGGTCATAGACGGCCGGGGTGCCGCGATCGGAAGCGAGCACGATGTTGGGATCCTCGGGCACTACCCCGAGTAAATCAATCGCCAGAATGTCGAGCACGTCATCAATTGTGCGCATCTCGCCCTTCTGTGCCTGGCGCGCGTTGTAGCGGTTGATGACGAGGCCCGGCGGCTTGCGCCAGTCTCGCTCGAGCAGGTAAATCACCTTGTCGGCGTCGCGTAAAGCGCTAACATCCGAAGTGGTGACGATTAGCACACGATCAGCCGGCGCTATCGAATTGTGGAAGCCGTGCTCAATGCCCGCGGGCGAATCAATCAGAATGTAGTCGGCGTACTGGCGCAGCGCTGTGCAGACGCGAATCATCTGGTCGGTGGTGATGTCGGTCTTGTCGCGCGTTTGCGCGGCGGGGAGCAGCCAGAGCGCGGGCGCGCGTTGGTCGCGCACAAGCGCCTGTGTGAGCGAACAGCGCCCTTCCACGACATCAATCAGGTCGTAGACGATGCGATTCTCGAGGCCAAGCACCAGGTCCAGATTGCGCAGGCCAATGTCGCCGTCCACGGTTATCACGCGCTGGTTGGCCAGCGCCAGCGCCGCTGCAATATTCGCTGTGGTCGTTGTTTTGCCAACGCCGCCTTTGCCAGAGGTGACTGTAATGATTGTGGCAGCCATGGGAACCCCGTTTGCTTAGGCGCGGCGTCGTTTGAGGATTGGCGCGCCGGCTGTTTTCACATCGTCCCACGCCTCAATGAGAAGGCGGCCATTGGCAAGGCGGGCCACTTCAGGGCGACGATCAGCGCTGCGCGCCCCGCCCCAGCGCGGGCCACCGCCCTCGCTCTGCCCCGCCTGCGCCGCCGCCACCACCGTGTGAATGCGCAACTGGACTGGATCCAGATCCAGCGCTGCGATGATCGCGCCCGTGTTGCCCTGGGCGCCGGCGTGGGCAACGCCGCGCAGCCGCCCCCACACCAGAATGTCGCCATTGGAGGCCACTTCGGCGCCGGGGTTGACATCGCCCATGATCATGATGTGCTCCGGGCGGTAAAGCTGCTGTCCCGAGCGCAGGCTGCCCCGGTAGACAAAGAAGGGGAAGGTGTTGTCGTCGGCCTGGGCAGGCATGGCCTCGTTGACAACCGTGCCATCCAGCGCAATTTGCGCGCAGGGGATGCCCAACGCCAGCGCCGCCTGAAAGGTGCGCTCGGCAGAGGTGCGCACTACCCCGGCCTGCAGGCTATAGCTGCCCAACACGCGTGCCAGCAGGTCAAGCTCGGCCTCGTTGGTTTGGCGCGTGCCTACATCCACAACCACATGGCCGCCGCTGAAGAAGCCGTCGGTCTGCTCCAGCCGGTAGGAGAGGAGTTGCAGCAAATCCTCCCACTTGCCTGAGGCCATCTCGATGGCAATGCCATCGCTGCGGCCGCGCAGGGTAACGGCGTTCTGGTCCAGCCCCGCGGGCATGGTGAAGGGGCTACCCAGTTCGCGCAGCACAAAAGGCACTTGTGTGGGGGCGGGCGGATAGGCGGGTTGCGTCTGCGGCGAAATTGGCTCCGGCGGCCATGACGCCGCCGGCTGCACGGCCTGCGGCGATGCTTCCGCAAAGAGCGCATCGTCGGGCGCGGGCAACAACTGTACGCCGGCGTCGTCAATTCCCGGCTGTCCGACCTTGTCGGCGGGCGGCGGCGCGGCGGCGGGCGGCGCAGCGGGTGCAGTCGGGGCAATCGGCGTAACCGGGCCGCTGCCCGGCGGCAGGAGGGAAGGGGGCGCCCAGCGAGAGGGATCGCCGCCTTGCGTGGGAGTCTGCGCCGATGGTGCGGGTGTGTTTTCGGGAGCAAGGGGTGCGGCCGTCTGCTCGCTCATTGCGTCCCCATGCGGCGCGGCGCCCGCGTTTGGCGCGGTGAGCGGCTGTTGCTCGGGTACTGCCTCGGCAAAGGCGCCCCACGCCGCCGCGTCATCGGGCGAGGCCTGCGGTACAGATGCCTCCGCAGAACTGCCGTCGGCGCGCACGGTGGTGTTGTCCAGCAGCGCCGCCATCGCGCTCCACATATCGCGCATCTCGTCGTTTTCTGTGGGCGCACCCTGGGCAGGTGCGGGCGCTTGCTCTGGCGGTCGCGCTGCCGGCGCGACCGGCTTGCCCGCGCTGGACGATGGCTGAGGTGGTCGGCGTTTGGAAAACATGCTGTAGCCCTCGTGCTTGGTGATGCCGGCGCCGGTGGAAACGCTGCGCGCGCACTTTCGATTTGTGACTGCGCATGGCAGCGGTTGCGCGCTTGAAAAGGTGGGCGTGCGAGGCCCGCGTACGGAACAGGTGCGCGCTGCAATTTGCGCTTCGTGAGCCCGAATCGGTGGGGACAATTTCAGCCGATTCGCGCACCGTCTGCAAGCCAATGCTGCACACAACGGACGCGTTACTACACGCTGTACATCAACTCTACCAGAAGCGCCATCGCTGCGCAACGTTGCATGATGCGCCCCGGCGCATTCGGCGCCTATTCGCTGGGGCCTGTGCCCGTGACCACGGGCGCCGCACCCGGCGTTGCCGGCGGCAGCACCGGGTTGATCTCGCGGAAGTACGCTTCCAGCACCTCGCGCGCAATGGGTATGGTCGTCGCCGATCCTTCGCCGCCGTTATACACGAAGGCCACAACGGCAATCTCGGGCGCTTCGTAGGGCGCATAGGCTACATACCACGCGTGCGTGGGCAAGTTGTCCTTGTCGTCGCGCCGGCAGTCCTGCTCCTCGGGAATATACTCGCAGAACTCGGCCGTGCCCGTCTTGCCCGCCACCGTCACGCCCGCAATGCGCGAGGTAATCGCCGTGCCGAAGTCAGCGTTCACCGCCGTCCACATGCCTTCCTGCACAACCTTGATGTTCGCGGGATCGGCGGGCAGTGTGCGCGTGAACTTGGGCGTGAAGTCGCGCTGCAAGCCATTGTTGGCGTCGGTAATCTGATAGACCACCTGTGGCGCCACCACCTGGCCGCCGTTGGCAATCGCCGCCGTTGCCACCAGCACCTGCAGCGGCGTGGCAAGCACGTAGCCCTGCCCAATGCCCATGTTGTAGGAGTCACCCGTCGTCCACGATTCGGCGTAGGTCTGCCGCTTCCACTGGTCGTTGGGAACCTGCACGCTTACCTCACCGGGCAGGTCAATTCCCGTGGCGTCGCCATAGCCAAAGAGCGCCGTCCACTTGGCCAGATTCTTGGGTCCCAGTCCCGGTTCATTGTCGGGAGGGTAGCCGCCGGCGATGCGATAGAAGAAGATGTCGTTGGAGAGCGCCAGCGCCTTCACGATGTTGACTGCACCGTGCACAATACCGTACTTGTGATTCCAGCTCACGAATTTCTGTGCCTGCGAGAGGTCGTTGGGTGCAAAGCGGTTGGGCAGAAAGAGGGGGCCGCTGTCGAACACCGTGCCCTCAGGCGTGATGACGCCTTCCTGGAGGGCGGCAGTGGCAGTGGTCATCTTGAAGGTGGAGCCGGGCGGGTATTGGCCGCCAATCGCGTAGTTGATGAGCGGGCGGCGATCGTCGCGCTCAAGCGCCAGGTAGTCCTCGTTGATGCCCTCGGCAAAGATGTTGTTGTCAAACGAGGGCAGACTCACCATGCCGAGGACGAGCCCCGTCATGGGGTTCATGGCAATCACCACGCCCCACTTTGCCTCCACGCTCTCCATGCCCTTCTCGAGCGCATCGCGGATGGCGCGCTGCAAACGCAGGTCAATCCCCAGAATCAGGTTGGAGCCGGGCACTGGGTCATTGACCTGGCCCACGGTGCGCATTTCGCGCCCGAGGATGTCCACCTCAATGTTCTTGTAGCCGGGCACGCCGCGCAATTCGGCCTGATAGGAATACTCGAGACCGTTAAGGCCGATCTTTTCGTTGGGATTCGTGTAGCCGTTCGACTCGTACTCGTCGGCCAGGGCAGCGGGAATCGGCCCCATGAAGCCCAGCACATGGCTCATCAGGTCGCCATAGGTGTACTCACGCACGGGCACCTGGTTGACGCGCACGCTGGGCAGTCGGTAGACCTGTTCGGTGATCTCGAAGGCCGTGATTCGGTCCACCAGGTCCAGAACGGGAATGGGGCGCGAGGAGCCTCCCTGCCGCCCCAGCTGCACCGAGCGCTGCACAAGCGCCACAAGCCCCTGAATGGGGAGCGGCTTCGAGATGTCGGGGATTTGTATCTCTTCGGGCAGCGTTTGAAAACCCGCTTCCGGGTTCGCTGCGCCGGCTTCCACAGCGCCGGGTACAGTGACAAAGGAGAGTGTGACGCCCACACCTTCGACAGTTTCCTGAAAGTCCACGCGCCCCAACTTGCGAAAGAGGATTTCGCCCATGCGCAGAGCCACGTCGGCGTTGCTGTCGGCCTTGATCAGGCGCAGCACCTTCTCGATCTCCTGCGCTTCCTCGTCTACATCCGCCGTGTCGAGATCATCCTCGGGGATGTACTCGGGCACGAGCGCAATTTCGAAGCTGGGGCGGTTGCGCGTAAGGATGGTCGTCTGCTTGTCATAGATCACGCCGCGCGGCGCGCTGGACTCTACAATCTGGAAGCGATTCTCGTCCGCTTGCGCGTTGTAGCTCTGGCCTTCGCGCACCTGCAGTTGGTAGAGGCGCAAGCTAATTACGGCAAAGAAGGCGATGATTCCCAGCCGGAATAGAAACATGGTGGCCGGGGCAATGTCACGTGGACGGCGTTGCTGTTCGTACATTGATTCCTTTGCGGGGGCGGAAAACAGTGAACGCGGGAATCATGGCTGTGTACAGCTCACCCCCGGCTCCTGCCTCCGCCCCCTTTATGTTCAAGAGCGCTACAGGGTCGCGTCAGTGGTCTCGGGCACCTGGTTCAGCAGCGGTATCAACGCCAGCATCACCAGGGTGTTGTATGCGATCGACGGCAAGACCACGGATTCGAGCGTGGCGACGAAGGGCAGTAGATGCTGCACGCCCTCCACTTGCACCCCGCGCAGGAATGGCAGGTTCATGATAAAGTCAAGCGCAAAGAGGACTACGATGTAGGTCACGCCATAGGCGAGCGTGCCCAACGCAGCGGCGCTCAACGGCACCAACACGTTGAAGCGCGAAAGAGTGTGGTGCCCCGGTGCGGCCACCAACGCCGCCACCAGCAGCGCCAGGCTCGAGCTGCCCATGGGGCCGCCGCTGAAGAGGTCGAGCGCGACGCCCCCTACGAAGGCCCACAGCATGCCCGACTGCGCCCCGTAGACCAGCGTCCCCACGAGCACAAGAAGCAGCACCAGATCGGGCTTGACATTGCGCACCTCCAGGCGAACGAGCATGGTGGACTGCACCAGCGCCGCCACGAAGAGGCCCGGAATCATGAAATAATAGAGAAAGTCGCGGCGGCCCACTGTCATGGCTGTGCGGCGCCCTCCGGCGTGAGCGCATCCGTCGTCCCCGGCAGTTCGGGAACGAGCGGCTGCAAGCCGCTCGGCTCAACCTCGAGCGGGTTGAAGTTCGTCACCACGGCCACCAGTTCCAGGCTGCTGAAATCAACCGTGGGCTGCACAACGGCCTGCTGGAAGACGTCGATATCGCGCTGGTTGATCTGCACCACTTGCCCAATCGGAATGCCTTTGGGGAAGTTGCCCCCCAGCCCCGAGGTCAGCACCACCTCGCCCACGCTCAGCACGGCGCCCTGCTGCAGGTAATCCATGAGCAGGTTGCCACCGGGCGCGCCGCGCACAATGCCGTTGAGGCGACTGCTCTGCAGAATCGCGTTTACCGAACTGTTGGAATCAGTTATCAGCAGCACCTTGGAGGTGCCCGTGTTGACTTCGCTGATGCGCCCCACCATGCCCTGGCTGGTGACGACGGGCATGCCCACTTCAATGCCGTGGCGCTCGCCCAGGTCAATAATCAGCGATTCGAGGAAGTTATTGGCTTCCTGGCCAATCACGCGGCCCACAATCTGCGCGCCGCGCAGCTCGAGGCTGGGGCGCGTTTGGGCGAAGTTCAGAAGCTGGCGCAGACGCTGGTTCTCCTGCTCCACCTCGCGCAGGGCAAAGTTTTCGGCCAGCAGGTCTTCGTTGCGCTGGCTGAGTTCGGCGCTGGTTTGGCGCATGGTGCGCAGGTCGACAAGAAAGCTGACAGCGCTCGCAGTATTGTCGGCTGCGCCCGTCGCGCCCACCTGCGCCGGTGAGGTAATGCTGGCGATGAAGCCCTGAATCGGCCGCAACTGTCCCGTAATTTGGAGCGCCATCAACAGCACCGCTGCCAGAATCAGCAGCAGCAGGCGGATGGCAATATCACTCAGGGTCCACGTGCGGCGTTCGGTGTTGCGCATTTGAATCGAGTGCAACAATTTGGCGGCAAAACAGAATTGAAGACCGAAAATTGATGATTGGCGCCTGGATGCAGCCCGACGCCAATCACCAATCTTCAGTCTTCAATTATCTGATGTTCGCCTTGCGCTGCATGGACGTCAGCGTTTCGCGATAGAATTCGGGCTTTTCCAGAATCATGCCTGTGCCCATAACGACAGCGGTGAGGGGGTTGTCGGCCACATAGACGTGCATGCGTGTCTCGTCCTGCAGACGCTGCGCCAGTCCTTGCAGCAGCGCGCCGCCGCCGGCAAGCACAATGCCGTACTCCATGAGGTCGGCCACAAGTTCGGGGGGTGTTTCGTCGAGTGTGCCTTTGACGGCATCCACAATCACCTGCACGGAGCCGGAAAGCGCCTCGCGGATTTCCACCGAGCTCACCTCCACCGCCTCGGGCAGGCCGGTAATGAGGTTGCGGCCGCGCAGAATCATCGTGCGCTCGCGCTCGAGGGGATAAGCCGAGCCAATCTCGATCTTGGCGCGTTCGGCCATGCGTTCGCCAATCAGCAGGTTGTACTTCTGGCGCGCGTAGTTGACGATGTCCTCATTCATTTCGTCACCGGCAACGCGGATGGAGCGCGAGACGACAATGCCGCCCAGCGAGATCACCGCGACTTCCGTCGTGCCGCCGCCGATGTCCACAATCATTGAGCCGACCGATTCGGTGACAGGCAGGCCTGCGCCAATTGCCGCCGCCATCGGCTCCTCCACCAGCCCCGCCTCGCGTGCCCCCGCGCTGATGGCGGCGTCGCGCACGGCGCGCTTCTCCACCTCGGTCACACCAGAAGGGATGCCGATGACGACACGTGGGCGCGCCGTGCCAAAGGCGCGGTTGCCGTGCACCTTGCCGATGAAGTGGTGGATCATCTGCTCCGTCACATCAAAGTCGGAGATCACGCCATCCTGCAAAGGGCGGATGGCGACGATATGGGCCGGGGTGCGGCCCACCATCTCCTTGGCTTCGCGGCCAATTGCCTTGACACGGTTGCGCTGGCGCGATGATTTGTCGATGGCAACCACCGACGGTTCATTAATGACAATGCCACGGTTTTTGACGTGCACGAGCGTATTCGCCGTGCCCAGGTCAATCCCGATATCAAGCGAAAAGAGGCCCAAGAGCCAGTCGAGTGGGTTATTCACGCGTATTGAATCTCCGGCAGCACCCGGGGGCTGCGTTCATCCGGGACAATTCTGGGCGAGATACAGAGCAGCCCCGAAAGGCGCCCGCGGCGGGCGCATTTCGCGACAAGAGGCGCACCCGCCCAAAGGGTGCGGACGCGCCACAGACTCATGCCCGCCCCGAGTATATCATAGCGCGCCGCGCGCCCAAGAATCAGGGCCTTAAACACCTCAACACAAACGGCAACTTGGCTTCAATGCAGAGTCGCAAGGCAGTTGCCGAGAGTCTATGAAGTAGCGCGACCACAGAGGGTGGTTGGAAGCTGGTGTATAATCGCCCCATGAGTGGCAACCTGGCGGAAAGGGTGGACGCTGCGCTGCGCGCGACGGCCGTGGGCGGCGCGACGGCCGTGGGCGGCGCGCTGGTTGTGGGTGTGAGCGGCGGCATGGATAGTGTGGTGCTCGCCCACCTGCTGCATGGTCTGGCGCCGCAGCGCGGCCTGCTGCTCCACCTGGCCCATTTTGACCACGCGTTGCGCCCTGCCTCTACCGATGACGCACGTTTTGTGGCCGAACTGGCTGCATCGTGGGGGCTGCCGATGTACACGGCGCGCTGGGAGCATGGTGGCACGTTCCCCGGTGGCATAGAGGCGGCGGCGCGTGCGGTGCGCTACGCCTTTCTGGCCGACGTCGCGCGCAGGGTCACGCCCACGGGCCAGTCCCCCATCCTGGTCGTCGCCCATCACGCCGACGACCAGGCCGAGACGCTTCTGCTCAACCTTGTGCGCGGCAGCGGCCTACACGGGCTGGCGGCTATGCGCATGGTGACATCCTGGGAAGATGGCGCGCAGCCGCCCCTGCAGATTCTGCGGCCGCTGCTGCGCACGCCGCGCAGCGAACTCCTGGCCTATGCCAAAGCGCACGCACTGCGGTGGCGTGAGGATGAGAGCAACGTTGATACGGCGCGCACGCGTAATTTTGTGCGTCACCAGGTGATGCCGTTGCTTGCGCAGCGCAACCCGTCCATTGTGGCGACACTGGCACGCACGGCGCAACTGTTGGGGCAGGAGGCTGATCGCCTCGACACACTCGACGACCAGTTGCTGGCGCAGGCCACAGCCGCCGCAACGCCGCAGACCCGGCTGCTGTTGCGCTATGGCGCACTGCAAGATGCCACCTGGGCCGACCGCTGCGCGCTGCTGCGGCTGGGGCTGCGACGCACCTTTGCCACGCGCGCTGTGAATCACGCCCACGTCGAAACACTCGCCGCCGTGATCGATGAACCTGCGCACGCCTCAGGCCCTCACCCGCTGGTGGACGGCATAGCCTGGAGCGTGCTGCACGATGGCGAGGCCGACACGCTCAGCATCCATCGCCTCGAGGCCTTGCCCACTGCACCTGATGGCCCCTGGATCGACGCCGCCTGGCGCGCGCAGCACGGCAGCCTCGCCATCGAGCCACCGACGCCGCTCGCGGTTGCGTTCGGGTGGCGCCTGGAGGCTATTTGGGTTCCCCACGCGATCGACGAGGAGGAGAGAGATGAGTGGGACTTGTGGCTGAATGCGTCGCTTGGCACGGGGCTGCGCCTGACAACGCCCTGCCCCGGAATGCGCATGGCGCCGCAGGGCATGGGCGGCCACACGCGCGCCCTGGGTGACATCTTCACCGACCGCAAGATTCCCGCGGCGCTGCGCCCCGGCTGGCCAGTCGTCATTGACGCCGAGGGGCGCGTGCTCTGGTTGTGCGGAATCATTGCCGCCGAGGGCGTTGCGGTGCAGCCTGGCGCACCGGCGCTGTTCTTGTACTGGATGGGCGCGCCGCCTGGGGGAGTCCCGTGAGCCGCGCCCCCATCAAGCCGCTTGTCCACTGGGCCATTGCCAAAGGCTACAGCTTGCGCTTTAGCGTGCGCACGCCAACACACGTCGCGGGTGCAATGACCACGCCGAGCGGCGAAATCCCCTTTGCCTACGATCCCGTTGCACGTTTGATTACGCTGGGCGGCGTCTCCGTCTCACAGCCTGCAACAACCATTGCCATCAACGAATATGGCTGGGAAGAGAACGCCCCATGAGCCGCCCCAACAAGAGCAGCGAGAGAAGCACCAGCCGGGAGAGCAGCGCAAGCGACAGCGTTGTTCTCAAACCGGGCCGCGAGAAGCCTGTGCGCCAAGGGCACCCCTGGATCTTCAGCGGCGCCATTGCCCAATTGCCCCACAACGTGCCCAACGGCGGCTTTGTGGACGTGACCGACAGCGAGGGGCGCTGGATGGCGCGTGGCATGCTCAACCGACGCAGCCAGATCCAGGTGCGCCTCATCTCCTGGCAGCAGGAGGAGGCCATCGATGACGACTTCTGGCGCGGGCGGCTGCTGCGCGCCATCAACGGGCGGCGCGCGCTCGAATCCGAGAGCAACGCGCTGCGCCTCGTCTTTGCCGAAAATGACGGCATGCCCGGCCTCACCGTCGACCGCTACGCCGACTGGCTTGTGCTCCAGGTGGGCACGTTGGCCATGGACGCCCGCAAACACGACCTCGCCGCGATGCTCATGGAATTAACGGGCGCGCGCGGCGTCATCGAACGCAGCGACCTCGCGCTGCGTCGCCAGGAGGGTCTGGAGGAGGCGCAGGGCTTGCTGGCGGGTATCGCACCGGAGGGCCCCATCGCTATCCACGAAGGCGGCCACTGTTTTGCAGTTGACATTGTGGGCGGCCAGAAGACCGGTTTCTACCTGGATCAGCGCGCCAACCGCCGCCGCACCGCCGCCTATTGCGCGGGCAAGCGGATGCTCAACGCCTTCAGCTACACGGGTGCATTTGGCGTCCACGCGCTCGAGGCCGGGGCCGACTTCGTCACCAATGTGGATAGCTCGTACGAGGCGTTGGAGATGGCCGAAGAGAACATGCGCCTCAATGGCCTGGATGTGGAAGGCCAGAGCGAGCAGATTGCAGGCGACGTTTTCGAGATCCTGCGCGCGTGGCGCGAACCAGGCTCGCCGCGGTTTGATGTCATCGTCCTCGACCCGCCCAAGTTCGCCCACAACCAGGCGCAAATGGAGAAAGCGCTGCGCGGCTACAAGGATATCAACATGCAGGCGCTGCACCTGCTGCCCCCCGGCGGTACGCTCGTCACCTTCTCGTGCAGCGGCCTGGTCAGCGCCGACCTCTTCCAGAAGGTTGTCTTCGGCGCGGCCGTGGACGCCGGGCGCGATGTGCAAATCCTCGAGTGGCTGCGCCAGGACCGTGACCACCCCGTGGCCATCACCTTTCCCGAGGGCGACTATCTCAAAGGGCTTGTCTGCCGCGTCCTGTAGTGGGGCATCGGCGCGTAATTTGAGGAATCAGGATGGAGACAACCAGCATCCGCGCAGCTGTACTCGAACGCGCAACGCCCCTGATGGCAGCGTTGCGCGCCGAGTTGCAGGGTGCGCTGCCGGGCGAGGCGGCGCAGGAGCGCATGGCCCCCAACCCGCGCGCCGACGGCCGCAACAGTGATATCTTCCGTATTCCTGGCCCCGATGCGCGCCAGGGGGGCGTGCTCGTGTTGTTCTACCTCTACGGCGGCCATGTGCACTTGCCCCTCATCCTGCGCCCAACCTACAGCGGCGTACACAGCGGCCAGGTGGGTTTCCCGGGGGGCGGCCGCGAGCCGGCGGACGCCGACCTGACGGCGACCGCGCTGCGTGAGGCCTGGGAGGAGGTAGGCGTGGCGCCCGCGGCAGTCACCGTGCTTGGGCAGTTGAGTCCCCTCTTCGTGACCGCCTCCAACTATCTGGTGCAGCCTACCGTGGGCTGGTGCAGCAGCCGTCCCGACTTCCGCAACGACCCCTATGAGGTGGCCCAACTTCTCGAGACACCCCTCGCCCACCTGCTGGACCCCGCAACGATGCAGCGCGAGTTGTGGACCCTGCGCGGCCGCGCCGTGCACGTGCCCTTCTTCGCCGTGGCGGGCCAAACCGTGTGGGGCGCCACCGCGATGATGCTGAGCGAGTTGCTGGCACTGCGCGCTGTGCAGGCGCTGGGGGCGGTGTAGGCGTACGTCTTCAGATGGCAGCAGTTCGTTGCTGCTGTGCGCGTACCGCTTCCACGATGGCGTAGTGCCAGCCATACATCTCAGCGGGCGCGACTGACGCGAAGCGTGCGCGATCCAGTCTTGCGCGCTGGTCATTAATTGAGAGCAGGGGCTGGAAGGGATCCATCTTCATCACCCCCGTCCCACCCAGCGCTTCCCACTCCGTCCAGGTGAGAGAGTCGCGCGCCGCAAGCGCGGCCAACAAGTTGTAGAAACTGCGCTGCATGACCGCAACCGGCAAATCGGGAAAGAAACCGCGACGCACGTAGGCGTCGATTTCCTGCCAGAGGGTTTCGATTACAGACTGGCGCGTGCGCAGGCTCTCAACGTCCACATTGCCCGTGTTGAGCGCGCGGGCGATGCGGTCCAGCCAGTGATCGGGCGTCCATGCAAGCGTGCGGCTCAGATGGAAGAGCCACTTTTCGTGCGGGATGAGCTCGCAGTTGGCGGCAAAGAGCGAGCGCACCAGCGCAGCTGTGGCCTGGTTCAGCATGTGGTGACCCTGAAGCCAGTCACCGCGCCCAATCCAGATGTCCCCGGCAAGTCGGTAGTACCACCAGCACTGGAAAAGTTGCCCCTCAACCACGTCGATTGCAGGCGGCGCGCCCTGCGCGGCGAGCAGGCGCTGCAGCCGCCCCGTGGGATCATAAAGAATCTCGGCATAGGAGCCATCCCAGCGAGCATCACTTTCCCACGTGCTATCTTCGCGCTCGGCAAGATCGAAGGCCGCCACATCCCATGTCCAGCCGTCATGTTGCGCTATGCCGAGAGTAATGGGGCTGCCGCGCTGTTGCCACTCCTGCAGAGCACCCGGCGCAAGATAGAGCATGACGTCAATCTCCGAGAGTGCATCGGCGAAGCCGCGCGAGAGGCCGCCGTTAAGGGTGATGCCCAGTACGCCGGGGATGGCCTGCAGCGCGGGGAGACGCGCCAGCAGACGTGCGCGCAGTTCCGGTGCGCGGTTGGCGACAGCAAGCGAGACGGTTGGGCGCGTCATGGTGGCTCCTGTAAAGAAACAGATGGCACGGCAGCGACGAGGCCCTGCGCAACGCTTAGCCTGAACAGTCCCGCGTTTGACAGCCTGCAAAGCCACCGTCTATACTACTGCAACTTCAGATACATGCAATCTTCGCCCGCTTTGCCAGCCAGTGCCGAACCAATGAGCAAATACGCCCAGCCGGTACCCGTAAAAGCAAATGCAGCCGCCCCCATGGCGGCCGCTGCTCTTTGCGCGTCCCGGTAGTGCGGCCCTGAAGCCGCCGCCGTGGACGCCGAAAGACGGCTCACGGCGCAGGCACGTTTTGCAGCGATTCTGCTTTCAACGCCGTGGACATGCGCCGCGGCGTTTTGTTTTGCCAACTGCGAAATTTCTGTACGCAGAAACGACGGAAAAAGCTGGAAAAACAGGATACTACGACGAAAGCAGCTCTTCATGTTGTTTCCGTTGTTACCGCTTTTTCTGCGTACTGGAATTTTCGTACAGGTGTAAGGGACAACCCATGCACATCAGCAGCGAGGAAGTGCGCCACGTAGCCGAACTGGCCAAGCTGGCGCTGAGCGATGATGAAGTCGCCACCTACGCCCAACAGCTTTCGGCCATTCTTGATTATGCCGACAGCCTGCGCCAGGTCGACACGAACCATGTGCCGCCCATGCCCCACGTGCTGCCATTGACCAATGTGCTGCGCGCCGATGAGCCGCAGCCTTCCCTGCCCAATGCCGCGGCGCTGGCCAACGCGCCCATGCAGGCCAACGGTTTCTTTGAGGTGCGCGCCGTCTTCGAGGATACGGGAGACGCATAGTGGACACGCCCCTGCACACCCTCACCATTCATGCAGCACTGGCCGGCCTGCGCGCAGGCGACTTCACCTCTGTGCAACTCACCGAGGCGCACCTGGCGCGCATTGACGCGCTCGAGCCGCAGGTGCGCGCCTTTATCACCCTCACACCGGACCGCGCGCTGGAAGAGGCGCACGCCGCCGACGCCCGCCGCACGCAGGGCGCAGACGCGCCGCTGCTGGGCATCCCCCTTGCCATCAAGGATGTGCTGAGCACGGCGGGCGTGCGCACCACCTGCGGCAGCCGCATTCTCGAGAACTACATCCCCCCCTACACGGCCACGGCGGTGGCGCGCCTGCAGACGGCAGGCATGGTGATGGTGGGCAAGGCCAATATGGACGAGTTCGCGATGGGCTCGAGCACAGAGAACAGCGCCTACGCGATCACACACAACCCCTGGGACACGCAACGCGTGCCCGGCGGCAGCAGCGGCGGCTCGGCCGCGGCGGTGGCGGCGGAGATGGCGCTGGGCGCGCTGGGCACGGACACGGGCGGCAGCGTCCGTCTACCCGCATCCTACTGCGGTGTGGTGGGGCTCAAGCCCTCCTACGGCCGCGTCAGCCGCTACGGCCTTGTGGCCTACGGCTCCAGCCTCGACTCGGTGGGGGTGCTGGCAAAGGACGTGCAGGACGCCGCCCTTATGCTTGGCGTCATGGCAGGCCATGACCCCAAAGACAGCACCAGCATGCCCGATGCCGCACCCAATTTTGCAGCCGCGCTGGATGGCTCGCTGGCGGGTGTGCGCGTGGGGCTGCCGCAGGAGTATTTTGTAGACGGCCTCCAGCCGGAAGTTGAAGACGCCGTGCGCACGGCCATCGCCCAACTGGATGCGCTGGGCGCGACCATTGTGCCCGTCTCGCTGCCCAACACCGACAAGGCGCTTTCCGTCTACTATCTGGTGGCCACCGCCGAGGCAAGCGCCAACCTGGCCCGCTTTGACGGTGTGCGCTTTGGCTACAGCGCAGGCGCCGACTCCATGTTTGAGAATTACCGCCAGACGCGCGGCCGTGGCTTCGGCGCCGAGGTCAAGCGGCGCATCATGCTCGGCACCTATGCGCTGAGCGCGGGCTACTATGACGCCTACTATGGCAAGGCGCAACAGGTGCGCACACTCATCAAGGATGACTTTGCACGCGCATTTGCCGATGTGGATGTCATCGCCTGCCCTGTGGCCCCCACCACCGCCTTCCGCATTGGCGAGAAGAGTGACAACCCGCTGGAAATGTACCTCAGCGATATCTTCACGGTGCCGGTCAACCTGGCGGGCGTCTGCGCCATCAGCGTGCCCTGCGGTTTTGATGGCAGCAACCTGCCCATTGGCCTGCAACTGATCGGTCCGCACCTGGGCGAGGCGCAGATTCTACACGTGGCCCACGCCTACGAGCGCGCCACCACCTGGCATACGCGCCGCCCGGAAATGAACGGCAAATTCCCGTACGCAGAAAAAGCGGAAACAGCAGAAGAGGCATGAACATCTCTAGCGAATCAGCTTTTCATGTCTTTTCCGCTTTTTCCGTCCTTTCTGCGTACAAGAATTGAAGGTTGAGGAAGTCATGAGCGAACGAATGCGGGGCTTGAGTTTGGGCGGATTGGCCGTCGCAACGAGCCGGTAGCCTGCGGAGCCCACCGGGCTGCAGGCTGCAAACGGCATCTACCGGCGGCGCACTGACGCAGCGCATGGGCGCGCAGCGTCTCCACCATTCCACCCGCTTGACCAACGAAGACGATAATCTCCAGAGCCGGGGAGGCTCAAGTCCATGAACTCGCAAACGCTGCCCACATCGCAGACAACGACGTTCTCACAATTGCGCAACGGCCAGCAGGGCCACAATGGCGTTGCCACGCTCACCATGCGGCCCATGGCCGACCGCCTCAGCGCGCGCGTGCTGGCGGTGCCGCCGTCGGGCATTCGCAAATACTTCGACATTGCCTCCACCATGGAGGATGTGATCAGCCTGGGAATTGGCGAGCCCGACTTTGTGACGCCGCCCCCGATCCTCAACGCGGGCATTGCCTCGCTGCAGAAGGGGCATACCGCCTACACCTCGAACTCGGGCTTGATGGAATTGCGCGAGGCGATTGTCCACAACCTGCACACGCGCTACGATGGCCACCCGTATGATCCAAACACCGAAGCGCTCATTACCGTGGGCGTCAGCGAAGCGATGTACATCACCATGCAGGCGATTCTGGACCCCGGCGACGAGGTGATTGTGCCGCAGCCCTGTTTTGTGGCCTACACAGCCAGCGTGATCATGGCAGGGGGCATCGTGGTGGATGTGCCGACCTATGCCGCCGATAACTTCTTTGTGAACCCGGCGGCAATTGAGGCGGCCATCACGCCGCGCACCAAGGCGCTGCTGATTGGCTTCCCCAGCAACCCGACTGGCGCTGTGATGGACTACGCAGGCATGATGGAGATTGCGCAGATTGCGACGCGTCACGACCTGATCGTCATCTCCGACGAGATTTACGACAGGCTGGTCTATGGTGATCACCAGCACATCATGTTTGCGGCGCTGCCCGGCATGGCCGAGCGCACCATCCACCTGGGTGGCATGAGCAAGGATTACGCGATGACGGGCTGGCGCATCGGTTACGCGCTGGGGCCGGAAGCGCTGCTTGGCGCCATGCGCAAGATTCACCAGTATCTGATCATGTCGGCCCCCACGGTGGGGCAGGAGGCGGCTCTGGCGGCCTTCACAGACCCCGCGGCCGAGGAGTATGTGCTGGAAATGGTGGCCTCCTATGACCGCCGCCGTCGCTTTATTGTGGATGGCCTCAACGAGATCGGGCTCGACTGCTTCGAGCCCAAGGGGGCCTTCTATGCCTTCCCCAGCGTCAAGAGCACCGGCATGAACGAGCACGAGTTCTGTGAGAGGCTGCTGATGGAGGAACACGTGGCGGTCATCCCCGGCAGCGCGTTTGGGGCAGGGGGCGAGGGGCATATCCGCTGCGCCTATGCGTCAAGCCTGGAGAACATCGAAAAGGCGCTCGAGCGCATGTACCGCTTCACCCGCAGGCACGCGTAACAGCGCGCGTACGCAGCAACGACGGAAACAACGGAAAAGGCAGGAAACAAGAGCCGATACTCTTGTTTCCTGCCTTTTCCGTTGTTTCCGCCGTTGCTGCGTAGCCGCGTTTACGGCCGCGGTGAGAGGATGGGGCCGAGCGTTCTGAGGAAGACCACGGGTGCTTCGGCGGCGGCAGGCGTCGGGACAGAAGCAAGCATGCGCTGCAATTGAACGGCCTGCGGGGTGGAGATCGCCTCGGCCGCGCCCAACTCGCCCAGTGCGAGCAGGGGCGTGGCATCCACCGCGCCTGCCGTACGCACGAAGTCGCCGCTCACCCATCCAGGTTGACCATCTATGTCCACCTGCCACCATGGCGTCGGCGTGTCGCTGCGCCCTGTGACAACCAAGGCGTCGCCCTGGCTGAGTTCCTGCACCACCGAGAAATTCGTGCCGGGGCCGCTGCGTGCGTAGAGCAGTTGCGTCTCCACATAGGCCGTGGGGCCGCTGGGCGTGGGTTCGGGCGGGGCTGCGGGCGCGATGACTGCGGCCACAAAATCGCCTGCGGGCGCGCCGCCCCCCGCCTTGAACTGCCCGCTCCACTGCGCCGTCATGCCTAAATAGGCGTCACCATATGCCTGGCTCGGCTCAATGTAGGAGCCTTCGGGCCACTCGTTGAATGAAGTGATGACCACCCAATTGGGGTTGCCGGCAAGCGCCGCCGCCCATGAGCGCGCATAATAGCCGCCCCCCTCGCGGTCTTGCGCAAAGCCGTTGCCGGGGCGCGCCTTCACATCGTTGTAGCCGGGCATGGCGGTGGCCACCCAGAAGCGCTGGCCATAGCGCTCGCGCGCCTGCGCCACTTGCGCAGCGTACCTGGCGTTCACCGCCTCCAGGTTGCCAGGGGGATTCCAGGTATTGCTGTAGAGGTGGTGGCCGTCGAAGACCGCCAGATAGGAGGTATCCGTGCCGTCTGCAATCCAGATGGCGCTGTTGTTGGGGTCTGCCTGGGCGCGGATGGTGCGCCACTGCTCCACGCTGTACATCTGCGTGCGCCAGAAGAAGATGACGGGGCGGCCATCGACGCGCAGGTAGGCGGGCTGCTGGGCGTGGACGCTGAGCAGATGCTGGAGCGCGGCCGTCACATCGCCCAGGCCGCCCAGGAAGGGGGAGTTCGTCTCAAAGAGGATTGCGGCCCTGGCGCCGCGCGCCGCGGCTTCCTCCAGCAACGCGGCGACGTTGGCCTCAGTCGGGTTGCCGCCGCCGGGGCCAAACCATGCGCCCACAAGCGCATCAATGCCCGCAGCGCGCGCCTGCTCAATGTGGCGGCCCATGGCGGCGCGATCGCTGCTCACGTAGGATTGCGCAGGCAGATCGCTCAGTTGATCAGTTGTCCAGGTGGCGTCATCGTACCAGAGGTAATAGAAGGCAAGGACGAGGGGATCGCCGCCGCTTTGAGCGCCCGCGGTGCGCGGCCTGCCGGCGGCAAAGATGAGAAGCAGGGCAAGCAGAAGCAACGTCAGGCCGATGCGCCAGCCCAACGCTTTCAGATTCTTGGGGGGCATAAAGTTCCGCACAGAGAATTCAACGCCGGGCCCAGGGGCCGGCGCAGCAAATGTCGTGACGCGCGAATCAAATCCCGCCAAGCGTATCATGCGCCGGCGCAGCGCGGCAAACGGAGTGGGGAGTAGGGAGCAGGCAGTGGGCAGTTGGGAACGGCGTTCAAGGCCCCACTCCCCACTGCCTACTCCCTACTCCCCACTCCCTACATTTTGTACCCAAAGCGCCGCAGCAGCGCCTTGCGCTCGGCAATCTCGGCGTCACCTTCGATGCCCTGGCTCTGCATACCATCCACCACGCCCAGGATCGCGCGCCCTTGCTGCGTTTGCGCGAAGATCACCTCGAGCGGGTTGGCCGTGGCGCAGAAAATGCGGCAGACCTCGGGTACGTTCTGTATGCTGCGCAGCACATTCACGGGATAGAAACCCGGCCCCAGGAAGATGAAGAACGAGTGGCCCGCGGCCAGCGCAAAGGCATTGTCGCGCGCCAGCGCGATCATGGCCTCGTTCGTGCCCGACCAGCGCACCAGCGCCGGCCCCGACGCTTCGCAAAAGGCCACGCCGAACTGGATCCCCGGCACGGCGTTGACCAGCGCCTCGTGCAAATCTTCCACGGTCTTTATGAAATGGCTCTGACCCAGGATGACGTTCACATTGTCGGGCTTCTGCACGCGCAGGCTCTGCAGTTCCATGGCTTCTCCACTCTCTGTTCTCAGGCGACGCTTCCAGTGTATCATGAGTGCGCGACACAACCGCGCTTGATTGCGTATTGATACATGGCGGTTGTGTATTGTGCACACCTGGGCTGCAACCTCGAGGCAAGGCGGCGAATAGACACAATGGAATGGGTCAAGTGGATGTGGGCGGCGCTCGCGCTGCTGTTGCTGATAGCCGAAGTCTTCGTCAGCGGTTTTGTGATGATGTGCTTTGCCGCCGGTGCGGCCGCCGCATCTGTGGCCGCATTCATGGGCTACGATGTCATCTGGCAGTTGGGGGCATTCATCGTGGTGACCATTGCCGCCGTATTGCTGATGCGCCCGCTGGCCGCCCGCTTGACGCGCACGGGTGGCCAGAACAAGTGGGGCATCGACAGGGTTGTGGGCAAGCAGGCGGTGGTGCTCATCGAAATCAGCCCGCTGCAGGCGCGCGGCCGCGTGCGCGTCGACCGTGAAGAGTGGCAGGCCACCTCGGCCGATGGCCACCCAATCCCCGTCGGCGCGGTCGTCACCGTGCTCGGCGTCGAGGGCACACACTTGCGTGTCGCGCGGCAACAGAACTGAGAATGGACGATTGATGATTGAAGATTCATGACTGAAGGTGTTGCGCCTGTATCGGCATCCAATCTTCAATCATCAATCGTCAATTGCTACTCCCTTTGCTCGAAAGGATCTACTCCCTACCCATGAGTGCTCAACAAATTGGCCTCACCGCTTTCCTGAGCGTGTTGCTCGTCTTCGTGCTCATCATGTCGGTGCTGGGCATCCGCATCGTTTCGCCCTACCAGAAGGGCGTGGTCGAGCGATTGGGGCGCTTCCTGCGTATCGCCCCCTCGGGCCTCACCATCATCGTGCCCATCCTGGATCGCATCACCAAGGTGGACATGCGCGAGCAACTAGTGGATGTGCCGCCGCAGGAGGTGATCACCAAAGACAATGTGGTGGTCACTGTGGACGCAATTGTCTATTTTGAAGCCACGGACCCGGTCAAACTCAACTACAACGTAGTGGACTTCTACGGCGCTGCCACCAAGCTGGCGCAGACGAACTTGCGCAATGTGGTGGGCGAAATGGAGCTTGACCAGGCGCTGACCTCGCGCGACACCATCAACGCCAAGCTGCGCGAGGTGCTGGATGACGCCACCGACAAGTGGGGCGTGCGTGTGGTGCGCGTGGAAATCAAGCGCATTGACCCGCCCACCGACGTCATGGAGGCGATGCACCGGCAGATGAAGGCCGAGCGCGAGAAGCGCGCGCAGATTCTCGAGAGCGAGGGCTTGCGCCAGGCAGCCATCCTCAAGGCCGAGGGCGATGCCGAGGCCGTGCGCCGCGTGGCCGATGCCGAGCGCTACCGCCGCGAGGTCGAGGCGGCCGGCCAGGCCAACGCGATTACCACGGTCTTCAACGCCATCAACGCCGCCAAACCGACCAGCGAACTGATTGCGATTCAGTACATTGATGGACTGAAGGCAATTGCCAACGGCACGGCCACCAAGATCTTCATGCCCTTTGAGGCGAGCGCGGCGCTGGGCGCGGTGGGCAGCATCCAGGAACTTTTCCGTCGCGAGCCGCCGAGCGTGAGCCCCACACCACCGGCGCGCGTCGAAGGCGCGACGACGGGCGGCGGGCGGTCACCCTCAACCAGCTAAATTCAGGTACGCGGAATAGACGGAAACAACGGAAGAAGCAGGAAACAAGGGCAACATACTCTTGCTTCCTGCTTCTTCCGTTGTTTCCGTTTATTCAGCGTACAGGTGTCTTGCTCTTCGTGCTACAATCCGAGCATGCTCGAGGCCATCACCTTCGATTTTTGGGATACGATTGCAGTCGACGACTCGGACGAGGCCAAGCGCCACGCGCGCGGCTTGCCCTCCAAGGCTGACGCGCGCACGCAAATGTTTGTCGCGTACGTCACCCGCAAACATCCGCGCGTCTCGGCGCGGCGCGCCGCCGAAGCCTATGCCGTGGCCAACGCCCGCTTTGGCGAAGAATGGCGCAATGGTCACCACACCCCCGCCGTCTCCACTCGCCTGAGTTACGCCTTCGAGCATCTGGAACTGCTCCCCGGCCCGGGCCAGTATACGCGTCTGCTTGCCGAAATTGACGAACTGGTGCGCGAGATTGAGGTGATGGAGGTGCGTATCCCGCCCGACATTGCCCCCGGCGTGGAGAACGCGCTCAACCTGCTCTCGCGCGAATATCGGCTGGGCATCATCTCGGACACAATTCACACGCACGGGCGCGGGCTGCGCCACTTGCTCGACCAGCAGGGGCTGCTCCCCTACTTCAGCACGTTCATCTTTTCCGATGAGGTGGGTGTCTCCAAGCCGTCCGGTGCGATCTTCCGCTACGCCGCCGAGGCGCTGAATGCCCCGCCGCGCGCCATTGCCCACATCGGTGACCGCGAAAGCAACGACATCATCGGCCCGCGCGAGGCGGGCTTCCGCACTGTGCTCTACACGGGCATCGTGGACCGCGGCGCCGAACGCACGCGTGCCGATGCCATCTGCCGCCACTACAGCGACCTTCCTGCGATTCTCCAGCGGCTGCGCTGATCGCCATGCTCACCGCCGCGCCCGCCGCTGACCCCGTTGCGCCCGCCACGTACGTTGCGCTGGCCGAGCGCTTCCTGGCTGATTTCCCGCCCTCCGTGCAGCGCCCGCGCACAGTGGGCCGCGAACTGGAATTGCCGCTTGTGGATGGCACGGGCCAGGCAGCCGATGTGCGCCGCCTGTGGGACCTCCTGCTGGCCTACGGCGATCTGAAGCCCAAGAGTGATGTGGGCAACGCCAACCTGATTGTGGAAGCAGCCGGACGCGACGGCGGCTACGCAATCGAGGTGGGTGTGGGCACAATCGAGATCAATACGCGCCCCTGCACGTCACTGCTTGAGGTGAAGGCCATTGTCGAGCAGATGGTGGCGCGCCTGGTGCGCGTGGCCGCGGCCTATGGCTGGGCGGCGCTAGGCTACGGCGTGCAGCCCGTTACGGCCCCTGCACTGGGGTTGATGACCCCCAAGCAGCGCTATCAGAGCCTCTACCGCGCGATGGGGACCGAGTGGCTCTGGTACACCGTGACGGCGGCCGACCAGGTGCACGTGGCCATCTCCCGCGCCGAGGCCATCCCGCTGCTCAACTTTGCCAATCTCATGGCGCCCGTGATCATCGCGCTCTGCGCCAACTCGCCGGTCTACGCCAACACGCTGAGCCCATACTGCAGCGGGCGCGAGGCGCAGCACGTGCTTATCCACGCCAACGAGTTTCGCCATGGCATGCCCGTGCGCCCCTTCCGCGATGCGCTGGATTTCGTGGCGCGCGTCGCCCAGGCAACTTACCTCATCCATCGCGAGGCGCGCGCGGGTGACGCAAGTGCGGGGGCAGCACGCGCGGCTGTGATACCCGCCGCAATCCCCTTCACCGAGTATCTGCGCGAGCACGGCCCCGACTACGAAGCCTTCCTCTACCATGAGCACTATGTGTGGAACAGCGCGCGTGCGCGTGCGGCCTACGGCACAATTGAGGTGCGCCCTGCCTGCCAGCAGCCGTGGCGCGAGCACATGGCCGCGGCTGCGCTTAGCGTAGGACTGATTGAGGCCAACGTGCCGATTCAAGCCTACGTGGAGGACGCGCTGGGGGAGAACTACTGGGAGGAGATGCGCACCTTCCACCGCCAGGCTATTCGCAACGGTTTGGCGGCGCCGCAGCCCGCACCGGGCTTTCTGGACGAAATCGCGCGCATGGCGGCGGCGGGGCTGCGCAGCCGCGGCCTGGGCGAAGAGCCGCTCATGGACGCGATCTTCGAGCGGCTGGCGCGCCATGAGAACCCCGCGCAGCGGGCGCGCCGCATCTTCCGCACAGACGGCATGGCAGGCCTCCTCGCCGCCGCCGCCATCCGCCCCGGTATGATCAGCGGGTAACAACAACTGCTCAACGCAAAGGCGCAACAACAGAACCTCGACGCAAAGCCGCAGAGGCGCAAAGAAACGCAAAGAACAGCAACAACAAGATAGAGAGGTTCTTGTTGTTGCTGTTCTTTGCGTTTCTTTGCGTCTTTGCGGCTTTGCGTCGGGGTTGGCTGTTGAGCGGTTAGTTTAGCGGAATGGTGAGCGTGAAGCATGCGCCGTGGCCGGGGCTGCTCTCGAGCGTAATCGCTCCGCCGTGCGCCTGCACAATGTCGGTGGCAATGCTCAGTCCCAACCCCACGCCTTGTGGAAAGCGCCTGTCGGCGTGGCCGCGCTGGAAGGGCTCGAAGATGCGCTTCTGCTCGGCCACAGGCACGCCGGGCCCAGTGTCGCTCACCACAAAGACGAAGTTGTCTGCCGCGCCTGGTTCGGCGGATGCCTCGACCGACGCATCGACACTGATCGCGCCCCCCGGCGGCGTGAACTTGACGGCGTTGCTCAGCCGATTGCCCACGGCGCGCGCCATCTGGTCGCCGTCGATGGCGGCGGTGGGCCGCGCCCGCGGGATGTCGGCTTTCCAGAGGATGCACTTTTCGCGGGCAGCCTCGCGCCACAGGCTCGCCACCTGCACCAACCACGGCGCAAGCGGCGTGGGCGTGCGGTTGAGCTCCAGCGAGCCAAGCACCTGGCCGTGCAGCAGCGTAAGGTTGTCAAGCAGCGGCTGCATGCGCTCAATTTGTGCATTCATCCCGCCCAGCAGTTCCTGGCGCAGCGCCGGGTCGTCGTCGGCGCCGGTGCGCAGGGCGTGCGCCGCGGCACGAATGGAACCGAGTGGCCGTCCCAGCTCATGCACAAGGTTGGCCAACAGCCGCTTGCGCGCATCCTCCAGCGTGCGCAGCCGCTGCGCCAGTGTGTTCACCGACTGGTAGAGCGCGTCCACCTCGCGCAAATTGTGTTCGGGCAGCGTCGCCGGCACCTCGCCGCGCGCAATCCCCTCGAGCGCGCCCGTAACCTGCCGCAGCGAGCGCGACAGGCGCAGCGCCAGCAGCAGCCCCAGCAGAATCCCCAGCACGAAGAGAATCACCACAATCGCAATCAGCAGCGCCGATAGATTGCCCACCTGCGTGGAGACTGTGCCGAGCTCCTGCGAGAGCAGCAGCACCCCCTCCACCTGGCGCTGATCGCCCAGCACGGGAATGGCCAATTCTGCCAGCCGCCGCCCGGATTCACCCGTGACCTCCACTTGCACCGCGCCTTGCCCGCGCAGCGCCGCCGCCACCTGCGCCTCGCCACCGGCCAGCGCAGGCGGCGCGTTGTTGGTGGCCGCTACAACGCGCCCTTGCGCGTCGAGCAGGGTGACGCCCGTAACCTCCAGGTTGATCGACGAGAGGAAGGCCTTCGCGGCGGCGGGGTCGCTCAGAAGGCTGTCGAGTCGGCCCGCGGCATTGCTGAGCAGTTGCGCCTGCTCCTGCAGCAGTGTCGCCTGCTGCTGAACGCCCGCCTCTACATCGGTTATTGAGCGCTGCAGTTGGAGAAGCACGAAGGCGGCCAGCCCAATCAGCGGCACCACGATCAGAATGGGCAGCAGGTGGCTGAGGATAAGGCGGGCGCGCAGCGTTCGCATCATGTGCGCCCTGTTTCTGCGGCGCCCGTTTGCGCGACGAGTTTGTAGCCGATGCCGCGCACGGTGACGATGCGGCGCGGCGTGGCGGGGTTGTCCTCCAGTTTCTCGCGCAGGCGGCGCACATGCACGTAGACAATCTGTGGCTCGCCCGCGTAGCCCGTCCCCCAGACGCGTGCCAGCAATTCGTCCACACTGAGCACGCGCTCGGGTTCACGCGCAAAGGCCAGCAGCAGCTCGAATTCGCGCGGCGAGAGCTCAAGCCGGCGCCCGTCCACGAGCACGCTGTGCGCGGGCAGGTCAATCGCAATGTCGCCCACAGCCACGGTTTCGACAGGGGTTGTGGCGGGGGCTGCTTCCATCGGCGTGCGACGGCTGCGGCGCAGCACAGCCTTGATGCGCGCCAGCAGAATGTCGGAATCGAAGGGCTTGGTGATGTAGTCGTCGGCGCCCAACTCCAGCCCCAGCACTTGCTCCAGCTCGCGTCGGCGGGCGGTGACGAAGATCACAGGCAGGTCAAAGCGTTGGTGGAGGGCCTTGAGTGCGTCGAGGCCATCCATGCCGGGCAGGCCGATGTCGAGCAGCACAAGGTCGGGTGTGTCGGCGGCGGCGAGCGCAATGCCATCCTCGGCCGAGGCGGCGGCGGAGGTGCGGTAGCCCGCCTGCGCGAGCGTAAATCCGAGGCTGCGGCGCATGAGCGCGTCGTCATCCACAAGCAGAATGTGGTGTGTGGGCGGAGGTGTTTGCGCTATCATACGCGGATTGTAGCGTATGTGGCGCGCTTGGGGGAACAGTGGAAGGGCGGCCGCGGGGCGCAGTTGTGCAGGCGCACACGCAATATCGCGCCCACAACATAAGCACGCGGTGGCGGTCAACGCACATCATCCACGCCCCACGGGCGACCCTCCGTAATTCTCAATCCTCAAGCCTCAATTTTCGCTTCGACCATGCGTGCTAATTGTGCTAAAATGGGGCCATGCTGCACGAGTTGCACATCAGCAATTTTGCAATCATCGACGAACTGCACCTCGCCTTCCGCCCCGGGCTGAACATTCTCACGGGCGAGACGGGCGCGGGCAAGTCGATCATTATCGACGCCGTGGGGCTGCTGCTGGGCGACCGCGCCGGCGGCGAGTGGGTGCGCGCCGGCACGGAGGTCGCCTCGATTGAGGCGCTCTTCTCGCTGCCTACGGCGCCGGCCAATCTCCCCGCGCCCGCCGCGTCCGCCGCACCCGCTGCCCCGGATGCAGCCGTCGACGGCGAAGGCGCGCCGCTTGACGTCCACGAACTGCTCGCGCGCGAAGGGCTGGATGACCCCGACAACCCTGCCGGCGTGACGCTGGCGCGCGAGGTGCGCACCACCGGCCGCAACATCTGCCGCATCAATGGCCGCGCCGTCAGCCTGCAACTGCTGGCCGACGTCGCCGGGGCGCTGATCGACATCCACGGCCAGGGCGAGCACCTCAACCTGCTGCGCCCGCGCACGCACGTGCACCTGCTCGATCGCTACGCCAACCTCCTGCCCCTGCGCGCAAAGGTGGCCGCAGACGTGGCGACGCTGCGCAGCGTGCGCGCTGCCCTCCAGCAATTGCGCCATGATGCCCGCACCGTGGCCCAGCGCATTGACATGCTCAGTTACCAGGCCGAAGAAATTTCCGGCGCCAATCTGCGCCCCGGCGAGGACGGCGACCTCGAGGGCGAGCGCCGCCGCCTGGCCAACGCCGAAGCGCTGCTCAAGCTGGCGCAGGCGGCGCAAGCCTACCTTGCAGGCGGCGATGGCGAACTGCCCGGCGCGCTCGATCTCGTCGGCGAGGCCGTGAGCCGCATGGATAAACTTGCCCGCATCGATCCCGACCTGGCTGACGCCGCCACGGAGACGCAGGCGCTGCTCGAGCAACTGGCCGACTCGGCGCGCATGTTGGCGGATTATGCCGAATCGCTTGAGTTCAACCCTGTGCGCCTGCAGGAGGTGGAGGAGCGACTCGAACTGATCGCCTCTCTCAAGCGCAAGTACGGCGACACGCTCGAGCAGATTGTGGCCTTTGGCAAGCGCGCCCAGGATGAACTGGAGTCGTTGAGCAACTGGGAGGCAAGGAGCGCCGACCTCGAGAAACAGGAGGATGCGCTTCTTCACACAATTGGCGCACTGGGGGCCGTACTGAGCGCACAACGCCACGCCGCCGGGGAACGTCTGGCGCGTGCGGTTGAGCACGAACTGGCCGACCTCAAAATGGAGCGTGCGCGCTTTGCGCTGGCGGTGGAGCAGACGCCGCGCAGCGACGGCGCGTTTCTGCCCGACGGTCGTCGTGTCGCGTTTGACGCCACGGGCATCGACCAGGTGGAGTTCCTCATCAGCGCCAACCCCGGCGAACCCCTTAAGCCGATGGCCAAGGTGGCATCCGGCGGTGAGACGGCGCGCCTCATGCTCGCGCTCAAAGGCACGCTGGCCCACGCCGACGCCACGCCCACGCTTATCTTCGACGAGATTGACCAGGGCATTGGCGGGCGCGTGGGTGGCGTGGTGGGCCACAAGCTT
The DNA here is from genome assembly GCA_964427845.1 of uncultured Caldilineaceae bacterium. Classification (GTDB taxonomy): domain Bacteria; phylum Chloroflexota; class Anaerolineae; order Caldilineales; family Caldilineaceae; genus UBA5069. The sequence goes on from CAYRVP010000013.1 coordinate 41,824, forward strand.
TGGAACCTCACTGAGCGGCGAACACCATTCGCCGAAGCAGCGCGCAACGGCAACGCGCCGCTACCTCCCGAGAGTGCGGATAACGGCGTTGCGCACCAGGTGCTGGTGATTACCCACTTGCCGCAACTGGCGGCATATGGCGACGCCCACTTCACCGTCAACAAGCAGGTGCACGTGGAAGCGGGCATCGAGCGCACGACGACGGTCGTCCAGGCGCTGGATGAAGCCGCGCGCATTGCCGAACTCACGCAGATGCTCGGCGCACCCGGCGCAGTGGGTCGTCTCTCAATCGAGGAGATGCTGCGCGAGGTGGCCGTTGTGAAGCAAGGCGCTGCCGCGCGTGAATAGAGCAGAACATCTCAACGCAAAGGCGCTGCCGCGCGTGAATAGAGCAGAACATCTCAATGCAAAGCCGCAAAGAAAGCAAAGAAACGCAAAGAATATCCAGGAATACCTCAACATGTTTGCTTCTCGGACTGGTTGCATATATGCCGAAATCTCTTGTCGCTCTTTGCGTTTCTTTGCTTGCTTCGCGCCTTTGCGTTGAGAAGTTGCGGTTTGTGCGCACGCTGTGGGTTGCCGCGCTCATGTGGGCGGCGTTGATCCTGCCGCTGGGCGGCATGGCGCAACCCGCGTTCGCGCAGGACACGCAACCGCAAATCCACCTGCTCACCTTCAGCGGCGCGGTGACGCCCGTGCTCGACCGTTACCTGGCGAGCGCCATCGAGCGCGCCGCCGCGCAGCCTGACGCCACCATCATCCTGCAACTGGATACGCCCGGCGGCAGCGAGGATGTCATGCAGGCGATCATCCGCCGCATGCTGGCGTCACCCGTGCCGGTGATTGTCTGGGTGGCACCCAGCGGGGCGCGTGCAGGCAGCGCGGGCACCTTCATCACGCTGGCCGCGCACGCTGCCGCCATGGCCCCCGGCACCTCGATTGGCGCAGCCAGCCCGGTGGACGCAGGCGGCGCCGAACTGGATGCGACGCTCGCCGCCAAACTGACCAACATTCTCAGCGCCGACATCGAGAATCTGGCCGCACGCCGCGGCGATGTGGCCGTGGAGTGGGCGATTGCCGCCGTACGCGACGCCAGCGCAGCTACCGCGGCACAGGCACTGACGCTTGGCGTCATCGATGCCGTCGCCGCCGATTTGCCCGCGCTCATGCAGGCCCTTGACGGCGCAGAGGTGACTGTGCAGGGACGCGCGCAGACGCTGCGGCTTGCCAATGCGGTGGTCGTGGACGAGCCGCTCAACTGGCTGCAGCGCTTCCTCAACTTCATCACCAACCCCACCATTGCCGCGCTGCTGATTACGCTGGGCACGGCCGGGCTGCTGGCCGAAGTCTGGAATCCGGGTACATGGGTGCCGGGGGTGATTGGCGCGGTGGCGCTGTTGCTGGGGCTTTATGCGCTGGGGCAGCTTGACGCCAACTTCGCGGGGCTGGCGCTCATGCTGCTGGGCATTGGTCTCTTTGTCGCCGAGGCAGCCACGCCTGCTGTGGGCGCGCTGCTGGCGGCCGGCGCCGTCTCGTTCGGATTGGGGGTTGCGTTGCTCTTCGACCAACCGGGGATTGAGGTGTCATGGCCGGTGATCATCGGCATGGCGCTCGGGCTTGGGCTCTTTGTCACCTTTGCCAGCGCCAAGGGATTGGCCGCGCAGCGCAGGCCGTCGCTCACCGGAGGTGAAGGGCTGATCGGCATGACGGGGCGCACAGCCGAGGCGATGACCGTCGGTGGCAAAGGCAGCGTCATGGTCAACGGCGAGTGGTGGACGGCCGAATTGCGCGGCCGCCCGGTCGCCTCGGGCGCAGCGGTGCGCGTGACGGGTCGTAAAGGCTTTGTACTTGTGGTTGAAGAAGAAGGGGAGTAAAGAGAAGATTCTCGTACGCAGAAAGTGCGGAAACAGCGGAAAGAACATGAAAGACGCTTTTCACGATTTTTCCGGTGTTTCCGCTCTTTCTGCGTACGAGAATTTTCTCTCTACTCGCGGCCTCCGCCGTTCCACCTCTCGCCGTTGCGCAGCACGTGGTAGGGCTGGCCCAGGCTCTCGCAGGTGACGATAAACTCGTCGGGCGTGGCGGTGTTGAATGCGAACATGTCGTAGTGGCAAGGAATGACGCAGCCCGCGTGGATGTCATACGCCAGCTTGGCCGCATCTTGCCCGCTGAGGTTGCCCGCCACCTTGCGCTCGGGCGCGCGCCCATTGATGGGCAGCAGCGCCACATCAATCGGCCACTGGCGCAGCACCTCGGGCATGCCGGGATAGAAGATCGTGTCGCCGCTGTGATAAATGGTCCACGGCCCCGCTTCCACAATGTAGCCCAGGAATTTGCAGCGGCCCGCCTCGTCGCGCTCGAGCGCCTCGTGCGCCGCAGGCACGCCCGACACGCGGAAGCCCGCCACCGTCTCGGTGATGCCCTCATCGAGGCCAATGACCTGCGCCGGCTCTATCCCCAGGCGCTGGGCCACAAACGCGCGGTTGGCCTCGGGCGCAATCAGCGCCACGTTGGCGTTGGCAGCCAGCAGCGGCTTGAGCGTCTCCGCGTCCAGGTGGTCGGTGTGGTTGTGCGTCGAGGTGATCACGTCGATGAAGTCGAGGCGCGCCGGGTCAATCACGCGCCCGGTCATGCGCTCATGCGGGTTGTCGGTGGCGGCATACTTGTTGGTAAGCGAATCGGAGAGGTAGGGGTCGAAAAGCAGGTGCTTTCCCTGCCAGTCGACCAGAAAACCACTCTGGCCCAACCACCAGATGTGCAATTGATCGGGTGCATCGTTGCGTGCGCTGCGTACATCTGCAAGAAAGGCGTCGTCGGCGAGGTGTGGAGCTTGCATAATAGGCCTCGTGGGTGGCGGCAGCGGGCGACTGCCTGAGCGATCGCGGCAATGCGGCGCCCGCCGACTTGCCGCGCATAGCCGCCATAGTATACCCTGCGCGCCTGGTTTGCGGCGTGCGCCTTTGCAACATCATTCGTGCGTAGAGTGCGAAATAGAGAGGGTCTTATGGCCGAAATCAAGGGCATGGACGCGTTTGACGATGTACGGCGTGTCATCGTGGTGGCGGCGCACCCGGATGACCTTGAGTGCTGCTGCGCGGGAACGCTCGCCAAACTCATCGCGCGCGGCGTGGCCGTTATATCCGTCAACTGCACGCTGGGCGACATTGGCGCGCAGGAGGATACGATGCCGCGCGTGGCCCTTGCCAGCGCGCGCCTCGTCGAAACCGACAGCGCGGCGCGTATCCTGGGACTTGGCGGCACGGTCAACCTGGGCCACCACGACGGCGAACTGCTGCCCGACCTTGAATTGCGCGCCCAGCTTGCGCGCCTCTACCGCGTCACCCAGGCCGACACCCTCTTCACCTTTGACCCCTGGTGGCCAGGGCAAATTCACCCCGACCACCGCGCCGCCGGGCAAGCTGCACTCGACGCCTATATGCCCTCCAAAATGCCCCTCTATCGCCCCGAGCAGCTGCGCGAAGAGGGCGCCGGCCTCGGCAAACTGCAGCGCGTCTTCCTCTTCAGCACCGACCGCGACCCCGATGTGCTGGTCGACATCAACGACGTGCATACGCACAAGCTGGCCGCGTGCATGGCGCATGTGAGCCAGTTCCCCAAGGGGGAGGAGAGCCTTGGCTGGCTCAAAGAGATGGATGCCGCCGCAGGCAAGGCTGCAGGCTACGCCTTCGCCGAGCCCTTCCGCACCATGCACGTATGGTGACGTGCCGCAGGCCCGCAGCGTGCCGACGCCAGATCTGCCGTTTCTACCCTGAAAATGACGCACACTGCGTAGCGGAAGGCCTCCTGGCCTTCGGTTTAGTGGCAGCGAAACGGGTGGCCGCAACGTGAAGGCCAGGAGGCCTTCCGCTACGACGGCCGATCCATTTTCGTTCGGTGTCGTGCCAATGCGGCATGACACTCTGCATACGCGAGGTTCGTTTTTGACAGAGCGATGCGCTGCATTTATGCTGAAGCCACAACTGCATAGCGGCTCTTATCCAGAGAGGCGGAGGGACCGGCCCGACGATGCCTCGGCAACCCGGCGCAGGTGCGCAAGCACAGCGGCCAGGGTGCCAAATCCGGCAGAGCAATCTGGAAGATGAGAGGGACCCGCGCGCTGCGCGTTCTGCGTAGCCATAGCTGCAACTCAGTCCCTCCATCAACTCGATGCGAGGGATTTTTCATGCGCCGCGCCGGCAGGAACACGCACACAGAGGAGTCAGGTGGATCATGATCGTCATGAAATTCGGCGGCACGTCGGTCGGCAGCGTCAAGGCCTTCGGCGCCGTGGCACAGATCGTCAAGCAGAAGCAGGCGGGCGAAGCGCGCACCGCCCACCCCGGCGTGATCGTCGTGACCAGCGCCATGGGGGGCGTGACCAATCTGCTGATTGACGCCGCGCAACAGGCCGCTGCGGGCAGCAACACTGCCCATCACGAAGCAACCGCGGCCCTTGCGCAGAAGCACATGGACATCCTCGACGCCTTCCTGACTGACGACGTCGAGCGCGCCGCCGTTGCGCGCGGCCTCGAGGATCGCCTGCAGGAGTTTGACCGACTCTGCGGCAGCATCGCCGTGCTGGGCGAACTGACGCCGCGCGGCCTCGACCTGGTGAGCGGCCTGGGCGAGCGCATCAACGCCCCCGTGCTCGCCGCCGTCCTGCGCGCGCAGGGCGTGCCCGCCGAGGCTGTTGACGCGACCGAACTCATCGTCACTGACTCGGTCTTTGGCGGCGCCGAGCCGCTCATGGAGCCTACCGCGCAACGCTGCGCCGAACGGCTGCTGCCGCTTATCCAGCAGGGCGTTGTGCCCGTCGTCACCGGCTTCGTGGGGGCGACGGTGGATGGCGTACCCACCACGCTGGGCCGCGGCGGCTCCGACTACTCGGGCGCGATTGTGGGCGCCGCGCTCGAAGCCGATGTCATCGAAATCTGGACCGATGTCAACGGCGTCATGACTGCGGACCCGCGCATCGTGCCCGAGGCGCGCACCGTCTCGCAGCTTTCCTACGAGGAAGTGGCGGAACTGGCCTACTACGGGGCCAAGGTGCTCCACCCCAAAACCGTCATCCCCGCGATTCGCAAGCGCATCCCGGTTCGGGTGCTGAACACCTTTGAGGCTGACCACCCCGGCACTGTCATCCGCGAGCGCAGCAACAGCGAGGAGCACGGCACCGTCAAGGGCATCACCGCCATCAAAGGGATGACGCTGATGACGCTGGCCGGGCGGGGCATGGCGGGCGTGCCGGGGATTGCGGCGCGCGCCTTCGGCGCCGTGGCGCGCGTCCAGGCGAATGTGCTCATGATTAGCCAGAGCAGCAGCGAGTTGAACATCTGCTTTGTCATTCCCGCCGCCAACGTGGCGATGGCCGAGCAGGTGCTGCACGACGAGTTCCGCCGTGAGGTAGAGCGCGGCGATATCGAGCGCATCGACGCGCAAGGCAGCATTGTTGTGGTGGCTGTGGTGGGCAGCGGAATGCGCGGCACGCCGGGCCTTGCCGCGGGGGTCTTCACCGCCGTAGCGCAGAAGCGCATCAACGTCATTGCGATTGCGCAAGGTTCGAGCGAGGCCAACATTTCCTCTGTGATTGACGAGTCCGAAGCGC
>CAYRVP010000014.1:0-47353 GCA_964427845.1 uncultured Caldilineaceae bacterium
CGGCTACTATCTGGTCGGCTTCGCGCTGCAGTTCGGCGCCGTCAACCATGTCTACCCGGAAGTCAACAACATGGGCGCGTGGGCTTTCTCGCCGACCTCGCTGGGTGACTGGAGTGGCGTTCTCGACAGCGGTCTGCGCCTGGGCGACCAGTGGGGCATTATGGGCATGAGCGGCTTCCTGCTGGGCGGCCTAACCGCCAATTTCGGCGTGCTTGCCTTCTTCTTGTTTCAGATGGTCTTCATGGACACGGCGGCCACCATTCCCACCGGCTCCATGGCCGAGCGCCTTAACTTCAAGGGTTTCATCTGGATGGCGTTGTGGGTCAGCATGTTCATCTACCCGGTGCTGGCGGGCTGGGTGTGGGGCGGCGGCTGGTTGTCCAACCTGGGGCGCACCATGGGATGGGGCAACGGCGCCGTGGACTTTGCCGGCTCGGGCATTGTGCACCTTATCGGCGGCAGCCTCGCGCTCGCAGGTGCGATTGTCATCGGGCCCCGCATTGGCCGCTTCAACAAGGACGGCACGGCCAACGCCATTCCGGGCCACAACATCCCCATGGGTATTCTGGGCGCGATTATTCTCTTCTTTGGCTGGTTTGGCTTCAACCCCGGCTCCTCCCTGGCCTTCACGGGCGGCGGACGCGACCTGGCGGTGCTGGCCGCAGTGAACACGTTGCTCGCGGGCGCCATGGGCGGCATCTCGTCCATGTTCTACATGTGGTGGGTTGGCCCCGGCAAGAAGCCGGATCCGGGCATGTCGGTGAATGGCGTGCTGGCGGGCCTCGTGGCCATCACCGCCCCGTGCGCGTTTGTGGACACATGGGCCGCCGTTGTCATCGGCGCAATTGCAGGCGTGCTCGTTTGCCTGGCCACCTTCTCGCTGGAGCGCATGAAGATCGACGACCCGGTTGGCGCTGTGCCGGTCCACTTTGTCAACGGCATTTGGGGCGTGCTGGCTGTCGGCATTTTTGCCAATGCCAACCCTGACACGGCTGCATGGAACGGCGTCGATACTGCCGTCACCGGTCTCCTTTACGGCGGCTCGACACAGATTCTCTCGCAATTGGCCGAGGTCATTTCGGTTGGTGTCGTTGCCCTGGGTCTTTCCTCCGTATTCTTCGTGGTCCTCAACAAGGCTGGTGTGCTGCGCTCTGCACCCGGCGATGAAATGGCCGGGCTGGATCTTCCCGAAATGGGTGCGCCGGGCTACACCAATGACGATTTGGTCATGCATGGCGGCATCTCGGGCAGCCGTATTCGAGGCGCCATGAGCCCCGCCCGCGCTATCGGCACGGCCGTCATCAAGTAACAACTACGCCAAGCGGTGCAACGCCGCTAGAGCAGGAACAGGAACCCATGACCAAGAAGATTGAAGCGATCATACGTGAAGAGGCGCTGCAGGATGTGAAGGATGCGCTGCGTGCCATCGGCATCGTCGGCCTCAATGTGCACGAAGTGCATGGCCACGGCCGCCAGGGCGGGATAGAACTTTCGTGGCGCGGCACGTCGTATCAGATGGACCTGCTGCCCAAGATTCAAGTCAACATCGTCCTCAGCGACCACAACGTGGAAAAGACGGTGGCGACCATTGTCGGGGCGGCGCGCACCGGCAAATCGGGCGATGGCGTGATCTTCATCTACCCGGTAGAGGAAGTGATACGCATACGTACAGGCGAGCGCGGCCTGGAGGCACTCCAGTACGCAGGCGACATCGACGCCAAACCTGTGCGGTAGCAGCGGGTTGGTGCACGATTTACAAGCGGCCGCCGAGGGATACCCTCGGCGGCCGCTCGCGCATCCTGCATACGCTATTTTGGCAGGTTGATTTCACACCAGAGAGACTGTAGAATAGCGTGCTACACTGGGGCAAGAAGAAGCCAGCAGGCAACCCACATCAAGCAGCATTCAACCAGCAGTACGAAAGGAAGTGCGTATGCGTCGCAGCACTGTCTTGCGCGTTCTGACAATCATGATTGTGGCAGTCATGGGTCTTCTTCCCGTTGCGTCGGCACTGGCAGCCGCACCGCAGCAGGACGTTAACCCCGACATCGTCGGCTTGTGGGTCTCCGAGGAATCTACGGAAGGTGAGACCGTCTCGCTCAGTCTCTTCGACGACGGCGCCATGCAGGGGCTCTCCGAATTCACCGACGGTGCGGACAATATCCTCTATGGCGGCGAATGGGCCGACAATGGCGACGATACCGTGTCAGTCTTGATTGTCGAGGTCGACGGTTTGGCCATCGGCGACGAGCCCTTTGAGATTGTTTTCGACGTGGTAAGCGATGATGAACTGAACGCCGCCGACACGACTGACTTCGGCGATGACGGTATGTCCGTCTTCTTTGAGGACAGCGAGCCGCTTGCCTTCGTGGATGAACTGGGTGGTGCGGTTGCCGATGTTACCGAGAGCGCGGCGATAACCGATACAGAAGCAGTGACCGATACAGAAGAGGTGGCGGACGAAGTCGCGCCGGGTGTCTACGTCAGCAACGGCCTGGAAGACAACGGGATTCCGGTGGCGGCGCTTGTCTACATCAATGAGGACGGCACCTACCAGTCGGTCGTAGCCACCTTCGATGGCGAGAGCAACACAATTACGCAGTTGGGAGTTTGGGAGGATGACGGCGAAGGCACGCTCACCCTATCCTCCGAGCAGGAGATGACATTCACCGCCGATGGCGCCGAGTTCGTCGACCTCGACGAACCGCTGGACCTTGAGTTCGCGATCACAGATGATGTGCTTGAGGGTGATGTTCTCAAGCTCTATCCCCTGAACGCAGTGGAAGAGGTGCTGTCCGGCTTTGCGGGCATGGTTGACGATGAGATGAGCCCCGACGACGCCGGCGCCGACGACGCAGGAGCGACTGACTCCTTCGACACGATGCTCTACATGTCGCCCATGAAGAGCATACTTGCGGGCACAATTCAGGTGCTTGTACTGGTGAGCGACGGCACCGCCTCGTTTACCTCCGGCACGACAGACGACGCCGAGACTATCGTTGAAGTGGGCGCGTGGGAAGAGGACAGCGACGGCGTCATTACAGTGGAATTGACACAAGACGATGCCGGCGCCGACCTTGACGAGGCCTCCACGATTGTCTTTGAGCAGGACGAGGACGGCAACCTGGTTGCCACCGACTTCGACACAGACCGCTATGGTGATTCGATTGTGCTGGAGCTGACCGACGACCAGTAGGATCGCGACCTCTGTGGTGAAATTGAACATGGGCGGCCGCAATCGTGCGGCCGCCCACTCTTTTCGACCCAGGAAGTGAATCGGGAGATTTCGCATGCGTAACGCGTACCGCGGCCTGCATTGGCTCACGGCCTGCGTCGCACTCGCACTGCTGCTCGCGGCAGGCACAGGCGCGGCGCTGGCGCAGACGCCCGGCGCCGATTTCGCGGGTGTCTACCGCTCCGAGGCGATGGACAACGAAGTCACCGGCGACACCATCGTTTGGCAGCTTTCGCTGCTGCCCGACGGCGGCGCGGAAGCCATGATCGTCTTCGTAACGACCGACAGCGTGAGTTTTGAGGCCGGATCATGGAGCGTCGACGATGCCGGCGATGTGGTCGTGACGATGGAACGCCGACTTGAGCCGGCCGGCGGGCGCGAACGCCCAATTGAGCCCACGTTTGACATACCCTTCACGGTGGATGGCGACACCCTCACCGCCGCTGACTTCCTGAAGTATGGATCACGTGACCTCGTCCTTACACGAACGGACGACGAACCCATCTCCTTCCTGAACGACGAAGGGGGGCTGCACGATGACCTGAAGACCGGGCTCGCTGAGTGGCCTTACGCGCTCTATGTGGGCGCGTACCGCACTGACGACTTCAGCGTGCGCGGCGCGACGCGCTGGTTCGGTCTCGTGTTGCGCGCGGACGGCAGCGCCCGCATTGACTTTCCGCCCGAGCCGGACAGCGACGCCGTAACCATACGCGCGAGCTGGTACAACAACGGCGACGGCACAATCAGCATCACGCAGATTGCCGACATCGACAGCGCGGGCAAAGTCGTTCACACCTACAGGCCACCGCTGCTCTTTGCAGAAATGGACCGAATGGAGAGCGGCACGCTTTACGCGCGTACGCTTCTCCTCCCCGACGGCAGCCAGCCCCTCTTCTTCCAGTTGAAGGCGGCAGAATCGGCGGCCGGTCTCTATGGTGGCGGCCTGGTCGCTGTGGATGTGCCGAAGATCGGCGTGATCCTCGAGTTGCGCGACGATGGGAGCCTTGAGGTGGTTGTCACACCCCTCGACGGCGCGTCGTTGCCCATGGCAGCGCTTGGCGTATGGGAGCAGACGGAGGTCACCGTGACGCTTACGCTGAGCAGCGAGATTGGCATTAAGGATGGCAAGCCGGTCGTGCGTGCGTCTGAGCCACGCGTGCCCGAGTTGCTTGTACTCGATGAAGGCATGCTGGTAGGCCCCGCGATTACGTTCATTCCGTTGCCGCTGCGCAGCGATTCCGCAGGTGCAACACATGAGGCAGACGCGACCAGCGACTCTCCGCCCCGCCCTTTATCGGAGCCGGAGGCGCCCTCTGCGAAGACTGATCCGGTTGCAGCAGCGGATGTCACTTACATGGTTGCGCGCGAGCAACTTGTGGCCGGGATGACCGTTGTGCTCGCACTCAATGCCGACGGCAGTGCGTCCATGTCCACGCAGCTGGGGCCGGACGCGGGCACATTGCTTGAACTGGGCAGTTGGGAAGAGGACGCGGGTGCGGTGGTTGTGACACTCGACCGCAGCGCCTATGACAACGTGGCCTATGCCGAAGCCAACGAATTGACCTTTGCGCGCACCGACGCGCGCACGCTGGCGGGAATCGACTATGACACGAAGCGCTACGGCGAAGCGTTGGTTCTGTACGATACGCGTGATTATTGATTTGTAGCCCTGGCGCGACAAGGATCACAGCGCTTGAGCGCGTGATCCTTGTCGCGTAGGTAATCCATTCGGTTTGCCGCTATTCATTTGCCGGCGCGGCGCCGACTACTCGCCCGACCCCACTCTCTTGCCGGCTCCCTTGAAGCCCGCCTTGAGCAGATCGCGGTTCATCGCGGCAATGAAGTCAAGGCTGATCTCCTTGGGGCATACGGCGGCGCACTCACCAATGTTGGTGCAGCCGCCAAAGCCTTCCTTGTCCATCTGCTCCACCATGAGAATGGCGCGATCATAGCGTTCGGGCTGGCCCTGCGGCAGGCTGTTGAGGTGGCCCAACTTGGCTGCCGTGAAGAGCATGGCCGAGGCGTTAGGGCAGGCTGCTACGCACGCCCCGCACGAGATGCACGCGGCGGCGTCCATGGAGCGGTCGGCGGCGGGCTTGGGCACGGGTACGGCGTTGCCGTCGGGCGCGGCGCCTGTGTTCACCGAAATGAAGCCGCCTGCCTGCACAATGCGGTCGAGCGAGGTGCGATCGACTATCAGATCCTTCATAACGGGGAAGCCGCGCGCACGCCAGGGTTCAATGAAGATTTCGTCGCCGTCCTTGAAGTGGCGCATGTGCAACTGGCAGGTGGTGGTGGCGCGCTCGGGGCCATGGGCGATGCCGTTGATGACAAGGCCGCACATGCCGCAAATGCCCTCACGGCAATCATGGTCAAAGGCCACGGGCACCTCGCCGGACTTGATGAGCTGCTCGTTAAGCATGTCGAGCATCTCGAGGAAGGACGAGTCCTCGCCAACGCCGTCAAGCGTGTAGCCGACCATCTTGCCGGCATCATCGCGATTTTTCTGCCGCCACACCTTGAGTGTCAATTTCATGTCAGGTTCCCCTGGAGAAAAGCCGGTTGTCGTGCGTCGGGGTATGGAACGGGACGGGGAAAGCAGCAAGCAGTGATTGGTCGGCACGGTGACTTGGGCGCACAATCACTACCTGCCAATCATCCACCCATCCCTATTTGTAACTGCGCTGTTGCAGGTGAATCGTCTCAAAGGCCAGCGGCTCTTTGTGCAGGGCCGGGGCGCCGTCGCCCTGGTACTCCCACGCCGCCACATAGGCAAAGTTCTCGTCGTCGCGCATTGCTTCGCCGTCCGCTGTCTGGAATTCCTCGCGGAAGTGGCCGCCGCACGATTCGCGCCGATTGAGCGCGTCAATCACGATCAACTCGGCCATCTCCATAAAGTCCGCGACGCGCATGGCCTTCTCCAGGCTCTGGTTGATGTCGTCGCCGCTTCCCGGCACGTTGACATCCTCCCAGAATGCGGCGCGCAGCGCCGGAATCAGCGCCAAGGCCTTGAGCAAACCCTCTTCGGTGCGCCCCATGCCGCAGTGGTCCCACATGATCTTGCCCAGTTCGCGGTGGAAATCATCCACCGTGCGGGACCCCTTGATGCTGAGCAGCTTCTTGACGCGCGCCTGCACTTCGGCTTCAACCGCCTGCACTTCGGGGCGTTGCGCGTCGATCTTCTCGAACTTGTTGCGCGCGAGGTAGTTGGCCAGCGTGTTGGGTATCACGAAGTAACCGTCAGCCAGTCCCTGCATGAGTGCGCTCGCACCCAGGCGGTTGGCGCCATGGTCGCTGAAGTTCGCCTCACCCAGCACGAAGAGGCCGGGGATATTGCTCTGCAGGTCGTAATCCACCCACAGACCGCCCATGGTGTAGTGGAGCGCCGGGTAGATGCGCATGGGCGCCTTGTACGGGTTTTCGCCCGTGATGCGCTCGTACATCTCGAAGAGGTTGCCGTAGCGGTCGCGTATCACCCCTTCGCCCAGCCGCTTGATGGCGTCTGCAAAGTCCAGATAGACGCCGTTCTTCAGTTCGCCCACACCGTGTCCGGCATCCACCACCACCTTGGCTGCGCGTGAGGATATGTCGCGCGGAGCCAGGTTGCCATAGGAGGGGTATTTCTCCTCCAGATAGTAGTAGCGATCGGCTTCGGGTATGTCGCCGGGCGCACGCGTCTCGCCCAGGTTGCGCGGAACCCAGATACGGCCATCGTTGCGCAGCGATTCGCTCATCAACGTGAGTTTGCTCTGGTGCTCGCCCGAAACGGGAATGCAGGTGGGGTGAATCAGCGCAAAGCAGGGGTTGGCGAAGAGCGCGCCCTTCTTGTAGGCGCGCCAGACGGCCGAACCGTTGCAGCCCTTGGCGTTGGTGGAGAGATACCAGACGTTGCTGTAGCCTCCCGTGGCCAAAAGCACAGCATCGGCCATGTGGCTCTTGACTTCGCCCGTCACCATGTCGCGCGTGGTAATGCCGCGTGCGCGTCCATCGACCACAATCAGGTCCACCATTTCCGTGCGGGCGTGCACCTTGACAGTGCCCGCGGCCACCTGCCGCGACAGCGCCTGATAGGCGCCCAGCAGCAACTGCTGGCCGGTTTGGCCGCGCGCATAAAAGGTGCGCGAGACCTGCGCGCCGCCGAACGAACGATTGTCAAGCAGGCCGCCGTACTCGCGTGCAAAGGGCACACCCTGGGCCACGCACTGGTCGATGATGCTGTTGCTTACCTCGGCAAGGCGGTAGACATTGGCCTCGCGCGAGCGGAAATCGCCCCCCTTCACCGTGTCATAGAAGAGGCGGTAGATGCTATCACCGTCGTTGCGGTAGTTCTTGGCGGCATTGATGCCACCCTGCGCCGCCACGCTGTGGGCGCGGCGCGCCGAATCCTGGTAGTAGAAGCACTGGACATTGTAGCCCTGCTCGCCCAGGGTGGCGGCCGCGGCGCCGCCAGCGAGGCCACTGCCGACCACGATGATGTTGTAGCGGCGGCGGTTGGCAGGCGCAATGAGCTTGTACTCGTAGCATGCCTTTTCCCACTTCTTCTCAAGCGGGCCGTCGGGCACATGGCCGTCAAGCGTAGCCTCAACGAAGTCGGGCGGCGCAAAGGTTGTCGTCTCTGCGGGGCTGGGTGCAACGGGGGAGGGCGCAACTGCGGCGGGCGATGCGTTGTTCTTGATCTCACTCATAGGTGGGCACCTTGTCGATTCTGCATGCGATCGTCTGCAGCAGTCGGGAGCGGAGGAATGGGCGGCGTTTGCTAGCGCATGAAGCCAAAGGTGACGGCCAGCGGCACGAGTGCAAAGCCGATGCCGACAACAAGCGCAATGGCCAGCGCAAGCCAGGAGAGCGGCTGCGTGGTGTGTGCGTTGTTCCAGCCCAGTGTCTGGAACATGCTCCAACTGCCGTGATAGAGATGCAGACCCAGCGCCACCAGCGCCACGAGATAGAGGACAGTGTTCACGGGGTTGGAGAAGCCCGCCACCATGTTCTCGTAGGCGTCGCCGCGCACGAAGGCGGGCAGAACAGCCTTCACACCCCACGTGAACTGCATAAGATGAAAGAGGATGAAGAAGGCAATCGCCAGCCCGCCCCACTTCATCGTCAGTGCGGCGGCATCGGCCTGCACGCTTTTGCGGGCGGCATAGCGGTTGTTGCCGCGGCTCACGTAATTGCGCGCCGAGAGCCTGACCGCCAGCAGGATGTGCGTAATCAGTGCGACCAAGGTTACCACACGCAGCAGCGTGAGGAAGTAGCGGTCGCCCAGAATCGGCTCACCGAAGGTGCGCAAATGCTCGGCGTAGGAGTTGAACGCCAGCGCGCCGCCAAAGGCTTTGAGGTTGCCGTACATGTGCAGAACCAGAAAGCCAATCCAAATGAGGCCCGTCACCGCCATGAGCACCTTCTGCCCAATGGTTGTGCGGGTCACCGTAAGTACCGCCATAATGCCGACTCCTTTGAACCCGGATATGCCGAGGGGTGACAGCCAGCGTCGCTGTCTGCATCCAAAGAACTTGAATCGAGGTTGCTGGTTGATGCCGGCGCTGCGCAGACAGAAGCCGTGGAGTGGTGCAGGCGTCACCTGCCCGGCGTGGCTTGAAGCATTCTAGCGCAGCCTAGCACCTACTGGAAATTGCGGTCTGCAGTTTGTGCACTTTGACAAAGAATCGAGGATGCCGCGTATGGTGCGTGCGCGCACAGTCGACCTGCCGGGCCGACTTCATGCGGACCAATGCAGGATCGGCATCCCTGAACGGATTGTCCCCGAACGCGTGTAAACGATGTCTCCGACCTAAACAGCGGAGAGGGGAGCAAAGCATCTGCGTTATGGCGGATCTACCACTTCCAACGGCGAGGTCTTTCACCCTTCTCCGCATGGAGAGGGGCCGGGGGTGAGGTGCAGTATTGCAGTGCAATGACTTTTGAGAAGCCCTGGTTTGAGAAAACTGGCTATTGACTTAGCCTGAATCGTATGCTTTAATACGAATCACCGCATACGATTTCATAACAAAACCAATCTCCTTCGGAGCGCGGCCGCACGCTGATTCAGGCGCAACACGCGTGCTCCCACCGCTTCCCGGTCTGGCCCAATCCGGCCCAATCCGGCTTACCATCCTTCAGGCCCCTGTGGCCATTGGATTCAACGTGGCAGAGACAGGGCGACTGACAAGCCGCACTCAAATCACCATGCGCGATGTCGCGCGCCAGGCCAACGTTTCGCAGAGTACAGTGTCACGCGTGCTCAGCGGCGCCGCCGACCCAATTGCAATTGGCGAAGAGACGCGCGAGCGGGTCTTGCTGGCTGTCAAGAAGCTTGGCTATCACCCCAACCTCTACGCAGGCAGCCTGCGCGGCAAAAAGACACGCATGCTGGCCATGCTCATTGCCGACATTTCCAATCCCTTTTACCACCCTATGGTACGCGCCCTGCAGGACGTGGCCAACGCGCATCGCTACGACGTGATGATTGCCAATAGCGATCACATGGCGGGCAACGAACGACAGTTTGTTGAATCCGTTTTGCGCCGGCCTGTTGACGGCATCATTGCGGTCCCCTATCACCTCACAGATGACGATTTTGACCAGTTGATGGAGCGCACCGGCGTCAAGATCGCCGTGGTTGGCCAGCATGTACACCATCCCATGATCGATGTCGCGTTTGGCGATGATATGGCTGCGGTCCGAAATGCCGTGATGTGGCTGCATATCGAGAGAGGCCATAAGCGCATCGGATTCATCGGCACGCCGGACATCACAGGTGCAGGCTCGCGCCGGCGCGCGGCCTATGAGCAGGCGCTGCAGAACGCAGGCATTGCCCTGCTGCCGGTCTACGAGCAGTTTGGTGATTGGTCTGTTGAGAGTGGCTCCGCAGCCATGGGGCGGCTGCTCGACCTGCCTGTGCCGCCGACTGCCGTCATGATTGTCAATGACCTGATGGCATTGGGGGCGATGGATGCCGTCCAGCGGCGTGGGCTTGCGGTTCCTGATGATGTGGCCATCATTGGCTTTGATGACATCCCCGCCGCCACATGGGTGCGCCCGCAAATCACGACAATCGCCCAGTATCCTGGACAAATGGGTCAGGTGCTTGCCCAGGCCCTTTTCGAGCGGCTTGAGGGCGACTACGACGGGCCGGGGCGGCGCTTCGAAGTGCCATGCCGCTTTGTTGAGCGCACATCGGCGTAGACAAGTTGGGCATTTGAGGGCTAGAGACCCGCTCCCCTGACCGCGCAGAACCTTCAATCCGCAGGCTTTGCATTCTGCGAACTCCACTTGGTTGCTACGCGGCGCCTGCCGCGATTTTCAACAAGCAGTCTGCTGTCGCATTACCCCTTTTGCCACACTGGTTCAGGTCACTATCGTCTTTGTTTGTCATGTCAACGTACGAAAAGGAGAAATTCACATGCGCAAGTTGTCCGTAATGTTCTTGATCCTGATGGTTCTGGCGCTGCTTGTTGGCGCTTGCGGTGGTGGTGATGCAGCCCCGGCTGCCCCTGCCGAACCCGTCGCCGCCGAACCTGCCGCCGCTGACGCCGCCGCCGCCCCCGCCGACGCCGCTCCCGCCGACGCCGCCGCCGGCACGGATGCCACCGTCGCAGAAGAGCCGACGCTGGATCCCAGCCTGCCCACGCCCGAGCCGACCCCCGTGGTCAACGCCTTTGGCGCCTGTGCTGATCCCATGAAACTCTGGAGCGGCCTGACTGGCTCCGACGGCGCGGTCTTCTCCGAACTGCTCGCGCAGTACGCCGAAGCCAACCCGGACGCCTGCTTCGAGGCGCAGGGGATTCCGTGGGACCTCTTCTTCCAGAAGTATCCGACCGCTGTGGCCGCCGGCAGCCCGCCTGACATGGTCATCTTCCATGCAGCCGAAGTTGCGCAGATGGCCAACGAAGGCCTGATGCAGCCCATGGATGAGTTCTACACGCAGGAAGGCCTCGGCTCCGATGCGTTCAACGAAGCGCTCATTCAGGGCATTACGGTAGACGGCCAGATCATGGCTGTCCCCTTTGACAACCATGGTTGGCTGTTGTGGTACAACGCAGAGCTGGTCAAGGCCGCTGGCCTCGACCCCGAGAAACTGCCCGCAAACGGCGCTGAGTTCCTCGAATGGGCGCAGAAGATCACGACCGACATCAACGGCAAGCATCCGACCGACGAAGGCTTCGACCCCGCCAATATTGACGTCTGGGGCATGGAATACACCTGGCCGCGCTTCACGATGCCCAGCACCTTCTGGCAGTTCGGCGCTTCCGTCATCAGCGCAGACGGCAAGACCGCCACACTTGACAGCCCCGAAGCGATTGCCGCAGTCCAGTACTGGCACGACCTGATGTACAAGTACTATGTGGCGCCGCCGGCTGTCCCGGGCAAGATGTGGGCCGGCGACCTCTACAAGAACAGCAAGCTCGCCTTCATGTGGGAAGGCACCTGGACCGGTGGCTTCATGCGTGACAACCCGGACATTGCTGCGGTCACCAAGACTGCGTTTGTCAACTCGCTCGCTCCCGATGGCAACCAGGCCGTGAAGTTCGACTCGCACATCATGTCCGTTCCGACGGGTGTTGATGACAAGGGCAAGGCCGAAGCTCTAGCCATGATGAAGTTCCTCGTCGAGAACGGCGCCTTCTGGGCGACCTCCGGCCAGGTTCCCGCCCTCAAGACTGTCCAGGCTCTGCCCGAAGTTCAGGCAATCCCGTCGGTTGCCAAGGCCGCCGAGCAGTTCAACGCCATCGGCAGCACCGACTTCTCCAGCAAGTACTTCATCGAAATTCAGACCGCTTGGGAAACCGCGGTTGGTAATGCGCTCGCGAGCGCAGACGCCGACGTCGCCCAGGCCCTCAAGGATGGCAACGCCGTGATTCAGGCAGTCCTCGATCGTCCGTAACTTGAACCGCTGCTCCTTGGGGGGTGCGCCCATGTCGGGCGCACCCCCTTGGATCGTTCATTCACGCGGAGTGAACCATGGCCTCAACCACATTGCCCGCAGCGGCCCCTGCAACAGACGCCAGCAGACGCTGGCGCGATTTGCGTAAGCAGTTGCCCAACTACCTCTTCATCCTGCCCCACCTGCTTCTCTTCTCCGTCTTTCTGCTCTACCCCATCTTCCGCGGCATGCAAATCAGCATGTTTGACTGGAAGATCATGCTCAAAGACCAGAAGTATATTGGCGTCGCCAACTACCAGGCGCTATGGAACGACAAGGTCTTCTGGGAGGTGCTGGGCAACACTGCGCAGTTCATGTTGATAACGGTAACGATCAACGTGATTTTGGCGCTGCTGGTGGCCTCTGCACTCAAGCATGGCTTCGCCGGCAGCTCCTTCCTGCGCGTCCTTTTCTATGCCCCCGGGATTCTCTCTGTCTCCGTGCTGGGCATTATCGGCATCCGCATCTGGGACACGCAGCTTGGCATCATCAACTATTTCCTGACGGAAATTGGCATTGACCGCATCTCCTGGCTGGGCAATCCAAATCTCGTCATACCCTCACTCTCGGTAACCACAGTGTGGTGGACCTTTGGTTTCCCCATGCTGGTCTTTATAGCAGGGTTGCACAATATCCCGGAACCGCTTTACGAGGCGGCCAAGATCGACGGTGCGGGCACCGCGCGCTCCTTCCGCCACATCACGTTGCCGCTCATCATGCCCACCATGCTCTTCGTGGTGGTCACGCAGTTCATTTCGCATATGCAGGTCTTTGCCCAGCCCTACATCATCACGGCGGGTGGCCCCGGCAATGGCTCACGGTCCGTGGTGCAATACTTGTATGAAACGGCGTGGAAGTTCTTCCGTTTTGGCTACGCGTCCACCATATCGGTGGTGCTGGCGGTGATTATGATTGTGGTGGCCGCCTTGCTCTTCACGTTGATGCGCAGTCGCACCGAGTATTAGGCCGGAGGAATCGACATGGCCACCCTCACCCAGGACACGCAAACGTACAGACGCACAGGAATGAACAAGATGCTCAAGCGCTCGCTGATCATGTGGCTTGTGCTCACGCCGTTGATCATAATCATCTTCATCCCCCTGCTGTACATGGTCACAATGGCTTTCACGACGGAGACTGACCAGTACTTGATGCCCATCAAGTGGCTGCCTGAGCCGATTACGCTGCAAAACTTCCGCAAGATCTTCGCCGACCCCCTGATTCCCATGCTGCGCTGGTTTACCAACAGCCTGCTTGTGGCCAGCGTGGGCACAGTGGTCATTTTGTTCATCTCGTCGCTCAGCGGCTATGCCTTCGCCCGCCTGCAGTTTCCCGGCAAGAGCGCACTCTTCTCGCTGCTGCTCTTCAGCCTCATGATCCCGGCCGCGATTACGCTGATCCCTTCCTTTCTGCTCCTGCGCGACCTGAAACTGCTCAACACCTACCACGCGATCTGGTGGCCGGCGGCGGCGTCGGTGACAGGGATATTTCTCTTGCGACAGCATTTCTACTCGATACCCAGCGATCTGGAGGATGCGGCGCGCGTCGACGGTGCTTCCAAGTTCCGTATCTACTGGCAGATATGCCTGCCACTGGTACGCGGCGCGCTCGTGGCGCTGGCCATCTTCTCCTTCCTGGCGCTCTGGAACGACCTCTTCTGGCCGCTGATTGTCCTCTCGGACCAGTTGAAGCTCACGTTGCCGATTGGCCTCGTGGTGCTGCAGCAGGGCAGCTATGTACAGCGCGGCCTCGCTTTTGCTGCGGCCTTTATTGCCACCGTGCCCGTCATGATTTTCTACGGCTTCTTCCAGCGCAAGATCATCGCCGGCATCACGACTGCAGGGCTTGCGGGGCAATAGCGCCCGCAGAAGGGAATTTCTAGCCGGTTCAATCAGACGCCGATCAGGCGCAGGTGCGCTGCAGCGCGCGCCCATGCAAACGACAGGATGATTCATGTCCATATCGACCGCACAGATTTTTCTCGATTCCACCCGCACGATTGCGCCGATTTCGCCTCTGCTCTTCGGCGGCTTTGCCGAGCATATGGGCCGTTGTGTCTACGAAGGCATGTACGACCCGGGCTCGCCCCATGCCGACGCTCGGGGCTTTCGCACGGACGTGATTGAGGCGCTGCGCGAGCAAGGCTACACCACGGTGCGCTACCCCGGCGGCAACTTCCTGAGCGGCTACAACTGGCTTGATGGGGTTGGCCCCAAGGAGGAGCGCCCGCGCCGCCGTGAACTGGCGTGGCAATCCACCGAAACCAATGAATTCGGCACGAACGAGTTCATAGAGTGGTGCCGCGAAGTGGGCACAGCGCCCATGCTCGGCGTCAACATGGGCACCGGCGGGATTCAGGCGGCGGCTGACCTCGTGGAGTACTGCAATGCGCCCACCGGCACCTACTACGCCGACCTGCGCGCCAAGCATGGCTATCCCGAGCCCCACAACGTCAAATACTGGTGCGTGGGCAACGAGATGGACGGCCCCTGGCAAATCGGCCATCTGGATGCGCACGCCTACGGCGCCAAAGCGCTTGAGGCCGCCAAGATGATGAAGTGGATTGACCCCAGCATCGAAACGGTGCTTTGCGGCTCGTCCAACGACATGATGCCGACCTACCCCGAGTGGGACCGCATCGCACTCGAGCACGCATGGGAGAAGGTGGATTACCTCTCCATTCACTACTACGCCGGCAACCGCGACAACGACACGGCCAGCTTTCTGGCCAGCGCCGTAGCATTCGAGAAGTACGTGGACACGCTCGAGGGCGTGTTGCGCTACGTCAAGGCGCTCAAGCGCAGCGATCACGATGTCTACCTCTCTTGGGATGAGTGGCAGGTCTGGTACAAGGGTGACCCCGTGGAAGGTGGCTGGAGCGAGCGCCCCCATCTGGCCGAAGAAATCTACAACCTCGAGGACGCGCTGGTGGTGGCGCAGTGGCTCAATGTCTTCCTGCGCAAGAGCAACGTGCTGAAGATCGCCTGCGTCGCGCAGATTGTCAACGTGATCTCGTGGATCTGGACCAGGAGCGACGGCCTGCTCAAGCATCCTTCGTATTACGCCTTCAAGCTGGTGAGCAACAACGCACGCGGCAACGCGCTCGACGTGCTGGTGAATGCGCCCACTGTGGAGACGCAGAAGTATGGCGACGTGGCGGCGCTTGATGTCTCGGCCAGCCACGACCCCGAGAGCGGTGCAGGCGCAATCTTCATCGTCAACCGCAGCCAGACCGAGACGCTGGAGACAGAGATCATCTGGCAGGATGGCGCTCCGTCGATTGGCGAAGTGTGGCAGATGGCGGGCAACGACCCCAAGCTGGCCAACAGTTGGGAAGAGCCTAATCGCCTGACCGCCCAGCAAATTGAAGCGCCAGCCGTGCAAGATGGCAAGGCAACGATTACGCTGCCGCCCATGTCCTTCACAACCGTGCTGACCAGCGCCTAGGGCTGCATGTACGCGCCGCGTCTTTCGCGCTGGATGTGATGGTTCGTTGACAAGCGGCTTCGGGTGAAAGATGCCCGAAGCCGCTTTTGCAGAGATAACCAATTGTGTGCCGCTTGCAGCGCACCCTGAACACAAAAGATCGGACGGACTGATGAACGTTGAGCGCATTACTCTTGATGGCGCGTGGGATTTTCAGATTGACTCCGGCAACGGCAGCGACGTCGCGCAGATAACAACATGGCGCACTGCCACCGTGCCGCTGCCCTGGCAGGCGCAGTTTGAAGACCTGCGCGAGTACGACGGTGTGGCATGGTATCGCCGCCGCTTTGACGCCGGCGCAGCGCTGGATGGCCGCGTTGCCATTCTCCACTTTGGCGCAGCCAGCTACCACGCCACCGTGTGGGTGAACGGCGCGCAGGTGGGCGAGCACGAGGGAGGCTACACGCCCTTTGAGTTTGACGTGACCGGCGCGATGCAGCCGGGCACGAACGAGCTGGTCGTCAAGGTCGTACTCGCCAGCGATGATCGCGGGCGCTACCCCGCCTATCCCTTCAGCGAGGTACCCCACGGCAAGCAGAGCTGGTATGGCTCGATTGGTGGCCTCTGGCAGAGCGTGTGGCTGGAGTTGCGCCCCGGGCTGCACATTCGCGCGCTGCACCTGGCGCCCCAACCGGCCGACGGCTCGATCGCGATCAGCGCGCAGCTCACGGGGGCCATGCTCGGCAACAGCGTGATCAGCGCGACGGTGCACGGCCCCGACGGCAGCGCCGTGGCCGAGGCTATGCTCGATGCCGAGGGGAGTGGCGTTGCGCATGTGGACAATCCCCAACTCTGGAGCCCGGACGCACCCAATCTCTACAGCGTGACGGTGGCACTGGCTGTCGACGGCGCAGTCACCCATACGGTCACCGACAACTGCGGCTTCCGCACGATTGAGGCACGCGACGGCCGCATCTATCTCAATGGTGAGCCGGTCTACCTGCGCGGCGTGCTCGACCAGGGTTACTATGCCGAAACAATCTACACGCCGCCCAGCGTGCAATTGCTTGAGGATCAGATCTACAAACTCAAGGCGCTCGGCTTCAACTGCATGCGCATCCACATCAAGGTGGAGGACCCCGCTTACTACGATGTGGCCGACCGGCTGGGCATGTTGATCTGGACGGAGATTCCCAATCACGCGCTCCTCACTGATGCTTCCTCGGCGCGCGCCAAGGCGACGCTGCGCGCGATCATCGAGCGCGACGGCAACCATCCCTCGATATTCGCGTGGACGCTGATCAACGAGAATTGGGGCACCGACCTGCGGCGCAACCCCGAACATCGTCAGTGGCTGGCCAACTTCTACTTCGAGGCCAGGGCGCTGGACCCGACACGCCTGATTGTGGACAACTCCGCCTGCTGCGACAACATGCATGTCGCCGGCGACCTGGATGATTTCCACATGTACCGCGCCATTCCCGACCACGCCAAGGAGTGGGACGCGTGGGTGGCCGATTTTGCCGGACGCGCCGACTGGGCATGGCACAGCGATTACGCGCAGCACCGTCGCGCCGACCTGCCCCTGATTGTCTCCGAGTTCGGCAACTGGGGCCTCCCCGACCCCGCCACCATTCTGGAGCAGGGCAAGGAGGCGTGGTGGATGGAAAACGGCCACAACTGGGGCGACGGCATCGTCTATCCCCATGGCGTGGAAAACCGCTACGCGGCGTGCGGCCTCTCCAAACTCTATGACTCCTATGCCGATTTTGCGCGCGATTCGCAAGCGCACATGGCGCGCAGCCTGCACTACGAAATCAGCACCATGCGCCTTCACGATTCTGTGGGCGGTTACATCGTTACCGAACTGTCGGATGTGCACTGGGAATGCAACGGGCTGCTGACCATGCAGCGCGCTGTCAAGCACGGCCTGGACCCCGTCCTCAAGCAGATCAATCAGGATGACGTGGTGGTGCTGCGCCCGAAGGTATGGAGCGGCAACCCGGGCAGCCTGATCGAGATTGTGGTGGAGACCAAGGGGACTGACGGCCGGGCCGCACAAGGCAGCGTGCTCTGGCGTGCAGGTTCGCAGGAAGGCACTGCCACGGCCGCAAGCGGTGTGATTGCAGTCACCCTTGCCGAGCCGGGCATGGTGACGGTGACGGCCGATTGGCGCGACGATGCAGGCAACGTGATCGCCACGAACCAGGTGGACATCGCGTGCGTGCCACGACTCGAGGCCGGCGCGCACCTGCGCGTGGTCGATGACGCGGCGCTGGCGGCGGCGCTGCGTGCGCTGGGTTATATAGTGAGCGAGGGCGCCGGCGGCGGCGCAACCGACGAGATTCTCGTGGCCCACACCTACACACAGGCAATCGAGACGATGGTGCAACAGGGTGCGCGTCTGCTGCTGATTACCGACGCGGTCGCCAGCCGCGCCCCGGACGCAGTGCAACTGCCCGCAGGCGGCATCGCCCCGCGCGAGGGAACCTCATGGCAGGGCGACTGGGCTACCTCCTTTGCGTGGGTGCGCAAGCAGGGGCCGCTGGCGGCGCTGCCCGGCAGCCCGATCCTCGAGATGGAGTGGAACCCAATCATGCCCGATTCGGTGCTGATTACGCCGCAGCCATGGTTGCAGCGCGAACACAGTTGGGCCGGCCTGGCCGTGGGTTGGGTGCACAAGGTAGCCTCGCTGCTTGTGGTCATGCCCTATGGCAGGGGACGCGTGGCAATTACCACCTTCAAGTTGAACGACGACACGCTCGCGACCAACGCTGTGGCGCAAACGCTCTTTGCAGGCGTGCTCGAACTGCTTGAGGAGTAAGCAGATGCGCAATTGGTATTGGCTGGCGGGGCTGCTGGCGTTGCTCCTTTTCGGGGGCATCAGCCAGGATGTTGGAGTAGCGCCGCCGACTACGGTTACTTCAACTGAAGCAGAGCGCCCCGCTGCGGTTTTGCTGGAGCCGCAGGGCTTCACGCAGCGCGTGCACGACCCTGTGCTGGCGCATGAAGCCGACATGTACTACCTCTTCCACAGCGGCGCGCGCGGAGTTATCCTCAAGTCGCCCGACCTGGTGAACTGGGAATGGTCGGGGCGTATCTTCGAGAAGAATCCTGCGTGGGCGCAAGGGGTGAACGATGACTTCGTGGACTTCTGGGCGCCCGACATCTCATACTTCAACGACAAGTGGCACGTTTACTATGCCATCTCCTCAATGGGCTCGCAGAACTCGGCGATTGGCCTTGCGACAAACAACACGTTGAATCCTGACAGCCCTGATTACGAATGGGTCGACGAGGGCATCGTTCTCCAGTCGCACATTGGTGAGCCCTGGAACGCAAATGATCCCAACGTGGTGCTCAGTGAAAGCGGCGACCCCTGGCTCGTCTGGGGCTCCTACTGGCAGGGGCTCTACATGCGCCGGATCGATGCCGCCACGGGCATGTTGTTCGAGAGTGACGAGACCATACACCACATCGCCCAGCGCACGCGCGCGCGCGACGGCGACGATTCGCTCGAGGGCGCCTTCATCGTGCCGCATGACGGCAGGTGGTATCTCTTCGCCTCCTACGACCACTGCTGCATGGGCGCCGCCAGCACCTACAATGTGCGCGTAGGGCGCAGCGACACCATCACCGGCCCTTATGTGGACCGCGAGGGTGTGCCCATGCTCGAGGGCGGCGGCACGCGCATCCTTTCGGACTATGGCACATGGGTGGGGCCGGGCCACAATGGCCTGCTGATGAATGACGATGGCCCGCAGGGTGATGGCATCGACTGGATTGTTTACCACGCGTACCACAAGAACACAGGCGCATTCAAGTTGCGGATTGAGTCCATTGCCTGGGATGACGAAGGCTGGCCGTCGTTACCCAGCCAGGAGCAATCTTAAGCGCGCAACAGCATTGGCTATCCTAACAGGCCGGCATGAAACGAGAGACAATGAGCACGTTCACACCCGGCGCGGGGCCGGTCGACAACAGCCGCTCACGTCAAAGCCTGCTGCGCACGCTGCCGCTGCAAAGTGCGAAGATCAGCGGCGGCTTCTGGGGTGGACAGCAGCAGACAAACCGCACAATCAGCATTCCCCACGGCTACGCCATGCTTGAGGCGACGCACGCGCTGCGCAATCTGCGCATTGCTGGCGGGCAGGAAACGGGGGAGTTCGCCGGCTTCTGGTTCGCCGATTCCGATGTCCACAAGTGGCTTGAGGCCGCCGCCTGGGAGCTGGGACGCGCACCGGATGCCGCATTGCAGGCTAATGTGGACACGCTGGTCGCGCTGATTGAGGACGCGCAGATGACCGACGGTTACCTCGACACCTACTTCCAGATAGGCAAGCTCGAGGCACGGTGGACGGACCTGGACCATGGTCACGAGTTGTACTGCGCCGGTCACCTCATCCAGGCAGCTGTGGCATTCCAGCGCGCTGTCGGCGACGATCGGCTCATGCGTGTCGCGCTGCGCTGCGCAGACCACATCTACGATCTCTTTGGCCCCGGCAAGCGCGATGAGACCTGCGGCCACCCGGAGGTTGAGATGGCGCTGGTCGAGCTCTATCGCACCACGCGCGACCCGCGCCATCTTGAGCTGGCGCAGCTCTTCATTGACAGGCGCGGCCGCAACAGGATGCGCGGCCACGCCGGCTACGGCGCCATCTACCAGCAGGACCATGTGCCTGTGCGCGACGCCACCGAGGTTGCCGGCCACGCCGTGCGCCAAATCTACCTGACCACGGGCGCGACCGACCTTTACATGGAGACTGGCGAGCAGGCGCTGATCGACGCGATGCACAGGCTTTGGGACGACATGACCGAGACGAAGATGTATATCACGGGCGGCCTTGGCTCGCGCTTTGACGGCGAGGCCTTCGGCGGCCCTTACGAACTCCCGTCGGATACCTGCTACTGCGAGACCTGCGCGGCAATCGCCAGCCTGATGTGGAACTGGCGTCTGCTCCTGTTGACGGGCGACAGCAAATATGCCGACCTTTTTGAGCGCACCCTCTACAACGGCGTGCTGCCCAGCCCTGGCCGCGACGGCGCGAGCTACCTCTACGTGAATCCGCTGCAGGTGCGCGGCGGGCGCTATGTGCGCTCTGGCCCGGAAGGTGAAGGGGGAGACGAGCCTAAGCGCCCGGCGTGGCACAGTTGCGCCTGCTGCCCACCCAACGTCATGCGGCTTTACGCCAGCCTGCAGCACTATCTGGCGACAACGCGCGACAACGCGATCCAGATTCACCAATACGCCGATGCCGACCTGCACATTGCACTGCCTGTGGGTGAGGTCGCGCTAACCATGCAGAGCGACCTGCCGTGGCGCGGCACTGTGTCGGTGCGCGTGCAAGCGTGCCCTGACGCGCCCTGGAGCCTGACGCTGCGCGTGCCGTCCTGGGCAGTTGTTGCTGTCGTAACCATCAATGGTGAAGAGGTCGTCACCCAGCGTGATTCAACGGGCTACATAACGGTTGAGCGCCCATGGCAGGCAGGCGATGAACTCACACTGGACATGACGGGTTTCGTTGGCTGGAAGGCGCCGAATCCGCAGGTAGATGCGGTGCGCGGCTGCGTAGCTCTCGAGTCCGGCCCGCTGGTCTACTGTTTTGAGTCGCACGACCAGCCTGCCCAGGTAGACCTGGGGACTGTGCAGGTGGACACGCTTGCGAAGTTCACCTTCGTTCCCCTGCAGTCGCCCCAAGGCGGCATCGGTATCCAGGTCAGAGGCGTTATGCCCGGCGCAGTCTGGGAGGGGGGCCTCTATCGGAAACTCTATGGCGGCGCAGCTGATGAAGATGGGCACAATGTGCCACTGACGGCGATCCCCTACTTCATGTGGGGCAACCGGGGCATGCGCAGCATGCGAGTGTGGGTGCCCGCGTCGGCGACCAGCGAGCACGATTAGCGCCGGCTAATTGTTGCATCCTGCAAGTACGTCGCGGATTCGTAGCGGCGGCTTCAGCCGCCGTTCGTCTTTGTCACTGTGCGATTGGTCAGTACGGCAGCTAAAGCAGCCGCTACGAAAGACCGTCTCACTTGCAGGATGCAGCACTAATCAGGCAGCGAAACGTATGCTCAACATGAAATGGGGGACAGTGCAATCTGCACCGTCCCCCATTTGCTCAACTCTGTTGCGGTCGTCGCGCGTGCTCGTCAAATAAGGCTACATGTTTGCGATGAGCGCCTCGCCAAAGGCACTGCACTTGACTTCAGTCGCGCCTTCCATCAGACGGGCGAAGTCGTAGGTCACAACCTTGTGGCTCACAGCCTTTTCCATTGCGTGCAGGATCAGGTCGGCGGCCTCGCCCCAGCCCATGTGGCGCAGCATCATCTCGCCACTGAGGATCACCGACGAGGGGTTCACCTTGTCCTGGCCGGCGTACTTGGGGGCCGTGCCGTGGGTCGCCTCAAAGATGGCGCGCCCAGTTTCGTAGTTGATATTTGCGCCGGGCGCAATGCCGATGCCGCCCACCTGCGCCGCCAGCGCGTCGCTGATGTAGTCGCCGTTGAGGTTGAGGGTGGCGATCACGTCGAACTCCTCAGGCCGCAGCAGGATTTCCTGCAAAAAGGCATCGGCGATGCTGTCCTTGATGAGGATGTCCGCACCGGTTTTGGGATTTTTGATTTTGCACCAGGGACCTTTGTCGATCTCAACCGCGCCAAATTCCTGCTTCGCGAGTTCGTACCCCCAATTCTTGAAGGCGCCCTCGGTGAACTTCATGATATTGCCCTTGTGCACCAGGGTGACCGAATCACGATTATTGTCTATGGCATACTGAATGGCCTTGCGCACCAGTCGCACCGTGCCTTCACGCGACACCGGCTTGATGCCGATGCCGGAGGTCGCCGGGAAACGGATCTTTTTCACGCCCATCTCTTTTTGCAGGAACTCAATGACCTTCTTGGCGTCGTCGGTGTAGGCTTCCCACTCGATGCCTGCATAGATGTCCTCCGTATTTTCCCGGAAGATCACCATGTCGATGGCCTCGGGGTGTTTCACGGGGCTGGGCACGCCGGTGAAATACTGCACCGGCCGCACGCACGCATAGAGGTCAAGCTTCTGGCGCAGTGCGACGTTGATGCTGCGAATGCCGCCACCGATGGGCGTGGTGAGCGGTCCCTTGATGGCGACGATGTACTCGTCGATGGCCGTGAGCGTCTCCTCGGGGAGCCAAATCGGCTCGCCGTAGACCTCATTGGCCTTCTCGCCCGCGTAGACTTCCATCCACGCAATCTTGCGACGGCCGCCGTAGGCTTTTTCCACGGCGGCGTCGAGCACGGGGCGGCTCGCCGCCCAGATGTCTACGCCGGTGCCATCGCCCTCGATGAAGGCGACGATGGGGTTGTCGGGCACCTGCAGCTTGCCATCCTGCAGGCTGATCTTTGCGCCCGCGGGCACGCTGATTTTGGAATACGCCATAAGATTGCTCCTTCAGTCTGTGCTTGTGGGGTAGGTCTGAATCGTAGAAGTGCGGGCCGCAATCTGCGTCCGCAGCGTGGGAGTGGGTCAATTGGCTCGCGCTAGTCTACCAAAGCGCGTGCGTTCGGGCCATTTGCGCGTGCGCTGGCGCACATTAATCGCGCGCTGCTGGTACACAGAAAGCAAAAACGGAGCGCAGACAACGACGGACTCGCCGTCGTCATCTGTGCTCCATCTGGATCTTCCGTGTGCGGGTGAACGGGCCGCGCAGGCTACTTCACGCGAACTGCCTCATTAGGGTCGCGCTTGGCAAGGAGCACGACCGCGCCCATGAGCGCCAGCCCAGACAGCCCCAAAGGTGCAAGCGGCGGTGGCGTGCCGGCGTCGCCCTCAGGTCGCGCACTCTCGTCTTGTGGCACGGGCGCTTCGTCGCTATCCTGCGTCACACCCGGCGCGCCGAGTGAGATATTCGCGTTTGCGCCGGCTGCGCTGATAGCCGCCGGCCGCGCCGCCTCATCGTCGCTACCGCCTCCGTTGTGCTGAAGCACACCTATCACGCCGGCGACAGCAAGCAGCACCATCACACCCGCCAGCGCAATCCGTGTGCCACCCTTCGCAACAAGACCCCACAGCGCAGCCAGAAGTCCGACAATTGTGCTGAACAAGCCCACAAGTTGCAGACCCTCGAAGTGCTTGTAGAGAAGCAGTTCTGCAAGCAGGACTGCAAAACCGCCCGCCAGCAGGACCAAGAGCAGCGTTGTCAAGTGCTTGCGCGTAAACGACTGCAAACCAGCCATGACCATGGTCCTTTCATGATTGCCAATGCAGGCATAATCAAGGTGTGTGGTGCGACAAGACCGATGCGCCAGCTAAAGCGTATATCAGCGGCGATCCTGCGCCGCATACATGAGTATTGAAGGAGGGTTCTGTGAGGCCTGGGTGAATGACATAATCCGTACGGTATACGCAAGCGCGGGTTAGCCTACGGCCGCCTGAACGATTTCGCGCCACTTCGCATCACCATAACTGAAGAAGCGGCCACTTTCGTGGCGGCTCCACGGGCCAACCAGCCAGTAAATGCCTGCCGCCACAGAGGCGGGTGTGCGCAATTTGCCCTGATCGTAGGCCTTGTGCCAGAGCGAAAGGTCGATGCCCAGGTCCTCGGCGTCCACGCTGCGGATGTCGGCCTGCATGTCGGTGTCGACCATACCTGGGTCAAAGCTGTTGACAGTGAGAGGTGTGCCTGTTACTTCAAGTGCAAGCGTGCGGGTGAGCATGTCGAGCCCCGCCTTTGAGGCACAGTAGGCGCTGGCCCCGGCGATGGGCTTCTGCGCAGCGCTGCTGCTGACATTCACAATGCGGCCGTAGCTCTGTTCGAGCATGAAGGGGAGGACGTAACGAACGAGGTTGAAGGGGCCCACAAGATTGGTGAGAATGGTGTAGGCCCACTCGTCGGGGTCCACATCGAAGATCGGCTCCAGCGGCCAGATGACGGCGGCATTGTTGACGAGGATGTCAACGCGTCCAAACTCGTCGAGCGCGCCCTGAACCACCGCCTCCAGTTGCTCAACGTCGGTGACGTCCGCAGGAATGGCAAGCGCACGCAGATCCTCCGCGCGTATCGACGTGGCCACGGATTCGATCTCCTCAGACCCGCGCGCGGTCAGCACGACGGCAGCGCCGGCCTGCGCCAGCAGCCGCGCCGTGGCCGCGCCGATGCCGCGCCCCGCGCCCGATACGATTGCCACCTGCCCCTGCAGTTTCTTTGCGGCCATAGGTGTAGTGTACCCGCGGCGCAATGCAAAACCGAAACCGCGCGCTGCAAAACGAGGCTTCGGCGGGTGGTGCGCGTCGGCGTATCGTTTGCGCTGCGCCTGCGTCATGATTGACAACAGCCACACTTTCCAGGAGGACACAATGACCACGCATCGCAGCGTCCTGCTCACCCTGGCCCTCATCGCGCTTCTCCTTGCCACAGCCTTCGTGCGCAATGCCGTTGCTGCACCCCGGATTGAGTATGCGCCTGAATTAGTCGCGGGGCAGCCACGCTACTTTGTGACGGTTGCATCCCAAAGCAGCCCGCAGTTGGGCATGCAGCCTAGCGCCGCCGTCAATCGCCAGTTTGCGCAACAGGCAGCCACGTTGCGCGTGCAGCGGGGGCTCGCGTCAACCGACCCCGTTTCGTCTGCGACCATCTTCCCCACCCACTCAGCCAACCGCTCGATTTCACTGGAACAGGCGCTTGCCCAGGCGCCGCGCGTGGCAATGTCGCGCGGCCTGCCCACCGCCACTGTGCTCGCCCTGGTGGCGCAATATACCGAGCACTTCGCATTCGGTGGCGACACGCAGGTGAATTTGCGCATGCTCAACGTTGCGCTCGACGAAATTGAGTAGCGCCGGCTTGTGTGCCAAACCGGTGGTTGTCGCGCGGCGCAGCGCGTGCTAGACTCCCCGTAGCCTGCCGCCGCCCGGAAGAGACGCGCCGTGTTCCCGCCCCGCGCACCTGCGCCCGAAACAGATGAAGAACTGTTGCGCCAAATCCGCCAGGGCAGCCAGAGTGCCTTTCTGGCGCTCTACGCGCGCTACGGCGCGGCGGTCTACGGCCTGACGCTGCGCGTGCTCGGTCTGCAGCCCCTTGCCGAGGAGGTGACGCAGGACGTCTTCCTCAAAGTGTGGCAGCAGCCCGAGAAGTGGGATCCGGCGCTGGGACGCTTCGCCGGCTGGTTGATGACGACGGCGCGCAATGCAGCCATTGATCGCCTGCGTCGCGAGCAGCGTCATCGTCGGTCCGAGCCCACAGCATCCGAACTCGAAGCGAGCGAGTTGCAGGGTGCGCCTTCGCCTATGGATGCGCCGTTGTGGGCCACCGGCCACGATATGCGCGCGCTCATCGCCGCGCTTGGGCACGAGCAGCAGCAGTTGATTGACCTCGCCTACTACAAGGGACACACGCACACTGAATTGGCGGCCTTGCTCAACATGCCGCTGGGCACCGTGAAGACGCGCTTGCGCGCGGCCATCATGCAGTTGCGCGCCCTGTGGGAAGAGGCAGAGCAGGAACGGTGACTGAAATGCGCTTGTGCAATCCGGCATGATGCGCGCATGCGTTATACAGGTGAGGGATACGTGCGCTGCTGATCCCCGATGCAGCGCGGCAATTGCCTCAATGGAGTGAACGTGAGCGAAGGACCCGGCTGGAACGACAGCCTGCAGGATGACGAAGCAACAAATCGCACAGCACGCGACGCCGCGCTGCGGGCACTGATTCCCGCGCACGCGTTGGGCGCGACTGACAGCGACGAGGCCGCCGCGATTGAGGAACTGATCGGGCGCGACCCGGCGGCGGCGGCGGAACTCGCTGCCTACCGTCCGCTGCGGAACGCGCTGCTTTACGGCGCGCAGCCTGTATTGCCGCCACCTGCCCTCGAGGCGCGCCTGCGCGCCGCAACCCAGCCGCCGCTCGCGCCTGTCCTCTTCGCGCAAACGCAGCGCGCGCCGGCTGCTGCATCCACAGCCCGGCGGCCCGTCGCGCCACAGGGCTGGCGGCGCTGGATTGCACCTGCCACGCGTCCTGCGTGGGCGTTGGCAGGCGCGGCGCTGGCGCTGCTGGTCGTCACAAATTTGTGGTGGGGTCTGCAGGCGCGCCAATTGCGCGTGGCGCAAATCGAAGCAGAGAGTTTGCAGGCTTCGGCCGCGGCGGCGCGCGCAGCGGCCGAAGCCGAAATTGCTGAGTACGACAGCATGATCGCTGCATTGGCCATGGGCCAGGCCGAGACCGTCTTGCTGCCTGCCGGCGACGCCGCGCCTGACGCCAGTACGCACGCCATGGTCATCTGGAAACCAGGCGAAAGCTCGGGTATGGTCATGGCTGAGGCGTTCCCGCCGCTAAAGCCTGGGGAGGTATATCAGGTCTGGCTGCTGCACGGCGAAGACAGGATGAGCGGCGGCATGTTCTACGTGGACGACAAGGGTTCGGGCATGGTCATGTTTGAAAGCCCCATGCCGCTCGAATCATTGGACGGTGTGGGCATCACCATGGAGCCCGCCGGTGGCAGCGCCGCGCCGACAAGTGACCCGGTGGTGCGCGGTACGATTTGACAACAACAATTGATGACTGATGACTGAATATTGACGACTCGCCGCAGCATCCGGCGAGTCGTCAATACTCAATCATCAGTCATCAATTGTTGTCAATCGCGCCGCAGCTTGCGATACGTAATGCGATGGGGGCGGTCGGCGCTGGGACCGAGGCGGCGCAGCTTGTCCTCCTCGTATTCCGAGAAGTTGCCGGGATACCAGAATGCCTCACTTTCACCCTCGAAGGCGAGGATGTGTGTGGCGATGCGGTCGAGGAACCAGCGGTCATGCGTGATGACCAGCACGCAGCCCGCAAAGCCTTCCAGCGCATCCTCAAGCGCCCGCAGCGTGTTCACATCCAGGTCATTGCTCGGTTCGTCCAACAGAATCACATTGGCGCCAGACTTGAGCATCTTGGCCAGGTGCACGCGGTTGCGTTCGCCGCCCGAGAGCGAAGCGACGCGTTTCTGCTGGTCCGGGCCGATGAAGTTGAAGCGCCCGACAAATTGGCGCGAATTCATGGTGCGGTCGCCCAGCACAAGCTGTTCGTTGCCCTCGGAAATCTCCTCCCACACCGTCTTGCTGCCGTCGAGCGTATCGCGCGATTGGTCCACATAGGCCAGCTTCACCGTGCTGCCAACGGTCACCACGCCGCTGTCGGGCTGCTCCTGCCCCACAATCATGCGGAAGAGGGTGGTTTTGCCCGCGCCGTTGGGGCCAATGATGCCCACAATCGCACCGGCGGGCACGTCGATGTTGAGATTCTCATAGAGCAGGTTGTCACCATAGGCCTTGGAGACTGCGGCGGCGCGAATGACCACATCGCCCAGACGGGGGCCGGGCGGAATGTAGATTTCGCGGTCCTCGTTGGCGCGCTCCTTGTTTGCCTGCAGCAGGTCGTTATAGGCGTTGATGCGCGCCTTGCGCTTGGTTTCGCGCGCACGCGGCGTCATGTGCAGCCAGTCGAGTTCGCGCTGCAGCGTCTTCTGGCGCGTCTGCTCCTGCTTCTCCTCAAGCGCCAGCCGTTGGTGCTTCTGCTCCAGCCAAGACGAATAGTTGCCCTTCCAGGGGATGCCGTAGCCACGGTCAAGTTCAAGAATCCACCCGGCCACATTGTCCAGGAAGTAACGATCGTGGGTAACGGCAATCACCGTGCCCGCGTACTGCTGGAGATGCTTCTCGAGCCAGCCCACCGACTCGGCATCGAGGTGGTTGGTCGGCTCGTCGAGCAGCAGGATGTCGGGCTCCTTGAGCAGCAGGCGGCAGAGCGCCACGCGCCGCCGCTCGCCGCCGGAGAGGACGGCGACTTGCGTATCGCCCGGCGGACAGCGCAGCGCGTCCATCGCCAGTTCAAGGCGGCTGTCGAGGTCCCACGCGTTCAGAGAATCGAGGATATCCTGCACCTCGGCCTGGCGGGCAAGCAGCACATCCATTTCATCGGCGGTCAGATCCTCGCCAAACCGCATGTTGATTTCGTCAAACTCGCGCAGCGCGTCGACCACCTCGTGCACGCCTTCCTCGACGACCTCACGCACAGTCTTGGCGTTGTCAAGCTGCGGCTCCTGCTCGAGATAGCCCACCGTATAGCCGGGCGACAACATTGTTTCGCCATTGTGTTCTGTTTCGACGCCGGCCATGATGCGCAGCAGCGTGCTCTTGCCCGAACCGTTGAGGCCGATGACGCCAATCTTGGCCCCGTGGAAGTAAGAGAGGCTGATGTCGCGCAGGACCTGCTTGTTGGGCGGGTAGTTCTTGCCTACGCCCACCATGGAATAGATGACTTTTGTGCTCATGTGCTGCCGCACCTCCGGAAAAGGCATACCCGCTGGGCTGCCACGTTCTTGCGTGGATGATTGATGCTTTGATCGACGCTCAATCCTACACGCAATGGGGGGCAAACTACCAAACGCTGCGCGCCTGCGCACTCTTTGTTCCGCCGGGCATGGCAAGGATCGCAATGGGCCGCCCAAAGTCTCGGGCGGCCCACTATGTGCAAAGTCGAGAGTACGCGCGCTGCGAACTAAACCGATGCCGAGGCGAAAGCCGCGTTTTCAACGCAAGGGCGCAAGGTGCGCGAAGACGCAAGGAAAAGCAAAACCAGGAACACCATCATGCTCTTTGATTGTCGTCCAGAGGCGCCGGACGGAAA
Source organism: uncultured Caldilineaceae bacterium (assembly GCA_964427845.1). Lineage (GTDB taxonomy): Bacteria > Chloroflexota > Anaerolineae > Caldilineales > Caldilineaceae > UBA5069. Next base: position 29,225 of record CAYRVP010000014.1, read on the forward strand.
ATCACGGCCATTTCCTGCTTTTGTTTTTCCTTGCGTCCTCGCGCACCTTGCGCCCTTGCGTAGAAAAATGTGAAGCCCATAACGGTTTCGGTTTAGGAAGCGCGCGACGCCGGTGCGCCCATATAGGGCGGGCCACCTGCGGGCGGCGCGCTGTAGTACGCAAGGCCGCTGAAGATGAACATCTGCGCAATGGCGCCGATGGCGCCGACGACCAGCGTGAGGATAAAGGTTAGCCAATTGGAGGAATTGCCCAGCCAGCCCAGTACGGTCGGCCAGAAGAAGGCAAGGCCGGCGAAGATGATGCCGGCGCCCGCAAAGGCCGTCCACACCATCACCATCAAGTCCTTGAAGAAGAAATAGAGAAGCGCGAAACCGGCCCCCAGTATGATGCCGATCATCGCGTTGACCCAACTGGGAAGGACAAGCCAATCGCCAAACATGTAGCCAAGGCTGAAGCCGATGAAGGCGCCGCCAACGGTCATCAGCGCGCTCCAGTAGGCGTAGGCAAGGGCGGCAAGTGCAATGGCGAACACGATGCCCAGCGCCCAGCCCTGCCACCGGCCGTCGGGGAAGAAGGATCTGCCCAGGATGAAGCCGTAGAAGAGCCCGAGTACGGGCAAGATCATGCGAAAAATGGCGTAGCCGTAGAAGGTGACGACCAATCCCACAAGGACTCCCAATGTACCCAGCAGAATGTTGTCAAGCATTGATCACTCCTTGAATCCGGTTGTTCACGATGTTGACTGCGATGGCAGGTGATGATGAATAATCGATGCAGACCCGGTCTCTGAAGTGGACTGCCAATAACGCCGGTAATGACTCGGGACGTACGCCACACTGCACTGTGCGCAGCCGGCGCGCACGTGCATGAGCAGCCTCAATTGTACACGAAGTCCATTCATCGGGCGACAGGCCAAGACGTGCGCTTGCTGCTAAGTAACAGGAGCACAGCGTGCAGATTGATCCGGCGCAACGTCGCGCTGAGTGAGCAATGTGCGCAACATTTCGATGGCGGCCGTGGTTGCCGGGGAGGAAATGCCGTCATGCGCCAGTGCTGCTGCGGGCAGGGGCGGGCCGAAGCGCACCTCGGCGGAGACCGCGCGCCACGCGGGGATGCCAAGTTGCAGCATCGCGCTCAGGTGGTCGCGCCCGGCGCGACTGCGCCGCAGGTTGCGCAGCGGGCTGCGCGCCGCCTGGGCGGAAATCACACCGCTGACGAGCACGGGCACAATGTGCACTGCGGGGGCAAGGCGCACAAGGAGGTCAAGGCTGCGCTTCCAGGTGGAGAGCGCGTCGGCGAGGCCGGCGTGAACGGCGGGGTCCGGCTCAATCTGCCCGCCGGGAAAAGTGAGCAGTGCGCCGCCGGCACGCAAGTGGTGCACGGCCGCGCGCAAAGCCCCGGGGCTGCCCATAGCCACATCATCCACCCAAATCAGCGATGCTGAGAAGTTGGGCAGAAGCGCAAGAAAGGCGCGGTGGGCGGCAATTGTGCGCAAGTCGGCGCGTGCAATCGCGGCGAAGAGCGCAATTGTGTCGGTCATGCCCGGATGGTTGGCCACAAAGAGTAGCGGGCCGTAGTTGGGGACGCCCGCACGGTTCACAACCGTGAGCGTAGTTGAAAGCGCGCCCAACCCCCATGCCGAGCCTTCGCCAAGCCCCAGTTCGCCCACGGCACCGTCCATCGCGAGCACGCGCTGGGCAAATGCGCGCGCGTGCGCACGCGCCATGCGGCGCGCTGCATCGGCCCACAGCGGCTGCTGCGCGATGCCCAGCGCCTCAACCAGGTCATCGAGATTGACTTCGGTTAACGCATCGACGCGTTCGGCGTCGGTCAGGCGCGCAGTGGCGGCGCGTCTTTCGGCGGGCGATGGAGAGTGCCCGGCTTGGGCAAGGGACGGTTTGGGTGGCATGTGTGCGTTTCGGCTGCTGGGCACCGGTCTGCGAGAGCCGAGCCGCGGGTAGCATACCATGACGCAGCCAGCGGACGAGGGTGTATGCCTGGCCGCAACCCAAAGCCGCCGGCATACCCTGTGGTACAATCGGGAGACGCATACGTGTAGCCGAGGAACAAGCCGACATCATGCAGGATAACTCGCGCCAACCTACAAGAAGCGGCGCCGCCCTCGGTGCAGAGAGCGCCGTTCCGCGCACCTGGGGCGAGCGTTATGCAACCCCGCTCCTCTATGCGCTGCTCGGCCTTCTGGCGCTGATTGTGGTCTTTGCGCTGGGCGCAGGCGTCGGCTTTGGCTTTGGCCGCCTCTCCAACAGTGGGCGCGTCGCGGCGGCAGCCATCGCCACAGAGGCAGGCGACACTGTACAACGCGCCGACCTTGAGGCGAACTTCGCTACCTTCTGGGAGGCTATGGACGTCCTCTACGAAAACTTCTACGGCGATCTGCCTGACGGCAAGGCGGGCACGTATGACGCCATTCGGGGCGTGGTGGGTCAGCTTGGTGATCCCAATACCTCGTTCCTCACGCCCGACGAAGCCAACGTATTTCGCACCAATATCCAGGGCAGTTTTGAGGGCATTGGCGCACGGGTGGATTGGGACGATGATGCCGACACTGTGCGCATTGTCGAGCCTTTCGAGAACCAGCCCGCGTGGAATGCCGGACTGCGGCGCGGCGATCTGATTCTGGCCATTGACGGCGAAAGCGTGGTAGGCACCGAGCTCACAAGCGCGGTTGCCAGGATTCGCGGGGCGCGCGGTTCAACGGCCACGCTGACGATCCTGCGTCCGCCCGCAGAGGGCGAAGCCGCCTCCGCGCCATTCGACGTCAAGGTCGAGCGTGCGACCATCGAGTCTCCCACAGTGACGACTGAGGCACTGGGCGCCGAGGGTGAAATCGGCTACATCCGCCTCTACACATTCAACGAGAATGCGGGTGCGCTGACCAAGCAGGCGGTGGAGGACGCAGTGGCGCGCGGCGCGAAGGGAATCATCCTTGACCTGCGCGGCAACGCCGGTGGCCTGCTGCGTGAGGCCGTCAAGGTGACAAGCCTCTTTGTGGGCGACGCGGTTGTGCTCAACGAGCGCTTCAAGGACGGTGCGGAGGAAGTTTACCGCAGCAGCGGCGATCCGGTGACTACGGCGCTGCCCCTTGTGCTGCTCGTGGACGAGGGCAGCGCCAGCGCCAGCGAAATTGTTGCCGGCGCGCTTCAGGACGCTGGACGCGCCACGCTGGTTGGCGCAACCACCTTTGGCAAAGGCAGCGTGCAGATCCCCCAGACGCTGAGCGACGGCAGCATCATGCGCGTGACGATTGCGCGCTGGTATACGCCTAACGACCGCACGATTGACGGAACGGGTTTGACGCCCGATGTCCTTGTGGCATTCACGGATGGCGAACGCGCCGCCGTCGGCGATCCCCAGCGCGACCGCGCGCTGCAGGAGTTGCAGACGCGCATCGCAGAAGAAGCCGCGCTTCCCTAAAGTGATTCCTCCGGAACAGGGAACGCATCACCGTTCCCTAACAAGAGATTTGGGTTGCATAGCGGTATCACGGTAGAGACGGAAATACGGCTGGAACAGGTAATGTAATGGCAAACAGTGCAGAAAAGGGCAAGTTCGGGCCGCGCACGGTTGCATCCAACCGCAAGGCGCGCTTTGAATACTTTATTGAGGAGACCTTCGAGGCGGGCGTCGTGCTCACCGGCACGGAGATCAAGTCCTTGCGCGCCGGCAAGGCGAGCATTCAGGAGGGCTTCGTGCTGGTGAAGGATGGCGAGGCGTACCTGAACAATGTGCACATAGCCCAATATGTGGAAGGCAATCGCTTCAATCACCCCGAGGTGCGGCCACGCAAGCTGCTGCTGCACAAACAGGAAATCCGCCTGCTGCACGCCAAGGCCACGCAGCGCAACTGGACGATTGTGCCGCTGCGCGTCTACATCAATGAGCGGGGCAGGGCCAAGGTGGAGATTGCGCTGGCGCGTGGCAAGCAGTTGCACGACAAGCGCCACTCGATTGCCGAGCGCGACAGCGATCGCGACCTCAAGCGGGCGCTGAAGGGTGAGTATTGAAGTGCCGTCTGCCATGAAGAAGCAGGCGCCGGATCCGGCGGCTGCGCAGTTGGCGGTGCTCGAGGGCGCGGCGCGCGCCGAATACGCCGTTGCGCTGCTCACACCCAAAACGCGCCGCGACACATTGCGCAGCGCCCTGGGCGTGCTGGCGCGGACGCCAAGCGACGTCGCGCGCCCGCTGCTTGCGGATCTGTTTGACCACTACGCGCGCAAGGGCGGCGCATATGATTATGGCGGCTATGTACGCGCCGACATCGTGCGCGCGCTGCAACGCGTGGCTCGCCAGGATGACGAGCCGCTGCTGCTGCGCGCGTGCGCCACCTATGAATTCCCGCCGCCCAGCTTTGCCGAAGAGGGCGCGCTCCTGCGTTCGACGGCGCTCGCGGCTCTGGTCGATGTGGATGAAACGCTGGCTCGCCTCGAAGCCGCGCGCCTGCTGGTGGATGCCCGCACGGATCCCAACTCAGGCGAGCCGGCGCTGACCGCAGCCAAGGCCCTGGCACTCTGTGGCGACCAGATTCCCCTCTACCAATACGCGACCGATGTGCAACGCGCACAGGGCGAGGGCAGCCGCGCAGACATCGTTGGCGAATGCCTGCGCGGCCTGACACGACTGCCGCCGGCACTGCTGCCACTTGTCATCGAGCGTTTCGGCGATAAGGCTGCGCCCGCCGCGCGTCTGGGGCTCTATGACCTGCTCTTGCGTCACCGCGATGGCCCGCAGGCGGTCGAGTTCCTTATGGGCGAGGTGCGGCACGCGCCACTGGAGCTCGCGCACTACCTGCTGCTGGCGCTTGTGGCCTTGGGGGACGACGCACTGCTCGGCGAGACGGTGCGCACCCTTGGCCTGGTGAGCGACTCTGCCCGACGTAACGTGGCGCGCGAGGCGCTCGAACTTGTCTCCGCCCGCGCCGATGTGCGTGCGTTGTTGGCTGGATGGCAACAGACGGCGCGCCGCTGACGCATCCGGAATCGCGACGATTGATGATTGAAGATTGATGATTGGAGAGTGAGGACTCGAGTTATTGCCGCGACGTAGCAGTGCGCAAGCAGTTAAGTAGTAGTCAACCATCAAGCGTCTACCATCAACCATCAATCGTCTACCATCAACCATCAACCATCAATCGTCAAACGCCATGCTCACCTCTCCTCCCTCCCAAACGCAAATCTGGCTGCTGGCGGCGCGCCCCAAGACGTTGCCAGCGGCGGTAGGCCCCGTGCTTGTTGGCACAGCGCTTGCCTATGCCGACGGTCACTTCGCACTCTGGCCCATGCTCGCGGCGCTGGCCGACGCGCTGCTGCTGCAAATTGGCAGCAATTTTGCCAACGACTACTTTGACTTCTTCAAGGGGGCGGACACACACGAGCGCATTGGCCCCACACGCGTAACGGCCGGCGGGCTGCTCTCGCCCGCAGAGGTGCGCTGGGGCATGGTGGCTGTCTTTGGCATGGCCGCGCTGGTTGGCCTCTATTTGATAACCGTGGGTGGCTGGCCGATCCTGGCGCTGGGCGCGTCGGCGATTGTGGCGGCGCTGCTCTACTCGGGCGGCCCGCTGCCCTATGGCTACTACGGACTGGGCGAGTTCTTCGTCTTTCTGTTCTTTGGCGTTGCAGCGGTCGCTGGCACATACTATGTGCAGGCGCTCACGGTCACGCCGCAAGTGTGGCTGGCGTCTGTGCCGGTGGGCGCGCTGATTACAGGCGTGCTGGTCGTGAACAATATTCGCGACCGCGCGACCGATGCGCAGGCGAACAAACGCACGCTGGCCGTGCTGCTGGGCGAGCAGGGCGCCCGCGTCGAGTACATGGCGCTGCTGGCCCTGGCCTATGCGGCCGCCGTCGTGCTCGCGCTGGATTCGCTCTGGCTGCTGTTGCCTTTCACAAGCCTGCCGCTGGCGTGGCGGCTGATTCGTGACGTCCGCACGCAGCGCGGCCGCGCGCTCAACCAAACGCTTGCCGGCGCCGCCCGTTTGAGCCTCATCTTCTCCATTCTGCTGAGCCTTGGATTTGTTCTTGCTTCCTTATGAGTGATGCCTACGAGCCAGTGACCGTTTATCACCTGGAAATGGTGGACCCGGCCAATCTGCGCCCCAGCACGGCAACGCCGGCCGGGCTGGAGATCATCGAAGCCAAATTGCCTTCCCCCGAGTTCGGGAGATTTCTCTATACGGCCGTGGGGGGCGATTGGCAGTGGCGCGATCGGCTGACATGGGACTACGCACGCTGGATGCGGACGATTGGCCAGCCCGGCTACGAGACATGGGTGGCCTATCTCTTCGGCACGCCTGCCGGCTACTATGAACTTGAGCCACAGGAGGGAGGCAGCGTCGAAATCTGCTACTTCGGGTTGCTGCCCCAGTTCATCGGCAAGGGTGTTGGCGGCCGCCTGCTCACGCATGCCATTGCGCGCGGCTGGGCAAAGGGTGCGCGACGCGTTTGGGTGCACACCTGCTCGCTCGATCACCCCTTGGCGTTAACCAATTACCAGGCGCGCGGCCTCACGCTCTTCAAGGAGGAGACCGTTCTCGTCCTCCCGCTGGGCGAGACGCCCGGCGCATGGCCTGGCGCGAACCGGCCGCCCGCGCCAGGCCAATAGCAGGCGCACTGATTTCGCAGGTCCAGCAACTTCTTCGTAATGATTGTCAATCTTCTATGCATCACCATTCCCAAAGGAGGCTGCAATGACGCAGCAAAAGCCACGCAAGGTTGTGATTATGGGCGCCGCCGGGCGCGACTTTCACAATTTCAATGTCTTCTTTCGCGACAACGATGCGTATCAGGTGATGGCCTTTACGGCCACACAAATCCCCAATATTGATGGGCGACGCTACCCCGCTGCGCTCGCCGGCTCGCTCTACCCCGCAGGCATCCCCATTGAGACCGAGGCGGACCTCGAGCGCGTCCTGCGCGAGACAGGCGCCGACCTGGCCGTCTTCGCCTACAGCGACGTGACTTACGAGCACGTGATGCGCACGGGCGTGCGCGCGATGGCCGTGGGCGCCGACTTCATGCTCCTCGGCCCCGAGCACACAATGGTCAAGTCCACCAAGCCTGTAATTGCCATTTGCGCCTCGCGCACGGGCGCGGGCAAGAGCCAAACCAGCCGCCTTGTCGTGGGCATCCTGCGCGCGATGGGCAAACGCGTGGTGGCCGTGCGCCACCCCATGCCCTATGGCGACCTTGCCAAGCAGGCCGTGCAGCGCTTTGCCACGATGGACGATATGGAATTGCACGATGTGACGATTGAGGAGCGCGAGGAATACGAACCGCATGTGGTCGCAGGCGGTGTCATCTACGCCGGCGTCGACTACGAGGCCATCTTGCGCGAGGCCGAGAAGGAGGCCGACATCATCATCTGGGATGGCGGCAACAATGACCTCCCCTTCTACAAGCCCGACCTGCTGATTACCGTGGTGGACACGCTGCGCGCCGACCACGCCATTCACTACTACCCCGGCGAACTTAACGTGCGCAACGCCGACGTCATCGTGCTCAACAAGATTGACTCGGCCTCGCTCGACCAAATCGAGCTGGCGCGCAACACGGCTGTGGCGCTCAACCCCGACGCGATCTACATCGACGCCGCCAGCCCTATTACCGTGGAGACAGGCGCGGAGGTGAAGGGCAAGCGCGTGCTGGTGATTGAGGACGGCCCCACGCTGACCCATGGCGAGATGAAGATTGGCGCGGGCTGGGTGGCCGCGCGCAAGCTGGGTGCAGCCGAAATTGTGGACACGCGCCCCTATGCCATTGGCGCGCTGGCCGAAACATTTGCCAAGTACCCCAACACGGGCACGGTGCTGCCTGCGATGGGCTATGGCGCCCAGCAGGTGGCCGACCTCGAGGCCACAATCCGCAACACACCGCACGACGTGGTGCTGATTGCCACGCCGATTGACCTGCGACGCCTGGTCAAGTTCGACAAGCCGGCCCTGCGCGTGCGTTACGAACTGCAGGAGATTGGCGAGCCGACCCTCGAGCAGGTGCTGCGCGATTTTGTGAAGTAGGCCCGAGCGCTGCCGGGCATATTTGACTCAAGGTCGCGAGGACGCCAGGAAACGCAAGGAAGGACGCTAGGCACTGCAACGGCCATTTCCGTTGTTGCAGTGCCTAGCGTCCTTCCTTGCGTTTCCTGGCGTCCTCGCGACCTTGCGTCAAGATCGGAGCGCTACGCGCCTTCTCAATCCTCAAGCCTGTCGCGCAGGGCGTGGCCGGTATGCGCAAGGAAGACATCGGCCAGCGACGGCCGCGCGACCTGCACCGAGCGAATCTGGAAGTCGCTGGATGCGGCCAGTGTCACCACCTCGGCGAGGCGGCGGTCACCTGCATCCACCCCCACATGCAAGATGTGCGGCGCACGGTCGCGCTGCCCGTCTGCGACTTCGTCTTGGCTCGCCAGCACCTGTTTGACCTGCTGCACGAAGGGCAGCGCCTGCAGACGCGCCACCAGCGCATCAGGCGCGCCGCCGCCGTGCAGAGCAATCACATCCGCACCCATGCTGCGCACCAAAGTATCGAGGCTGCCTTCGACGACGAGTTTTCCCTGATCGATGATTCCGACGCGGTCTGCAAGCTCTTCCGCCTCGTCCATGGAGTGGGTGGTGAGCAGCAGCGTGATGCCTCGCTCGGCCCGCAGTTGGCGTACGTAGCGCCAGATTCCAGCGCGGTTCTGCGGGTCCAGCCCCTGCGTGGGTTCGTCGAGGAAGAGGATGGCCGGCTCCGTCATAAGGCCGCGCGCCAGTTCAAGCCGGCGCTTCATGCCACCGGAATAGCGCGCCGACTTGCGGTCGAGCACATCGGTCAGTTCCACGAGCGCGGCCAGTTCATCGATCTTCGCCAGCCGCTGCGCCTTGTTCAGACCATAGAGCTGCGCGTGAAAATCCAGCACCTGGCGGCCGGTGAGATCCTGGTCGAGCACAACTTCCTGAAAGGTGACGCCAATGCGGCGGCGCACGGCGGCGGCCTCGGCCACCACATCAAAGCCGGCCACGCGCGCCGTGCCGCTTGTGGGCAGAAGCAGCGTGGTGAGCATGGAGATGGTGGTCGTTTTGCCCGCGCCGTTAGGCCCAAGCAGCGCGTAGATCTCACCCTGGGCAACGGTGAGGTCAAGCCCCCGCACGGCATGGACAACGCCATCGCCGCTGCTGTAACTCTTGACGAGTGCGCGTGCCTCAATCGCAGGCACGTCGGCTTCCCTGGTCGTGTCTATCATGTGCACAAATACGGGACCGGCGTGGATCCACGCCGATCCCGCCCATAGCGCGTCTTAGCCGAAGAGATTCCAGCTACCGAGGATGACGAAGAGCCCCAGGGCGATGAGGACTGTGGTGATCAGATAGGCCCAGAAGGCTGCCTGGAACTTGCCTTTGTCGGTGCTCGCCTTCTTGACGCGTGCCGACAAGATGTGCACGGCCACAACTGCGAGAGTCATCATGATGGGGTGCTCGAACGCGCGGGCGCGGTCGCCGTTGCTCCACCAGGTGGCAAGAACCCAGACGATCAGGCCGAGCAGCCACTGGATGTCAACGGCAATCGGGGTGTAGCGGTTGAGCATCGCATCGAAGCTGCTCCACTTGCTGTTGCCGAGCCAGCCGACAAGAAACTTGACGATGGCGACGAGCAGCAGAACGAGGACAATGTAGCGCCAGCCCGAGTGGGCCATGACCAGACCTTGAGACATACGAAGAGCTCCTTGCAGGTAAGGTTCGTTATGGATTGGTTTCCAGCTTCGCAATAGGCTAACCGCCGGCCGCACGATTGTGGACCGTTTGCCGGTGACGCGCCGTAGCGTTGCACACCATCTTAGTGCCATTTAGCTGCAAGGCCCAACATGCAGAGCCGGAGACTTGCGGCGCGCGCCAAGCGTTTCCATTGCCGTTGGCTGGCAAGCGCGCGGCTTCGCTTTCACCCCTCGGCTTTCTCCCTGCACCGCGGATGCAGTACAATTTGACAGGACGTTGCTCGCCCATTCGCCGGCCCGTTTCCGCACTGCTGCCATTGCACCGACTCATGCGCTCGCTTGCGCAGCGCAGGCCCTCTCGTGAGATTACCCAAGGAGACGCTCCATGTCTGCCCGTTTGCCTCAATTCGCACGTGTCCTCTTCACGATTGCGCTTCTGTGCGCGCTGATTCTGTCCGCCGCGCCCGCATTTGCACAGGATACACCCGCCGCCGGTGTTGACCCCGGAAGCACAAACACCGCACTGATTCACTACTACCGCGCCGATGGTGCGTATGACGGCTGGGGTTTGCACGCATGGCAAGACGCCGCCGCCCCCACCGAGTGGGGCGCGCCCCTGGTTCAATCCGGCACTGACGACTTTGGCGTCTACTGGGAAGTTCCGCTGATTGCCGATGCCGCCGAGCTGGGCCTCATCATCCACAGCGGTGACACCAAGGACCCCGGCCCCGACATGTTCCTCGACTTGACGCAGTCGGCAGAGGCATGGGTCATTTCGGGCGATCTCAAGCTCTATACCGAGCGGCCCGACCCCAGCGATCGCCCCAATGGCGACCTGAGCAAGGCACGCGCGCATTGGGTCTCCTCCGACACCATCGCCTATCCCGCACCCGCCATTCCCGCCGCTGCACCAGTTGTTGCCAGCGCCGACGTGACTGCCACGGCCGAAATCACCCCCGCTGGCACAATCACCGAAGCCACCTTTGTGCTGCTTGACGCCTCGAATGGCGGCATGCAATTGACTGTTGACGGTGTGATGGGCAGTGGTGTGACCACGACGCCGCTCACGCTGGACCCTGCGGGGCTCAGCCCGGAGACGCTGGTCAAGTTCCCGCAACTGGATGGCTACCTGGCGTTGCGTCTGCCTGCCGACCGCCTGAACCAGGCGCCGTCGCTGCTCAAGTCGCAACTGGCGCTGCAGGTGATCGACGCCAACGGCGCGCTGATTGACGCCACCAGCCTGCAAATCCCGGGCGTGCTCGACCAACTCTATGCCTACGACGGCGCGCTGGGCGTGACGTGGCAGGGAGACCTGCCCACCGTCAGCGTCTGGGCGCCCACAGCCAAGCGCGTGCGCCTGCTGCTCTTCGCTGACGCCGCCGCCGACACCCCCGCGCAAACGATTACCATGAAGGCCACCAACGGCGTGTGGAGCGCAACAGGCGAGTCGGCCTGGAAGAACATGTACTATCTCTACGAAGTGCGCGTGCTCGTGCCCAGCACCGGCCAGGTGGAGGTCAACGTCGTAACTGATCCCTACGCGCTCAGCCTGAGCGCCAACAGCACGCGCAGCCAGATTGTGGACCTGAACGACCCGGCGCTGATGCCCGCCAAGTGGAAGAGTTACAACAAGCCACCGCTGCAGGCGCCCGAGGACATCACACTCTACGAACTGCATCTGCGCGACTTCAGCGCGTTTGACGCCAGCATTCCCCAGGCCGAGCGCGGCACCTATCTGGCCTTCACCGATGTTGAATCCGATGGGATGCAGCACCTGGCGTCGCTGGCCGACGCGGGCCTCAGCCATGTTCACCTGCTGGCTACCTTTGACATCGCCACCATTGACGAGGAGAAGACCGCCTGGGTTTCGCCTGATCCTGCACAGCTTGCCACCATGGCCCCCGACAGCGAAAAGCAGCAGTCCGCCGTCGTGATGACGCAAAACGTGGACGCCTACAACTGGGGCTTCGACCCCTTCCACTTCTTCGCACCCGAGGGCTCGTACAGCACAAACCCCGAGGGCGCGCAGCGCATTCTTGAGTATCGGCAGATGGTGCAGTCGCTCAACCAGGTGGGCTTGCGTGTTGTCAATGACGTGGTCTTCAACCACACCAATGCCTCGGGGCAGGATCCGAAGTCGGTTCTGGACCAGATTGTGCCCGGCTACTATCACCGCCTCAACGCCGACGGTGTCGTCGAGACAAGCACCTGCTGCCAGAACACGGCCACCGAGCACGCGATGATGCGCAAGTTGATGCTCGACGCTGTGCGCGTGTGGGCCACAGACTACAAGGTGGACGGCTTCCGCTTTGACCTCATGGGCCATCACATGCTGGCGGACATGAAGGCAGTGCGCGCCATGCTCGACGGGCTGACGCTGGCCAAGGACGGCGTGGACGGCAAGGCCATCTATATCTATGGCGAAGGCTGGAACTTCGGCGAGGTGGCCGACAACGCCCGCGGCGTCAACGCTTCGCAACTGAACCTTGCCGGCTCAGGGATTGGCAGCTTCAACGACCGGCTGCGCGATGCCGTGCGCGGCGTGGGCCGCTTTGACACGGGTGCAGACCTTCAGCGCCAGGGTTTTATTACTGGCCTGTCGATCCAACCCAACCGCTACGATTGGGGCAGCGACGCGGCTGCTGCTGACCGGCTCGGGCTCCTGACTGACTGGATCAAGGTGGGGATGGCGGGTAATCTCAAGAGCTACCTGCTGATCGATCACCGCGGCTACGCCCTGCGCGGCGACGAGGTGCAGTACAACGGCGCGCCCGTCGGTTACACCGAAGACCCGCAGGAGAACATCGTCTATGCCGACAGCCACGACAACCAGACGCTCTTCGACACTGTCCAACTGGCCGCACCCGCCGAGGCCACGGTTGCCGAGCGCGCGCAGATGGCCGAGTTGGGCCACGCCATCGTGCTGCTGAGCCAGGGCATCCCCTTCCAGCAGGCGGGCAGCGAAATGCTGCGCTCCAAGTCATTCGACCGCGATTCCTACAACTCGGGCGACTGGTTCAATCACCTGGACTTCACCTTCCAGGACAACGGCTTTGGACGCGGTCTGCCGCCCGAAGAGAAGAATGGCGACGACTGGCCCGTCATGCAGCCGTTGCTGGCCAACGCCGACCTGCGGCCGACGCCTGCATTGATGCAGGCGAGTGTGGCCAACTTCGAGGCCTTCCTCAGCGTGCGTGCCAGCACGCCTTTGCTGCGCCTGCAGTCGGCCGACGAGGTCAACTCGATGCTCCGCTTCCACAACGTCGGCCCGGAAGGCATCCCCGGCCTCATTGTGATGAGCGTGGTGGACAGCGGTGAGGAGGAGTCTGATATTGACTCGAATCTGGAGGCGGTGGTGGCGCTGATCAACGCGAACCCCCTGACAACCACCTTCACCGAAGAGGGCTTCGGCGCGATGAACCTGACGCTCGCGCCGGCGCTTGCAGGGCTTGACGGAACCGCTGCTGCAACCTACGCCAACGGGATCTTCACGGTGCCGGGGCGCACGGCGGCGGTCTTCACCGCCACAGAACTGCCTGCGGCGGTCACCGAGCAATTGAGCGCCTATGACGACGCCGTGCAGGCCATCCGCGAGAAGCAGCCGAGTGTGGCACAGATCAACGCGCCGACGGCAGCGATGGCCGACGCAGCCCCGGCGGGCACAGTGGCGGCGGGCGCAGCCCCGACTGCAACGGTGACTGCTACGGCAACGTCTGCCACCACAGGCGCCACGACAACCGGCAGTGCTCCTGCCACTGTTTCCTTCCCCGGCACGATGGCAGGTACTTTGGGTGGCGCCGAATGGGCGCCAAGCGACCCCGTTGTGCAGGCAGTCAACGGCGGCAACGGCATCTGGACGTTGACCGCCACGCTGCCGCCGGGCACCTTTGAGTTCAAGGCCGCGCTCAATGGCACATGGGATGTGAACTACGGCCTGGGTGGCGTAGCCGGCGGTGACAACATCCCGCTGACGCTGGATCAGGAGAGCGAGGTCGTCTTTGTCTTCGAACAGGCGACAAACGCCGTCTATGCCATGGTGAATGGGCACATCGTCGCCGGGCGTTAGCCGTCGTTGCATCACAAGCGAAAATGCGTAAAATCGGGGGGCGTCCGCAGACGCCCCCCGATTGCATACAGCACTTCAGTGCAGGTGTTGGCGCATGCGAAAGGGCAAACTGCGCAACACACCGCGGCGCTGTGCCGCCAATTCTCACTTATCAATCGTCAATTATCAGTCAACGAGTCAACCAGTCAACCAGTCAACCAATCACCATGACGCGACCACTCTCCAACCGCACTGCAGTCGTTGCCGGGGCCACGCGCGGCGCAGGGCGCGGCATTGCCACTATGCTGGGCGAAGCCGGGGCCACTGTGTACTGTACGGGTCGCAGCGTGCGCGGCGCTGTGGCCACACCGGGGCGCAGCGAGACAATTGACGAGACCGCGGAACTTGTCACGCAGATGGGGGGACGGGGCATCCCCGTGCAGGTGGACCACCGCGACGAGGCGCAGGTAGAGGCGCTCTTTGCGCGTGTCGAGGCCGAGCAGGGGCGGCTCGATATCCTCGTCAACGACATCTGGGGCGGCGAGTGGTTTTTGCACAGCACGTGGGGGCAGCCGTTTTGGGAGCAATCACTGGACTCCATGCACAAGCTCTTCGAGACGGCCATCTTCACGCATGTCATCACCAGCCGCTACGGTGCACCACTGTTGGTGAAGCAGGGGCGCGGGCTGATTGTGGAGGTAACTGATGGCGACACGAACCGATATCGAGACAATTTCCTCTACGACCTGGTCAAGCACAGCGTCATCCGCATGGCGTTTGGCATGGCAGAGGAGTTGCGCCCCTTCGGTGTGACGGCGCTGGCGGTTACGCCCGGCTTCCTCCGCTCCGAGGAGATGCTCGACCACTTCGGCGTCACCGAAGCCAACTGGCGCGAAGGCGCACGCAAGGAGCCCCACTTTATTGCCTCGGAGACACCCTGGTTTGTGGGGCGCGCCGTGGCCGCGCTGGCGGCTGATCCTGACGTTGTGCACAAGTCCGGCGCCGTCTACAGTTCGTGGGGCCTCTCCGACGACTACGGCTTTGTGGACCGCGACGGCCGCCGTCCACACTGGGGCCGCCACTTTCAGAAGTACGTGATTGAGGGCGCGCCGCTGCCGCCGTACGATGGTGCGGACGCAGAAGGCGAGCGAGGCAACTGATGCAGGAGCGCTTTCAAGAGGGACGCGACCAGCACGCCGACAGTGTACGCATTTGGGAGGCCAAGGCCGCCTGGTGGGATACGCTGATGGGCGACGAGGGCAACGAGTTCCATCGCAGCGTGGTGGGGCCACCTGCGGAGCGGCTGCTGGCCCTGCAGCCGGGCGAAAGGGTGCTCGACATCGGCTGCGGCAACGGGCAACTGTCGCGGCGGTTGGCTACACTGGGCGCAGAGGTGACGGGCATTGACGCCGCCGCCACGTTCATCGCGCGTGCGCAGGCACGCGCGGCGGCGCTTCCCGCCGATGTCGCGGCGCGCCTGCACTATGCCGTTGTGGACGCCACGGATGCTCGGGCACCTGGCCTGCTGGGTGAGGGTGCGTTTGACGCCGCAACCTCCACGATGGCGCTCATGGACATTGCCGACCTCGCGCCGCTCTTTGGCGCCGTGGTGCGGCTGCTCAAGCCGGGCGGGCGTTTTGTCGTCGTCACTGCACACCCGGTACTGCACAGCGGTGAAAGCGCGCGCACAGCCGCACTCGTCGAACGCAATGGTGCGCTTGCCACAGAGAATTCGCTCAAGTTGTGGAAATACCGCACACCGTATGCCATGAAGGGCGTCGGCGCGCCGGGTGAACCTGAGCCCCACTGGTACTTCCACCGCGCGCTGACCGACCTGCTGTCGCCGGCCTTTGCCGCCGGGCTGGTGATGGACGCGATGGAGGAGCCGACCTATCCGGCCGACACGGTGCGCAACTGCCACTCGTTTGGCAACTACCCCGAGTTTCCGCCCACGCTGGCCTTCAGGCTGCGTCCCAGATGAGCATTTTGCCGCGCTTGCTCGACGTTGCTGGTTGGAACATCTGACAGGCGATGCCGTGTTCGTGCGCTCCACGATGGATTTGCCGCACAGCCCACAGGCAGACCTATGCATTCGCGCCGGCTATTTGGCGCTGCGCCGCATTGCCGACTTCTTTTCGCTCGAGTACAATACCATTCTGCAGGACCCAGCCTGTTCGATCAGCATCCACCGTGTCGACACGCGCGCGCGAGAGAGCGACATGCCGCCGCTACGGCACACAGTCATTGACAACCCTATGCAACACAGGCGCCGGCGCGTTCCTCCCGCGCGGGCAGTGTGACCCAGCAGCCGCCATCAAACCCTTCCAGGAGGTCGCATGAGTTCTGCCAGACAATTTGTTGTCATGTACGATCCATCGTCGCGCCGCGCGCGCTTCGTCCTGCGTTTTGGCGCGCCCGGCGAAGGGGCTGCGGCCGACTGCGCCGACGTGCGCGTGGAGACCGGCGACGGTAAGGTGATTGAAGTAGGAAGCGTTTGCGCCCCTTCGCCGGGCGAGTGGCGCGCGATGAGCGACATCGAAGTGGGTCGCCACACTTTTGCGGGCAAGGGGCCCTTCGTGGCGGCGCTCACCTGGGGCGAAGAGCGTTACGAGGCGCCCGTGGGCACCCCCAAGGCGGTGCCGCAGCAGACGCCGGGAGGTACGCCTGCCCTGGCGCTCTTCCAGGCGCGGCGTGATCGGACAGACCCCAACAGCGTCACCATTACGGTGCGCATGGAGGGGCTGGGGCGCAATCAACGTGTGCGAATCGACACCGGCGCAGGTCAGGCCTTCTTCCTGGAAGGCGCCATGGCGGCGCAGGAAAACTCGCTGACAGCCGTCTACTACAAGCATGGCGTCTACACCATTGCCGCCGATTTGGTGGACGCCGACGGTTATCGCATCGCCACGCTGGGCGAGACTGCCATCGAAATCGCCGATGCCGAGCCCGAGCAGAGCATGGCCGCGCCGGCCGATGTGACGGCGCCACCCGCCCTGGCGCGCGAGGTGCAGGCCGACATTGAAGTGCCGATTGTAATCAATTCGGCCCCGGCGTGGCTGCCCTTTCGCTATGCGCGCCCCAATTGGGCGTGGACGCGCACCTACACCGAGCCTGGTGGCCGCGTTTCGCGCAGCCTCTCCCCCGGCACCTACGTAGCCATTCGCCAGGAAGTGGCCACAAAAGGCCAGATCTGGTTCCAGACGGGCAGTTTCGACTGGATTCCCGCTTCTTCGGTGACCATCGTCATTCCCTCCGCATTGCGTGGCGTCCTGCTCGACGGCGGCGGTACACAGCCGCCGCCTCCGCCACCCCCGCCGCCGCCACCGCCACCGCCCCCGCCGCCGCCCACGACGGAGAAGAGCGGGACGGTGATTGCCGGCGTTCTGAATGTACGCGCCCGGCCTGGCGTCTTCTACAACAATCCGCCCATTGCATCACTGCGTTACGGGGCCAAGGTTACGATCTTCGAGGAAACGACCGTCGCCGGAGCCAAGTGGTATCGCATCGGCGAGAACCGCTGGGTGCACGCCGGCTATGTGCGTCTGATCAGCAGCGCCGCCAATGGCGACGAGCCTTCAGCCGAACCGCTGCCCGAGCGGCCCGCGTCACTGGAGCCGGTGGGCGCGCCCATGCCTGCCTCGTTGGCGCAGGCGTCGCTGCCGCTGGGTTGGGTGGTTTCACCCACGCTCAACGTGCGCAAAACACCTAACGGCGAAATCGTGGGTGAACTTCAACACAACCAGATGGTGCCGATCCTCGAAGAGGCCAGGGCAGCCGGGTCGCGCTGGTATCGCGTGGGCGATGAGCAGTGGACCAGCGCCACGTGGATTGGCGTGGCGCGCCCCAAGAGCCGCCCCGCCAGCATACAGGCGGATGAGCGCTGGGTGGGGGTTTGCCTGAAGGAGCAGACCGCGATTGCCTATGAGGGCGACAAGCCTGTGTACGCTGCACTGGTTGCCACGGGCACCGGCGGCTCGCCCACAGTGCAGGGCGTCTTCAAGACGTGGTGGCGTCTTGAGTCGCGGCGCATGGCCGGCCCGGGTTACTATCTTGAGGAAGTGACGTGGACCTGCTACTTCCACGGCGGCTATGCGCTGCACACGGCCTACTGGCATGATGC
The DNA here is from genome assembly GCA_964427845.1 of uncultured Caldilineaceae bacterium. Classification (GTDB taxonomy): domain Bacteria; phylum Chloroflexota; class Anaerolineae; order Caldilineales; family Caldilineaceae; genus UBA5069. Next base: position 47,096 of record CAYRVP010000014.1, read on the forward strand.
CTTCGGCCGCCCGCGCAGCCACGGCTGCGTCAACCTCAGCCCCTACGATGCCTGGTGGCTCTTCCAATGGAGTGCGCCGGGTGGCGAGAAGGCGCCGTCGGTGTACAGCTACTGGGCATAAAGAATTGTTCAGGGTAGCTGGTTGACTGGTTGACTGGTTGACTGGTTGACTGGTTGACTGTCCATGATCACCCCACGACCATTAACCAGCCCACGAGTCAACCAGCCCACCAGTCCACCAGCCAACCAGTCAACCAG
>CAYRVP010000015.1:0-46075 GCA_964427845.1 uncultured Caldilineaceae bacterium
TGCGCTGGGTGAGCGCAGACCTGCTCAAGCCGAATGAGTGGTATGTGGTGCTGCTCTACCCGCAAACCCCCTCGGCGCGCCAATTTCCCAGCGTATGGACGAAGACAACCAGCCATCGCATCGAGACTGAGTTTGCGCCCGGGGAGGGACAGTCCGCCGAATATGCGTGGCAGGTGTCGGTTGTGCGCGTGCTGGATGGCGAGAGCAGCAGCTATTCGCTCGAGCCGGCGAGCCCCAGCAGTGAACTGCGCCGCTTCGTGTGGCAATAGTTGATCATTGACGATTGAAGATTGACAATTGACAAGGTGCGGTACGCTGCTCACCTTGCCAATTGTCAATCTTCAATCTTCAATCGTCAATCATGTTTTCGCAGTCAACCCCTCAACCCATATAAATCAGCACCACCGCCGCCAAACCCCACAGCGCCGTGTTGAGCAGCAGCGAGCGATCCTGGAAGAGCAGTTCATCGGGCGCGCCGCCCAGTTTTTTCACATGAATGAGGTAGAGATAGCGCGCGATGAAGTAGAAAACAAACGGCGTCGTCAACAACATGCGCCCGTCGTTGGCCAGCGCGGTCTGCGCTTCAATACCGTAGAGTGTGTAGGCGATGAAAGTACTCGTCGTCACGACGCCGATAATCTGGTCCAGCAGGGACAGATTGTATTCGTTCAGCGACGCGCGGTGTCCCGATGCGCCATCTTCGAGCAGGGTCAACTCGTGGCGACGCTTGCCAAAGCCCAGGAAGAGCGCCAGCAGCGTAACGCATACATACAGCCACGGGCTGAAGTTGGTGACCTGAACCACGATTGAACCTGCCACGACACGCAGCAGGAAGCCAAGCGCCAGCACCATGACGTCGACAATGACGACATTCTTGAGCCAGAATGAATAGAGAACGTTCTGTGCAAGGTAGCCGGCCGTCACCAGGCCCACCCAGGGATTGACGGCCAGCGCCAGCCCCAACGCTGCCACGGCCAGAACCACTGACGCAATCAATGCGAGCGTGGGGCTTAGCGTGCCTGCCGCAAGTGGACGCAACTTCTTGCGCGGATGAAGCCGGTCCTTCTCGATGTCGGCCAGGTCGTTCATGATGTATACGGCGCTTGAAGCGAGGCAGAAGCCAATCGCAACCAGCGTCGTTTGCCAAAACAGGTTCAGATTAAAGAGTTTGCCGTCGAAGACCAGCGCCGCATAGACGATGATGTTCTTTGACCACTGCGAAGGGCGCATGGTCTTGAGCAACCCCCGCACATTCTGCATCATCATGCGCCCACATTCCAGAGTTGTGCGCGGCCGGTCTGCCGCGCAGAGCCACAAGTACACAAACCGCACATGCACGAACTGCCTTGTGCCCATTGAAGACAGTGTAGCGTAATCGCATGATGGACGAAAAGGCAAGCCCCCCCGACAACAGAGGCGACATACGCCCCCCGCACAAAGCCCGGCATTCAGCCAGGCTGCGGCTGGACCAGTTGCTGGTGGCGCGCGGTCTGGCGGAGAGCCGCGAACGCGCGCGCCGTTTGATCATGGCGGGCGAAGTAACCGTTGCCGGGGCTGTGGCCGACAAGGCAGGGCACCTGGTGGCCGCAGACGCCGACATTGTCGTGCGCGCGCAGATGCCCTTTGTGAGCCGGGGAGGCCTCAAGCTTGAAGCAGCGCTGGACGCCTTCGCGCTGGATGTCTCCGGGCTGACGGCGCTGGACGTGGGCGCAAGCACGGGCGGCTTCACCGACTGCCTGCTCCAGCGAGGCGCCGCACGCGTCTATGCCGTGGATGTGGGCTACGGGCAACTGGCGTGGAAGTTGCGCGGCGATGCCCGCGTCGTATCCATCGAGCGCACCAACATCCGCTATCTTGAGGCGCTGCCGGGCGGCGCGCTGGCGGATATTGCGGTCATCGACGCAAGCTTCATTGGCCTGTCGCTGGTGTTGCCCGCCACCCTGCGCCTGCTCGCGCCGTCCGGCTACATAGTGGCGCTTGTGAAACCGCAGTTTGAGGCGGGCAAAGGGCAGGTGAGCGCGGGCGGCGTCGTGCGCGACCCGGCCACGCACCGGCGCGTGCTCGAGGAGGTGGCCGCGAGCGCCGCCGATAGCGCCCTGGTGGTGGCGGGCGTCGTGGTTTCGCCTGCCCCGGGGCCGGCAGGCAACATCGAATTCCTCCTGCACCTGCGCCGCGGCGGCCCGGCTATTGACTTTGCAGCAGCAGTCGCCACAGCGCTTGAGGCCGCCAAGCGGCTGCGCAAACAGGGCTAGTTGACCATAAATCCGTCTCCAGAATTGTGCGAAACAGGTTAGCGTTTAGATTCTGCGTGTGCTATTCTTTCCATGTATCCAGGCGAACGGCGCGGGCGGCCACAAATCCCGGCGAAGCCGCAGCCAAAGCGATTGAACGCGGCAGCAACCACGCATTCAACCGCCTTCCACACCGCCGAAATCACCGATTTGCACACAGGTGCATCTGATACCAGCATCCAGTTGCAGCCGCACCTTTGCCTCAGAACTCGTTATGAGGAGCCACACAGTGCCCGGACGTCGCAAGCTTGTCAGCCTCATACTGCTCTGTGCGCTGCTCGTGATCGCCGCAGCGCCAGTCGCTTTGGCCCAAAGCTTCACACCCCTTATCTATGCAATCGACCAGGATGTTGTCGATGGCGTTGTGCACGTAGTGCGCGTCACCAGTGATGGCCCGGGCTGGATTGTCGTCCATGGCGATGACAACGGCGCACCGGGTGAGGTGCTTGGCGAACTGGCCATACCCAACGGCATCAGCGCCAACCTCAAGGTGCCCGCCAACGTCTCCTCCGGCACGACCGTACTGCATGTGATGCTCCACCAGGATCTGGGTGTCGAAGGCACGTACGAGTTCCCAGGCGTCGACGTCCCGGCGCAGCTCGACGGCGCGGATGTCCACTCCACAATCAATGTCGGCGAAGTCGGTTCGTCGCTCGTGGCGGTTGCCGAAGCGAATGGCTTAAGCACGCTGCTGGCGGCGGCGCAGGCAGCCGGCCTGACCGATGAACTGGCGAGTGGCGGCCCCTATACCGTATTCGCCCCCACGGACGATGCCTTTGCCGAACTGTCCGCAGGTGCGCTGGATTCGTTGCTTGCGAGCCCCGAGATGCTCACCGAAATCCTTCTCTACCATCTCGTGGCTGGCGTCATCCAGTCGAGCGCCATCACCGAGAGCATGATGGTGGCCACGGTGGAGGGCGAAGATCTTGACGTGCAGGTTGGGGATGACGGTCTCACCGTCAATGGCGCGCTGGTAACCACCGCTGATGTGAGCGCGTTCAATGGCGTCATCCATGTGATTGACGCGGTGCTGCTGCCGCCGTCGGTTGTTGAGGCGCAGGCCACTGCAGAGGCTGAGGCGGCCGCCGCCGACGCCCTGGCTGCGACCGCAGCGCTGACCGAGACTGCCGCCGTTACCGAGACCGCCGCAGTCACCGAGACCGCCGTAGTCACCGAAGCCGCCGTAGTCACCGAGACCGCTGTAGTTACCGAGACAGAGGTTGTTACCGAGGCCGCAGCCGTTGCCGAGACCGAGGTTGTCACCGAGAGCGCTGAAGCCGCACCGGCTGAGGGCGCCGCCCCGGCCACACTGCCCACCACGGGCGCTGCCCGCCAGTCGGCAGGCTCGATTGTGGACCTTGCCGTCGCCAGCCCCGAACTCAGCACGCTGGTGGCTGCCATTACGGCTGCCGCACTGGCGGATGCGCTCAGCGGTGACGGCCCCTTCACCGTCTTCGCACCGACCAATGAGGCCTTCGCCAAGATCCCGCAGGAGACGCTCAATGCCCTCCTCGCGAACCCGACCGGCGACCTCACGCAGATCCTGCTTTACCACGTCGTCCCTGGTAAGGTGATGGCGGTTGACGTAAGCGACGGTCTGTCCGCAGCCACGCTGCAGGGCGCAGCAGTCACCGTAAGCGTCGTCGACGGCGTTGTCAGGATTAACGATGCAGTCGTCACCGTTACGGATGTCGAAGCCAGCAATGGCGTCATTCATGTGATTGACACGGTGCTTTCGCTCCCCGGCGCCCGGGCCGTGCCCGCAGTCGTGGTTGAAGAAGCGCCCGTCGTAGCACCCGTCGAAGCAGCACCTGTCGAGGCTGCGCCTGCGCCCGAAACACTGCCCGTCACCGGCGTCGCTTCCCAGCCGAACCTGAGCGTGCTGATTGGCGGCCTGGTGCTGCTCTTGCTCGCCGCGGCCGCATGGATTGCACGCCGCCGTCTGGCGTAACCGCCCAAGTGTCCCACAGGGGGAAGGCCCTCCGCTCTCCCCCTGAACCCGTCCCCGTAGTCCCCACACAACACACCTAAATTGAGAGGGAGTTGCCCAATGAACAAGCGAGCCGTTTGGTCTGTGCTAAGCATGATTGTGTTGACTGGTCTGTTGCTTGGCGGCTGCGCCGTACCTGCAGCGGCCCCTGCTGCGCCCGCTGCAGATGCAGCTGCGGCCCCCGCCGAAGCGGCCCCTGCGGCCGGCGCCATCCAGATTCCTGCGCCGGCTGACGGCATGTTCAATGTTGCATTTGTCTACGTCGGCCCTGTTGGTGACGGCGGCTGGACCTATGCGCACGATTAGGGCCGCCAGTATCTTGAGGCCAACCTCGAAGGCGTCCACACCGCCTACCTAGAGAGCGTGCCCGAAGGCGCCGACGCCGAACGCGTCATCCGCAACCTGGCGCGCGCCGGCTTCAACGCCATCCTCACAACTTCCTTCGGCTATATGGACCCGACAGCCGCCGTGGCCGAAGAATTCCCTGATGTCGACTTCGTGCACGTCTCCGGCTTCAAGAAGGGACCGAACTTCTCCAACCTCTTCGGCGGCATGGAAAGCATGAAGTACCTCGTCGGCATGATTGCCGGCGCCAAGGCTGCTGAAACCGGCTCCTACAAGGTCGGCTATATCGCCCCCTTCCCCATCGCCGAAGTCGTCCGCCATATCAACGCGGCTGCGCTGGGCATGCGCTCGGTTTGTCCCGAGTGTACGCTTGACATTCGCTGGACCTTCTCGTGGTTTGATCCGAATCTCGAGCGCGAGTCGGCCGCGTCGCTGATTGACGCAGGCGCGACAGTGGTCATCACCGGCGCCGACACCCCCGGCCCCGTGCAGGTTGCGGGCGAGAAGTCCGTCTTTGGCGTCGGCTATGACAGCCGCAACGCCTGCACCTTTGCCCCCGAGGCCTGCCTCACCGTTCCCTACTGGAACTGGGGCCCCGAGTATGTACGTATCGTCAGCGAGATGATGGACGGCTCGTTTGTCGGCAGCGATATCTACTTCGATGTCGACAGCGGCAGCCTCGGCCTGCTCGGCTTCGTTGAAGACCAGACGCCGCAGCCCGGCGTGCCCGAGTCGATTATCCCGCCGGTGCAGGCGTTGATTGCACAGATGGAATCAGGCGAATTCACCCGCTTCGACGTCTTCACCGGCCCGATCAACGACAACAAGGGCAACCTTTTCGTCCCCGAAGGCGAGCAATTGACGCAGTCGGACCTGGAAGGGCTGAAGGGTATCGAAGGCCGCGAAGACTGCACCTTCTGCATGAACTGGCTGGCCGAAGGCGTCTCGCCTGACGCCGAACTGCCCTCGGGCGACTAGACTGCCGGGTGATTCGTAGCGGCGGCTTCAGCCGCCGCACTCACCACGCGCGACGCGTCCGCGACTACGGCGGCTGAAGCCGCCGCTACGAAGATGGATTCAACTCTGCAGTGGGGGTGGGTTACCGCCCCCACTGCAGGAGTACCCCGCTTGGCCACAGCCCGATGTGCGCCTGCGCATTCACCACACGCTCAGCCCTTCCACACGAACAATGACCTCATCCAAGTCCGGAAACGCGCCTGCCCAAACGCAACCATCTGCTGGACCCTGGGTCGCCTCTGACGATGCGCCGCCCGCCGTGGAAATGCGCGGCATCACCAAGCGATTCCCCGGCGTGGTTGCCAACAATCACGTAGACTTCACCGTCAAGCGCGGCGAAATCCACGCGCTGCTGGGCGAAAACGGCGCAGGCAAGTCCACGCTCATGAATGTCCTCGCCGGCCTCTACAAACCTAGCGAAGGCACAATCTGGATTCAGGGCGAGAGGGTTGATTTCAACTCGCCGCGCGACGCCATTGCCGCGGGCGTGGGCATGGTGCACCAGCACTTCATGCTTGTGCCAGTGCAAAGTGTGGCCGAAAACATCTTTCTGGGCGTGCGTGAAACCCCTTTCGTGCTCGACTTCAAGCAGATGGCCGCCGACGTCACCCGCATCGGTGCGCAATACGGCATGCCCGTAGACCCGAACGCCAAAATCTGGCAGCTTTCGGTGGGCGAGCAGCAGCGCGTCGAAATCATCAAGATTCTCTACCATGGCGCGCAGGTGCTGATTCTGGACGAGCCCACGGCCGTGCTCACCCCGCAGGAAACGCAGGGGCTCTTTGCCACCCTGCGCAGCATGGTGGCGCAAGGCAAGACCGTCATCTTCATCAGCCACAAGCTGGACGAGGTGCTTTCCATTGCTGACCGCATCACTGTGCTGCGCGCCGGCGCTGTCGCGCAAACAGTCTTTGCCAGGGATGTCAACAAGGCGCAACTGGCCAGCCTCATGGTGGGGCGCGAGGTGCTCTTCCGCCTGGAAAAGCCCGAGCGTGCGCCCGGTGAATTGCGGCTTGCCCTGCACGACGTGGAGGCGCTAGACAACAAGTACCTCCCCGCATTGCGCAAGCTCTCGCTCACGGTGCACTCATGCGAAATTGTGGGCATTGCGGGCGTCGCGGGCAACGGCCAGCGCGAATTGGCCGAGGTCATCTGCGGCTTGCGCCCGCTCACGAGCGGCGCGATCGAAGTCTGCGGCAAGACGGTGACCAACGCCGCCCCGATTGTCATGATTCAGGCAGGGGTTGCCTACGTACCCGAGGACCGCAGCACCACCGGCTCCGCGCCCAACCTCTCGCTGGCCGAGAACACCGCCATCAAATCCTACCGTGAAGAGCCTGTGGGCGAGGGCATGTTCGTCAAGCGCAAGGCCATGCGCACGATTGCGGCCGGGCTGATTGAGCGTTTCAATATCTCGGCGCCCTCCACTTCTACACCCGTGCGCAAATTGAGCGGCGGCAACCTGCAGAAGGTGATTCTTGCACGCGAGATTTCCAGGCGCCCGCGCGTGCTCGTGGCCGCCTATCCCACGCGCGGGCTTGACATTGGCGCCACCGAAGCCGTGCGCAATATCCTGCTCGACGAACGCAACGACGGCGCGGCCATTTTGCTCATTTCCGAAGACCTTGACGAAATATTCGCCATCTCGGACCGGGTTGCCGTCCTCTACGAAGGGCGCATCATGGGCGAATTTGCAGCCGCAGAAGCCGACCGCGAGGCAATCGGCCTGATGATGGCGGGCCACTCAGCGGATTCCGCACATACGCCCACCGATGCCCGCAGCGAAGCCGCCCACGCATGACCACACAAAGCCCGCTCGCACCCATGCCCGAAACGATAATCACACGTACGCGCCTGCGCTTCGAGCAGCGCATGGAACAGCCCATCTGGCTCAAGTACGCGTCGCCCTTCATTCTTGTGGGCGCCGCGCTGCTTGTGGGCGCGCTGCTGCTCCGCCTGGCCGGGGCCGACCCGTGGTACGTCTACCGGCAGATGTTCTCCATCGCTTTTGGCAGTGCGTATGGCTGGTCCGACACCACCATCAAGGCCGTGCCGCTGATTGTGATTGGCTTGGGCGTCGCACTGGCGCTGCGCATGCGCCTCTTCAACGTGGGCGCCGAGGGGCAATTCTTCATCGGCGCGTTTATGGCCACGGGCGTTGCACTCTATGTGGTGCCCGTCGGTTCGCCCACCTGGTTCATGCTGGTGGCGATGGGGATCGCTGGCTTCATTGGGGGCGCGTTCTGGGGCTTCATCCCCGGCATACTCAAGGCGCGCCTCAACGTCAACGAAATCATCACCACGCTCATGCTCACCTACGTGGCGGTGCTGTGGAACAACTACTGGGTCTACGGCCCATGGAGCGAGCGCGGGTTTGGCATGACGGCCACCTTCCCCAAGGCGGCGTGGATGCCCCGCTTCACCGACTATGCCGCTCAATTCCCCGCGATGCGCGGCATCACCGCCCACTTCGGCATTTTTGTGGCGATTGTGCTGGCTATTGTGATGTGGATTCTGTTGCGCAGCAGCAAATGGGGCTTCGAGATCTCCGTGATCGGCGACAACAACCGCGCCGCGCGCTATGCCGGCATCAACCTTAGGCGCAACATCATTGTCGTCATGATGATCAGCGGCGGCTTTGCCGGGCTGGCAGGGATGATTGAAGTTGCTGGCGTGGTTCACCGCCTGCAGGAGCGCTTTTCGCCCGGCTACGGCTTTACGGCCATCATCATTGCGTGGCTGGCCAAGCTCAACCCGCTTGCTATCATTCCGGTGGCCTACCTCTTCGGCGGCCTGCTGGTGGGTGGTGACGCCATTCAGCCGGCCGGCGTGGCCAACATGCTCCAGGGGGTCATCCTCTTCGTGGTGGTGGGCGGCGAAATGCTGCTCAACTATCGCTTCCGGCTGGAGCGCGTGGAGGTCACAGCGTAGCCAAAGCATTGTTATCAATTGCCAATTGTCAATCATTACTCGTCAATCATCAATTGTCGATTCTCAATGATCATTGCGCGGATAGTCAGTCAGCGCTCGTGATCTTTCAACCCGCATCATCGGCATTATCGGGATAAGGTATGGACCTTGCATTCTTTGTAACACTCTTGGCGGCAGGCGTGCGCACGGGCACGGTGCTGCTCTTTGCCACAGTGGGTGAAGTCTTCACCGAACGCGCGGGTGTGCTCAACCTGGGCGTCGAGGGGATGATGCTCATGGGCGCGATGACGGGCTATGGCGTTGCCTTTGCCACGGGCAGCGCCTGGCTGGGGCTGCTGGCCGCGTTGCTGGTGGGCGGGCTCATGGCGCTGCTCCACGCAATCGTCACCGTCTCGCTGCGCGCTGACCAGGTGGTGAGCGGCCTTGCGCTCACTTTTCTGGGCACTGGGTTAAGCGCCGTTCTGGGCGCGCCGCTTGTACAGGTGCGCGATGTGGCGCGGTTGCCCAGTTTCAGCATCCCGGGGCTGGCGTCCATACCCGTGCTTGGGCCGATCCTCTTTCAGCACAACGTCATTGTCTACATTGGCTTCATCCTCGCACCACTGGCGTGGTTCTACATCTATCGCACACGGCCTGGCATGGAACTGCGCGCGATTGGCGAATACCCCGCTGCGGCCGACGTCCAGGGCATCAACGTCGCGCGCCAGCGCTACTTTTACGTGGTGCTGGGGGGCATGTTTGCCGGTGTCGCGGGCGCTTCGCTCAGCCTTGCGGTCACGCCGCTCTGGCTCGAGGGGATGACCGGCGGCATTGGCTGGATTGCCGTGGGCATGGTCATCTTTGCGCAGTGGGACCCGCTACGCGCGATGGCAGGGGCGTATCTCTTTGGGGCGATCAACCGCCTGCCTCTGGACATTCAGACTGTGCCCTACTTCCAGGCAAACCCTGCGCTGGGCTATTTCCTCAAGATGCTGCCCTATCTCTTCACCGTCATCGTGCTGGTGCTCACGGCAAGCCGCTCCATGCGGCGGCGCATCGGCGCACCGGCGGCGCTGGGGCTGCCCTATCAGCGCGAGGAGCGCGGGGCGTAGACGCATGCTGCCACCATCGCACGTTGCCTACACCTGGCTGGCGCTGAGCCTGGCCCAGGAGCGCCTTGAGGTTGCTCCCGACGTCGATTACCGCCTCGTTGCGCTTGCCGCCATGGGGCCTGACCTGATTGACAAACCCCTTGCCGCCGCCTACTTCTACCGCCGTTACAAGTCGGCGGTTCTCTTTGCCCACACACTCATCGCCTTCGTCGCCGTGGCGCTTTACACGCTTGTGCGCGCGCCGCAGCAGGCCGTCTACGCAGTGGCCTTCGCAGGTCACGCCCTGCTCGACCGTCTCTGGCATTACCCCAGCACTTTCTACTGGCCGCTGCGCGGCTGGCGCTTCCACGTATGGGGCAAGCGCGGTTCGGAGCAGGAACAAATCGGTCTGGCCTACTGGTACGCCTTCACACGCCGCCCCGAGTTATGGGGCTGGGAGGCCGGCGGACTGGCGGCGCTGGCAATTTTCGCCGCCCGCCACCGTCTCTATCAGTGGAGCAACCTGCGCCGCTTCCTGCTCACAGGGCGCGTAGGCCCCGTGGCATGAAGACAGCGCGCCCATCTTCCGGCTCAACCGGCCGGCGCGTGATCATGAATACCAGCGCGCTGGCGGCCGGCAATTTCTGGCGTATTGGCGCGGCCTTCCTGGTGCAGGTGCTGATCGCGCGTCGGCTGGGGTTGGTCGCGCTGGGGGCCTATGCGGTCACGCTGGCCTGGCTCAACGTGGCGCAAGTGGTGGCCGAAGCGGGCTTGCCTGCGCTGCTTGTGCGCGAGGTAAGCGGGCGACCGCACCTGCGCCGCGCCTGGTTCATGCGCGTACTCACAATTCAGGTGATGATCGCGCTGCTCGGCTGGGCAGCATTGGCGACGGTCGCGCTGCTGGCCCCGCCGGGCGGTGATCGTGCGCTGCTGATCATTGGCGGCGTGTCACTGCCCCTCTATGCACTCTTCTCGGCGGTTGCCTCGATCTTTGAGGCAAGCGAGCGTATGGAGCGCATTCTTGTCGCCGAAACGCTCTCCAATGCGGTGCTGCTTGTGGGGGCGGCGCTTGTGCTGTGGATGGGCATGGGCGTGGCCGCGATCCTGTGGGTGACTGTGGGCGCGCAGGCAACAGCGCTGGCAACGGGGCTGCTGCTTCTGCAGCGCGGGCTCTTCATGGCGCAGCCGCAGGAACCTTTGGCGCTGCCGTGGCGTGAAACGCTGCAGCGCGCCACCCCCTTCTTTGGTCTCTCCCTCACCGATGTGCTCCAGCAGCGCAGCGACCTGCTTCTGCTCGGTCTCTTCGCCCCGCCGCTGGTCACTGGCGCATATTCGGCGGCAAACAGCATTGTGCGCGTGGGCATCAAAGCGGTCAACGGCTGGTGGCGGGCCCCCTATCCCACCCTGGCGCGCCTGCACGACAGAGCGCCGACCTCCTTTGCGCGCCTGGATGAATTGACGCTGCGCTTCGGCGCAGCACTTGCGCTGCCTGCCGCGGCGCTGGGCGCGGTGGCAAGCAGCGCCATTGTGGCACTGGTCTTTGGTGCAGCATATGGTGCGTCCGCGCTGCCGCTGGCGCTGTTGCTGTGGACCGCGCCGCTCTACCATTGGGAGCAGCGCGCTGTGGTCCTGCTTGTGGTGACGCGGCGGCCGCGCAGTGCTTTGGCAGTGGCGCTGGTCCAGTTGCTGGCGCTGCTGCTTGCGCTGCCGCCGCTGACGCTGGCCTGGGGCGCGGCCGGCGCGGCGTTGGCAGCCATCGTCTCGGGGCTGTCGGGTGCGGCAGCGGGAGGATGGATGCAGGCGCGCGCTGGCTTGCCGCTGCGGCTGGGCAGCGTGATGCGCCCGGCGCTTGCTGCGCTGGGTGGCGCCGCGCTGGCGTTCCTGCTGCCGCTGGCATGGCCACTGCGCATGCTGTCCGGCGGCCTGGTGTACCTGCTGGTGGGCAGGCTGTTGCGTGCCTTTACGGCGGGCGATGTGGCGCTGCTCCGGCACGCGTTGCGCCGATAGCTCGCCGCCGCACGCCCAACCCCGGATTCTTTGCATCCTCTTCCGCTCCCTCTGCAAGCCACGCAAGCCGGACAGTTCACCCACACGATCACTACGTGAAGTCCGCGCCTGCGCGTAATCTATCGTCCGATTGCGCTGCTGCGCAGAGGTCACTCCGCATGCGCCGCCGGCCGCGTACCCAAGCGTCGGCAATTGGTCGGATATGCTCTCACCAATCCGTGGTAAAATTGGTTCATTAGGCGCACATGGGGTAGATTCGATTGCGTCTACGTGCTGTCCATGAACACAAGCCATGGAGGCGCACCGCCGGCGCAATGGAGCGCAATCCTGACTGCAAGCTACCGCATGGCGCGATCGTACCGGGTGATGATGATCGCCCCAACCAGCTTCTTTGCCGACTATGGATGCCACGTACGCATTCTTGAAGAGGCACGGACGCTCGAGAAGATGGGCCATTCCGTCACCGTGGTAACCTACGCCAACGGCGGTGCTGTGGCCGGCCTGCGCATTGCGCGCACCCTGCCCATACCCTGGCGCCAGGATTACGAAGTAGGCTCCAGCCGCCACAAGTTGTTGTTCGATGCGCTGCTTGCCGCCAAGGTCGCGCAACTGACCGCGACGGGCAGCTACGATGTGATCCATGCCCACTTACACGAGGGTGCGCTGCTGGGTATGGGGCTTGGATGGCTGAACGGGCTGCCCACAGTATTCGATTTTCAGGGCAGCATGACTGAAGAGATGATCGACCATCACTTTGTGGCGCGCAACTCGGCTGTTTACAGGCCGCTGCGCTGGCTCGAACAACGCATTGACCGTTCGGCTCCCGTTATCTTCACGAATTCGAGCAATGCGCGGCGGCTGCTGATTGACGAATTCGGCTGCAATCCACGGCGACTGCGCACCCTGCCCGACTGTGTGGATAGCGATGTTTTCCGCCCCGCTGCACGCTATGCCTCCGGGGAGTTGCGCGATTTGCGCCGCTCACTTGGCGTCCCCGAGGGCAATCGTGTGATTGTCTACCTGGGTCTGCTGGCCGAGTACCAGGGTATCAGCCATCTGCTGGAAGCCATGCGCACGTTGCGCAATCGCCGCAGCGACGTCACATTGCTTCTCATGGGCTTTCCCGGCGTGGATGTCTATCGCGGCAAAGCGCGCGATCTCGGCATTGCCGAAGACGTCGTCTTTACGGGACGCATCCCCTATGCCGATGCGCCGCGTTTTCTGGCGCTGGGTGATGTTGCAGTTGCGCCCAAGCTAAGCCTGACCGAAGGTGCGGGCAAATTGCTTAACTACATGGCGATTGGCCTGCCCACCGTCGCGTTTGACACGCCGGTTGCGCGCGAATACCTCGGTGAGCACGGCTACTATGCAATTCGCGGCGATGCGGCGTCACTTGCCGAGCAGTTGTGCGCTGCACTTGCGCAAGATGGCGAAGCAGTTCAGCGTGGGGCAGCCTTGCGCAGCCGTGCAGTGGAACACTTTGACTGGCGTACTGCCGCCACGCACATTGTGGATGCATACGCATTCGTTTGCGGCGACGAGCCGCCCGTATGGTAGCCCAACCAGGGCGACGATGCGCGCCGATGCGGCGTGTACTCTTATTCTCTTGGAGCAAAGGCATGATGCAAACAGACTACACCCCCGAGCGCGGGGCCTCCCGCCTCGTCACGCTGCTGGCGCTGCTGGTGATGCTGGCCAGCGCACTGTTATTGCCTGCAACGGCAGTGGCGCAGGAGCCCGGCACAACTGTGCCGCAGCCGGCCGACGACTCCCAACCGCTCGACGGGCCACCCCTCTATGGCATCCCTGTGTCGGAGCTGCCGCTGCCCGCAATGCCACCCGTCGAAACCGAAGCCGACATCCCTGCTGTCACAGAGCCCGTGTTCACCGTGGCCACAGCCGCAGAGATCGCGGCCACCACTCCTGCGGCCTATATGCCCCTTGTATCAAACGACCACGCCCCCATCCAGGCCGACCGCATGGGCTTCGGAACAGGCAGAGGGTTGAGCAGCTATACGGACATTCGCTCGCTCTACGCCGGCTGGTATGTCAACTGGGGTGTGAGCATCAAGCCTGAGCGACCTGCGAATATCGAGTTTGTGCAAATGGTGCGCGTTCACCAGGATCTGGAATGCGCCAATGGCACGACGGCCGACCGCGTCATTTGCCCCTATAAGTCACCTGCGTCATATTCCTACGTACCGTCAGCCGCGGTAATTGCCGCTGCCGCCAAAGCGAACCCCGGCTCCACGTGGGCGATTGGCAATGAAATTGACCGCGTCGACTGGCCGGGCGGCACGCAGGACGAGATCACGCCGGAGCTTTACGCAAAGGCATATCACGACATCCGCGCCATCATCAAGGCTGCAGACCCCACAGCCAGGGTTGCGATTGGCGGCGTGATCCAGTTTACGCCATTGCGCAAGCAGTATCTGGACAAAGTATGGGACACCTACTGGGGTCTCTACAGAACGATCATTCCCGTTGATGTGTGGAACATCCACAACTTCGTTGCCTCCGAGTATTGTCATAAGGAGACGGTCAACGGCAAGCGCCAGCGCGTCTGTTATGGCATGGCCATACCTGCAGGCATCTATGTGAAGCCCGAAGGAAATGATGCTGAGGAAAAGGGCGCATATTACGGTGAGGACTGGCGACACACCTACATGCCCACCTTCGAGAAGCAGATTAGGGACTTTCGTGAGTGGATGGCAGCGCACGGGCAAAAGAACAAGGAACTGATTGTCACCGAGTACGGCGTTTTGTTCGCTTCACTCTGCGCGAGTGATGTCTCCGATGTGGACTGTAAACGCTGGTACGGGTCAAATTATGTGGACCTGAAGAAACCAGCAATCGTGCAGGAGTTCATGCTCAGCACTTTTGATTTCTTCATGACGGCCAAGGATTGCAGGTTGAGCACAGTGGACGACTGCCGCCTGGTGCAACGCTGGGCGTGGTACAGCCTGGACCCGGCCTGGAATTTCAACCCGCACACGGCACTCTTCAGCAACCCATGGACTCGCACCGGTACGGGGGACGCATACGCCGCTTTCTCTGCAGCCAACGTTGAAGAACTCCAGTACCCGTAACACCGGCACAATTGCACAAACGGTCTTGACGCGCAGGCGCAAATACCCTGAGAAGAGCAACCGCTGGAACCGCACGTTCCTGCTGTTGCTCTTCTTTGTTGATGTCGCCTTCCGGTGCATCCTTCTATTCCTCGGCACTCGTATCGAGGGGCCTTCCATCCCCCCGACTTGAACGTCGCGACTTACCTGTGCACAGGTCACGTCTCCGGCGTGACGCTGTGACTGGCGCCGTGTCGAGTCTGAACTGGGAGAGTGACAAAGCCACCGCTACGCAGCTCGCGTGCTGCGAAGACTCACCAACTTGGGTCGCGGTCGCCGACGCGATTGTAGAGCGGGTTTTTGGCAATTCTGCTACGCGCCGTTATCATGCTCTCTCTGGAGAGCATTGTCATGACGGTCACGCAGTCCGCCCCTACCACGACAACCGAGGCAGTTGCACCGATTGAAAGTGCCGTATTCGCGCCACGCCAGGGCATGGGCGAGGCGCTGCACGACCTCTGGACATACCGCTATGCCATTGTGCAATTGACCATCCGCGAACTGAAGGCGCGCTACAAGAACACGGCGCTTGGCTTCTTCTGGAGCCTGCTCAATCCCATCGGCATGATGCTGGTCTTTACGGCGGTCTTCACCGTCTTTCTGCCCAACAACCAGCTTCAGGACTACCCGCTCTTTGTGCTTTGCGGGTTGCTACCCTGGAACTTCCTCTCCGCAGGCGTGATGACAGGCACAAGCTCCATCACCGCCAACGCCAACCTCGTCACCAAGGTCTACTTCCCGCGTGCAGTCATCCCCATCGCCACAGTATTGGCCAATCTGGTTAATTTCCTGCTTTCGCTGATAGTGCTCTTTGTCTTTCTGCTGCTCTTCCGCACGCATATCAGCGCGTGGATTCTGCTGCTGCCAGTGGTGGTGCTGCTGCACACGGCCTTCATCCTCGGCCTGGCGCTCATTTTGAGCACGCTCAACGTCTTCTACCGCGACACGATGATGGTGATGGACGTCGTCATGCTTGCCTGGTTCTTCATGACGCCCGTGGTTTACGCGCTGGAAATCCTGCCCGACAGCTACACGGTGCTCGGCATCACCCTCAATGTGCAGCGCACGATGTATATTCTCAACCCCATGGCGTCGATTATCGGAACCTATCGCGACCTGCTCTATTGGGGCTATCGCACCGATCTTGATTTCTTTGTGCGCACGGCGTTGACGTCCTTTGCCATCCTTGGCTTTGGCTTCTGGTTCTTCCTGCGCTACAGCGCCCGCTTTGGGGAAGAGGTTTAGGTGAGCGCGGCGCAGAATGGCTCCAATACTGCACGCGCGGCTGCGCCCGCGATAGTGTTCGAGGCTGTCTCCAAGCGATTCCAGCTTGATCGGCAGACGGAGCGTTCGCTTCTCGAATTGGGCACACGCATGCTGGGGCGGCGCGCCCCACGCGAATTTTTCTGGCCACTGCAGGATGTTAGTTTCAGCGTGCCGCGCGGGGTGACGGTGGGGCTGATTGGCGAGAATGGCGCGGGGAAAAGCACACTGCTCAAAATGGTCACGCGCATTTTGCAGCCCACGGCAGGCACGCTGCACATCAATGGGCGCGTCTCGGCGCTGCTCGAACTTGGCGCGGGCTTCCACGGCGAATTGACCGGCCGCGACAACATCTACCTGCACTGCGCGCTGTTGGGGCTGCGCCCCGAAGAAATCGCGCCGATTGTCGAGCCGATTGTGCGCTTTGCGGACGTAGGCGCGTTCATCGACACACCCGTTAAGCACTATTCATCAGGCATGTATGCACGCCTGGGCTTTGCCATCGCCGTGCACGTGCGCCCCGAAATCCTGCTCGTCGACGAAGTGCTGGCCGTAGGTGACGAGGCATTTCAGCGCCGCTGCCTGGACACAATCGACCAAATGCGCGCCCGTGGCGTCACCATCATGCTCGTGACGCACGGCCTCAGCCATGTCCTTACATTGTGCGATCGGTGCATCTGGCTTGAGCATGGACGCGTGCGCGCCTATGGCGCCGCAGAAGACGTTGTGCGATCATATCTCGCAGCTGTGGATGAAGCCACGGCGCAGCGGCTCATCAGCGAAAACGCGCTGCAGGAGTGGATGCAACATGAGCCGGGCGAAGCCACGGACCTGCGCCCGCCCCGGCGCGTTGGCAAGGGGCCAATTCGCATCAACCACGTGGAAATGCGCACAGCGGAGGGCGAGACAACTTGGTCCTTTGCGCCGCTAGCGCCTGTGACAATTCACATTGAGTACAGCGCATCACAGGCGGTGGCCGAACCCGTTTTCAGCGTCCTGATCCACAAGCAGGATGGTCACTATCTGTGGGCGTCAAACACCGAGGACCACCCAGTGACGCCGATTGACGCAGCCGGCGAGGGTCTCCTCGAACTGGAAATCGAGGGGATAGCGCTGACCGCCGGGCGCTATCGCCTCTCCGCAGCCGCCTACATCGAACCAGATGCGCCTTTCTGGACCCATCCGAGCGATTTCCACGAGCAGCTGTACGAGTTTCAGGTCACCTCCACGCGCGAAATCCACGGTGTCGTCGTAATGCCCAGCGCATGGGCACATAACCCACCGGTGGGCACATACTATCCACGGAGCCAGCCATGACCGAGCATTCAACTGAATCGGCTGAAGGGCGCGCCTCCAGGCTAATTGAAGCCAGCGAAAACTCGCTTGAAAACCGATACTACGCCTACCTGCGGGCGCAAGGATTCATCAAGAGTGAAGCCCTACTCAACGTGCTAGGCGTCTACCTGCCCCACTTTGACGGGTTGGCGCATGTGGGCGACCTCGGTTGCGGCCACGGCGAATTCCTTGAAATGCTGCGCGACGCCGGCCACACCGTCGCAGGCGTGGATATTGACGCCGCGATGGTGGATGCATGCCGCGCGAAGGGCTTTGAGGTCGAGTTTGGCGACGCCGAACGTTGGATGCGCGCGCGGCCGGGGCAATTCGACGCCCTCTTTTCATCCAACGTTATTGAGCACTTGCCCGCCGACACCGTACGCGCGTGGGTGGCAGCCGCCTATATGGCACTGCGACCCGGTGGCATGGTGATGCTTACCACGCCCAACCCCGCCTCGGCGATTGTGCACCTGCACGAGTTCTGGCGCGACCCAACGCACGTGCGCATGTATGCAGCGCAACTTGTGGAATTCATGCTCGTGGATGCGGGTTTCACGGCAGTGCAGAGCATGGAAAACGAGGCGGCCCGTTGGGAAGGTATCGACGCGCTTCTGGCAGGCGTGGATGAGCCATTGCCGACCCACGCTGCGCCACCGGCGATCGGGGCCGTCGCACCGCTACCGTCGCCGCCGACCGCAGGTGGGCTGCGCGCACGCTGGGCCTATGGCGTCTCCAGCTGGGCATACCGCAAATTCACGGAGCCATATGTGCTGCCATTGCGCCAGGACCTGGCGCACGCCCACAGCGTCATCGAAGCACAGGCGGTGCTCGAGCAGACTCTGGCCGCCCGCATCAATCGGCTCGCCTATGCGGACCGCTTCCTCTACCCATCGCGCGAAATCGCCGTCTTCGGCTACAAGCCCGCCGCCAACAACCTTGCGCCGACGGAATGAACCGCACTTCACCCCGCAGCCCTGGAGAATTCTAGTGCAGGTTGCCTTCGTCACACCCTATTTGCCCTGGCCGGCTGACACCGGCGGCAAGCTGCGCTCCTTCCACTTGGCGCGCGGACTGGCCGAAAACGCCACGCTGGACATATTTACCTTTACTCATTCTGAGACGGAGCGCGCGGCAGCCGACGTCGGCCCGCTGGGTACACTCTGCCGCACCGTTGACATTACAGCTCTTGCCCATGATGGAAACACCATGCGCGCGCTTGCCCAACTGACGGCTGAGCAGCCCCGCTCGGTGCGGTACTTTCAGGTGGGGCAAAGCCTGAACGAAGTGCGGCGCAAGCTCATGCGCACTTATGATCTGATAGTTTGCGACGAGATTGTCATGTCGCCGTACGTGTGGAACATTCCAGGCATGGAGAAGACGCCGCGCCTTGTCATTCGCCACAAGATCGACCACTTGCACTATGCCGAGGTTGCCACCAGACGTGATTGGGGCTTCGAGAAGGGGCTCGACTGGTTGGAGGCGCGCCGCTTGCGTCGCTTTGAAGAAGCCGAAATGCCGCGCTTTCAAGCGGTGGTTGTCTGTTCGGAGAGTGATCGCCAGGTCGCCGCAATGCAGCTTGCGGGCAACGGCGCGCCGATTGAGGTGATTGTGAACGGTGCAGACACTACCTTTTTCAGGCCCAAGCGTGATGAAGATGCACATCCCACAATTCTGTTCATGGGCACAATGAACTACTACCCCAACATCGATGCAGTGCGCTATTACGTACGGACAATGCACGACGCGCTGCGCGCAGCCATCCCCGACTTGCAGGTGCTAATCGTGGGCCATCGCCCCCCACCGGAAATTGAGACGCTGGGCAACCTGACCGGCATTACGGTGACGGGCAGCGTGCCCGATGTACGCCCCTACATGGCGCGAAGCTGGATCCAAATTGTGCCGCTGCGCTTGGGGGGAGGCACGCGCCTCAAGATCGTCGAATCCATGGCGGCGGGGCTGCCCGTGCTCTCCACGAGCGTGGGCGCACAGGGAATACGCGCGACGGATGGGCGCGACCTGATGCTTGCCGACGACCCGGCCAACTTCGTACGCAAGGCCATAACACTGCTCAACTCCAGTGATTTGCGCAGCGAGATAGCAACCACAGCGCGCACTGCTGTGGAAGCAAACTACAGTTGGCAGAGATTAGGTCAGCACTTCGCAGATTTCTGCGAAACCTCCGCGGCGCGCGGCCGCGTGCGCGCGCCGCACCCCTATGGCTCATGACAGCAACCACACAATCGCCAAACCCGGCGTCGCCGCGCATGACGATCGCGCTCATTAGCAATCTCTATCCGCCCTACATTGTAGGGGGCTACGAGATTCTGGCGCATGACATGACAGAAGGGCTTCGCGCGCGCGGCCACACCGTCCACGTCATCACAGGTCGCGGCGCTGACCTCCCGCAAGATGGCTACACGCACCCCGCGCTTGATATTGATCTCGATCGCAAGGGCGACTA
This sequence comes from uncultured Caldilineaceae bacterium, assembly GCA_964427845.1. GTDB lineage: Bacteria > Chloroflexota > Anaerolineae > Caldilineales > Caldilineaceae > UBA5069. The sequence continues at coordinate 19,839 of CAYRVP010000015.1, forward strand.
CTTCCTGGGTGGTCTGCCACTGACGGCAGGTCGCCTCGTGAATTGGCACCTGTTCAACACTTCCGCGTACCGCAATGTGAAGGCGACACTCGACAAGATTCAGCCCAACCTCGTCATCGCATGGAATCTTTACATGGCTTCGGCGGCACCGTTGGTGGCAGCGCGCATCTACGGTCGCGCCCCCGTCGTCGCCTACACTGCCGACAAGTGGCTGATGTACAGCCTTAACGACATTGGCGCGCTCGTACCTGCTACCTCGTGGCAGCAAAGAGCCTTCATCGGCGGGCTGCGCAGGGGTGTTCAGCCCGTTCTGCGGCGCATGGCGCGCCCCGACTACATCCTCGCAGTCTCCGAGTTCATCCGCAACCTGCACTGCACGGCGGGCTATGCGCGCGCACAAACCGTTGCCACCTATCTGGGCATTCACACGGAGTGCTTCACGTATACCACCCATGCCTACCCAGGGCAGCGCACCTGGAGACTGCTCTACGCCGGGCAACTTTGGGAAGGCAAGGGACCGGATGTGGCCATTGAGGCCTTAGCGCTGCTACGGTCGCGCGGCGATGTGCCGCCAGTGGAACTCGACATCTACGGTGGCGGCACCGACGGCTACCTGGCTCACCTGCGTGAGAAGATTGCTGCGCTCGGCCTGGAGCCGTGGGTGCAATTACGTGGCTTCGCGCCCCGCGACGAGCTTGCAGTCGCCCTCAAGGATCACGACGCCTTCCTTTTCTGCTCGATTTGGGATGAGCCGTTCTCGGTGGGCTTGCAGGAGGCAATGGGCACAGGCCTGCCCACAATTGCCACCACCACGGGCGGAACGCCTGAAGGGGTGCGCCACGGAGAAACCGGTCTGCTAATCCCGCCTGACGACCCGCAGGCGCTCGCCGATATGGTGGTAAGGCTAATGCAGGATCCGGAACTCTACAAACGCCTCAGCGAGACAGCTGGGGCCGAGGTGGCACAGCGCTGGACGATTGGGCGCTGGGTGGACCGCGTGGAAGGCACCTGCCAGGCGATTGTAGCCGGGCACCGGCGCGGCGCGCCAATTGACATCACTCGGACCAGGTGAAGGGCTCCGTGAAGATGAATGCGACCAACCATTTGGCGGCGTTGCAATGGCGCATAGAATTCGCAGCGAAGAGCAACGGCAACGAACACTGCGCCTTCACATTGGATATTCTGCGCCCTAACGCTTCTCTGCAAATCCTACTCTTGGCCTCATCGCGATGCGCCACATCATAGGTGGGGCACACCGAGCCATGCTCGCCGAACCTGGCGCGCTCGCGCTGGCCGCGCTGGCGGCTGCCGCGTGGTTGCTGATTGCGCTGGCGCGCAGCGGAAACTTTGCATGGTGGCCCGCAGCGCTGCCACTGGTGGCGCTTGCGCTCGTCTTTGGCAGCGCAGCATGGTGGCGCAGCAGCCGCTTCGACAAGGAGGCCACCGCCGCACTCTTTGTGCTTGCAGCGCTCCTTTACCTGCCGCCTGCGCAAACGCTGGCGATGACCGGCGATGCCGCCATCTACGCCGGCGACGGCGCCTACATTGCGCGCACTGGCGGAATGACAGGCGAATTTGCGCCGTTGGCCCCTCTCTCCCCGGAAACACGCGACCTATTCTTCATCTCCAGCAGCGAACAATTTGGCGGCGGTATCTCTGCCACTGCCTACCAGGGCATCATCTATGGCAGCTACTATGTCGTAGACGAGGGCATCAACCCCGACGGGAGTCGCAGCGCACCCACTATACGCACCGCGCGCATGCCCCAGGTGGAAAGCTGGCTGGCACTGCTCTTCACCACCGGATCGCTCAGTGCCCCCTTCTACCTCAGCCCGCTATTTGGGGCACTGGCGCTATGCCTGCTCTACGCCGTCGCGCGCCGCCTGTACAGACAATGGATTGCACTCTGGGTGGCAGTGTTGGTGGCCATCAGCTATCCGCAAATCTACCTGGCGCGCGCACCCCTTGCCGAAATTGCGGGTCAGTTCTGGACGTTCGCGGCGCTGCTTTTGGCGCTGCGCTGGCTGGACGAGAAGCACCCGTGGCAACTGGCTGCAACGCTGCTCCTTTGGGCAACCGCGTGGTCCGCGCGTATCGATTCCATCCTTCTGATTGGGCCGGCGGCGCTGCTGCTCATGTGGGCAGGGGTGCGGCGCGACGGGCGCTGCCTGCGCGCCGCGCTGCTGACCGCACCGGCTGTAATTGCGCTGGGCTACCTGGGCAGCAACCCGGTTTATGTGGGGGCCACCGCCGAGTTGGCCGTGCAGTTTATCAACCTGTTGGGACCGGCTGCTGTCACCGTGGGCGTTGGCCTACCGCTGCTGGTGGGCGCGGCCTGGCTGTGGGGGCCGCTCTCCTGCGCCGAAATCTGGCCGCGCGTGCGTGTGCCGGCTAGCGTTCTGATATTCGTCGCGGCAACCTTCGTGGTGCTCTGGTCCACCGTGCCCAATCCCTGGCGCGACCCCGCAATCACGCGCCACTTTCAGGAGATACCCTGGTTCTCCAGCACCTACGTCACCCCCCTGCTCTACTGGCTGGCGCTGGTGGGCGTTGGCGTACTGCTCTGGCGCGGCTTCAACGCGCCCGAAGGCTTCATCCTGCTGACAGCTCTGGGGCTGGGCGCCGCGTACTTCTACACCTATTCCTCAGCCCCGGTATACCCGATTTCGCTGCGGCGGCTGATCGGCGAGGTAATTCCCCTCATGGCGCTGCTGGCTGGCTTTGCCGTGGCTGCGCTGGATCGGCTGCTTGTGCGGCCTCGCGTACGCCGTGTACTGCAGGTCGTTGTGGCTGGCGTCGCGCTGCTGTGGATGGGCGCGCAAAGCATCCCCTTGCTTGCCAATCACGAGGCGCGCGACGAGCTGGCCGATGTGGCCGCACTTCATGCGCAGCTTCCGGCCGACGGCGTCTTCATCTTTGAGCCGCAGGATGCCGACTCGTGGATCGGCTGGCTGGCCGCGCCCCTCTACTCACTCTACGGCGACTGGGCGCTTTTGCTCGAGAGCGACGATCCCGCGCCCGACGCGCTTGCGCTGGCCATTCGGGAGTTTGAGGCGGCGGGGCGCACTGCGTACATTCTGTCGCAGAGCAGTCCCGCGCCTGCCACGCTTACGCCGCCGGGCTACAGAGCGACGCAGGTACTCGCCTCGTCGTGGAGCTCGGCGCTCATTGGCCAGACGCGCCCGCCCAACCAGCCGATCTTCTGGGAGTTCACCCAGCCGCTCAATATGTACCGCCTCGATTCGACAGTGATTCGTACCGGCAACGCAGATGCCGGCGCACATCGGAAATTAAGCGAATAGGATGTTTTCAATGCAAGACAGCGATAGGCTGGTGCCCGCAAGTATGCAGCGACGTCTGGTTGCATTGGCTCTCTACCTCGCGTACTTTGCGCTTTGGGGGATTGCCAACCTGCCGGCTTTGATAACGCCATGGTGGGTATCCGACGACCTTGCTCTGGGTTCCGGCTTCTCCCTCAACCATATCTTCAGCAACGGACGACCGCTGGCGATCCCGTTTTACTACCTGATATCACTCGAATCTGGCCCGTATGGCGCTGCCATCAATGTCGTTGCACGAATTGCGCAAGGCGCAATCCATGCGGCCAGTGCACTCATCATAGCTTATGTCCTGGCGCGCCGTGCCAACACCAGGATAGCATACGCAGCCGCGACGATTTTTCTTCTCTACCCCTTCTCGGGCGAATCGGTCTTGTGGCGTTCAGCAGCCATAATCCCCGTTGCTGCCCTAATCTCGCTATTGGGCTTCCTTGTCGCCGAACGCGGCGTGGCCTCGGCGAATCCCGTTTGGTCCGCTGTCGGCGGCCTCCTTGTGACAGTTGGTGTCTTAGTCCATCAGCTTGGGGGCGTGGCCGCAATTGTGCTCTGGTGTCTCGTATTGCTTGTCGACAATAGACCGGCGACGCGCGCCAATCTTCATCTCGGGCTCTGGCTAGGCGCAGGCTATCTAATGGGCGGAGCCCTAAGTGTTCTCTCCACCAAACTCATGTTGCACGGCCTAATGCCACGAGGCGGCATGTCTCTTGACCTGGACGCCAAGGTTCCCTACGTAGTTGACCTCGTGCGCAGCGTTGCCTGGGACAGTCACCGCACGCCAATGGCAATTCTACAAGCTGGACTTGTCATGTGCGCACTCGTTGCGATCGTCTTCCAACTCTCAATCCAGGAGACGCGCTTGGCCGATCGCCTGGTTCGAGCCGCGGCGTGGGTCATGCTGCTCTTTGCACCCTTCGGCCCCATGCTTATCACTGTTGAAAGTCCGCATTCCGCCCGTATGTTTTACTTTTCACCACTGATATTCGTGGGTTCCGTGCTCGCAATTCATGCGGTTGTGCGTGATTACCGTAGCGTTCGCTGGTCGCTAGCAGGTGCCACAGTGCTACTCATCATGTTCTACCTTCCCGTGGCGTGGGCCAATGCTGGCGCCTTCGTTACTCTCTATAGGCGCGACGTTGCTTCCATACGCAGCGCAGAAGCAACAGCACTGCGCCAAAACAACGGGAACCCTGTACAGTTCGTGTTCGTCAAACCAAATGACTACTTGCGTTCATGGGACGTCCAGGAGGTGCGCGTAGGACTGCCTCAAAGTGATGTGGATAGATCCAGCGATTCCAAAGGCTCGGCATTCATTGTGCCGTGGGCCTTTGAGCCGCTGATTACATGGTACACCGAACAGAGTGTGACGCACGATCAGAAATTCGCGCTAGAGTGTGCCAACACATGTAACGACCAGCCGGTCAAAACGCCTTTCGCTGTCTTTCCGCTGGAAGGCGGCGCAATCTCTTGCGTCTGTCCATAGGCTAATCTGTGTTCACTTTGAAAACCGCGTGCAAGCTTTGGTTGCGGCGCGTGCAAGGCTGCGGCTTCGCCACATTGTCTCGCCACCAATCTCATTTGTTTGGGCCGGGCGAACAAAGCACCTGGCGCCGGAACAATTTCGGTCTGGCTCTCTTTCCAGGAAGACTGATAGAATGCGTATGTGGATGCCACGTCGCGTGGCAAGAGCAATGCTTTGTTCCTCAACACCGAGCCTTAACACTTGAGAACAGACAGGGCGCACTTGCCCATTTTGAGATATCGAACATATGGAATCACGAATTACTATCCTCAACAGGCACATCCGGTCAGCCCGGACTGCGCTCATACTGACTCTTCTGCTGCTTGTGGGAGCGATGGCCGCAGTGCTGTTGCCTGTGTTGCCAGCCGCGGCGCAGGGCACCGTTCCCACCATGCCCACTGCGCCGGACTGGCTCGAGCCCCGCGGCCTGAGCATTGTCGATATGGTCGGTTATGTGCCTGACGAGCAGCTGCGCGATGCCATCCTCACGTATGAAACGGGCACAGGCATGGTCCAGTACGTCTCGGGCAGCCGCTCAGGCAACACGGTGGTCATCGATGCCAAGATGACGCCCCGCTACGGCTCAACTTGGACTGAGGTGGGCTGCCTCACGCAGCCCGCAGTCTATGACCAGTGGCCCACCACCATGCCCGCGAGCACAATGCAGATTTTCGCTAACGCACAGGATATTACGTCGAGCATTGAGGTGATCAACTATACACCAGCGGGATTGAGTAAGCCGGCGGCATCCCCTGACGGCTATTTGAGATATGGGCGTGCAGGTGTGGTGTGGCCCAACGGCGCAAATCCCGCACGCATTCCCGCAAACAGCGGCTGCCGAATCGTCCTCGGCGGCAGCCAGACGAACGTGACCGCACGTTTCACCATTGTCGCCACACCCAAGGTATCGGTTAAACCAGTGGGTGAAGAGACTTTCTTGGCGCACAGCTACATTGGCGAAGGCAGCGCGGGCAAGTTACAGTTGCTGGTCGAGCAGATGCTGCGCCGCTTTGGCACGCGCCACGATTCCTTCAAACTCAACATCCCCACCGGTGCCGATTACATGTTTGTCAAGTATGGGCCTATTCCCTTCGACCCCTACATCTCTGGTAGTCCTGCCAACTACGGCCTGCCAGGTTCGGGAACCTATCGCTTTGATTTGGCCAGCACCAACTGGTTGAGTGTGGACACGGTCAACAGCATGGGGATTCCGACAAGAGGCAATTGGCGCGACGCCGACCAGATGGGAAGTAGCGAGTACCTCTCCTATGGACCGTTACGTAGCCGTATCAAGACGCCCGAGTACTTCCTGCCGCCCGGCATCCGCTTTGATCAATGCATGGTGGATGGCGGCTGTTCCGACGACCTACTCCAGCAAATCTATGACAAAACCTTTCCAGTTCAGGTATACTACTATCAAGTGGAGCGGCTGCCTGGTGCGGAACTCATGCGCGTACCCCTAAGAATGGTGGGCAATGGTTGGTCTGCAACTGCCACATTGGCGGACACGCAACCTGCATCGTCCTTCTACGCGAATGGGGCTGGAATGCCTGCAACTGCGGCTTCAGCCCGTGCGCAAGCGGATGCGGCTGCTGTTCTTCCTGCACAAGCCGAGCAGACCACACCCACTTACTTGCCGATAGTTAACAAGAGCAATCCACCGCCGCCACTTCCACCCGATGACCCCACCGGCTGCCCATGCGGCTGGTTTGATGCACAGGGGCAGATGTATGACTTCATTCCACCCCGATAGTCACGCATTTTCCATCTGGCGTGCGTGTGGCTGATGCGTGATCGCCTTGCCCCCCGCCTCGCACCGCTGCTCGCTCTGGGGACGCTGCTCCTCCTCTTTCTGTGGATATACGGACGCTTCGCACCGGCGCTCCACTTCGTGCTCGATGACCCCATCGAGAGCGAAGTGGCGCTGGCGCGTTCCTGGGGCGCAGCGGTGATTGGCAGCTTCAACGGCGAGATCAACTGGTCGGGCTACCGGCCCCTGACCTATGCCATGCGCGCCACGCTGGTGCACCTCTTTGGTTTACAGCAGGTCGTGGGCTACTACATCGTCTCGCTGGGGCTGCATCTGCTCAACACGCTGCTGACTTGGCGCATTGTGCGGCGCGTGGCGCGCAACGATGTCTGGGCCTTTGTCGCGGCGGCCATCGTCCTGCTGCTGCCGTCGCACAACGAGGCTGTACTGTACATGAGCGCGAGCGCCAACCTGCTCGCGCTCCTCTTCTGCCTGCTCACGCTTGAGTTTGCACTGACTGCGCGCGCCACAACGCGCCTGTGGCCGCAGATTACAGCAGCGATCTGCCTCATGTTGTCGGCGCTGGCCTACGAAGTCACGCTGCCTCTGATCGCGCTCGTGTTCGCCGCAGACTGGGCCATGAATCAAGCGGAAGGGCGTGGCGATGCGCCATCCACACTGCGCAAGCGACTGCCCATGTACGCCATGATGGCAGCGGCCCTTGTGCTCGTGCTGGGTTTGCGGCTGTGGGCCGGCAGCGGCCAGGTGACGCCCGACCGCGTCGATTACGCACTCACGCTGAACCCACTGCACATCGCACGCGGCTACCTGCTCCTGCTGGGGCAAATGGTGCTGCTGCACACCAGCCCGTGGCCACACGTGCACCTCTTCGCCAATGTGCGCGAATGGATGGCCCCGAGCAACCCGCGTGCACTTGCGTCGATGGCGCTGGCGCTTCTGTTGAGCGGAGCAACACTGCTGGTTGCCTTCCGCGCGGCGCGTGTGGACCATGGCGCTGCACATCCCACACCGCGCCCGCGCGTCTGGCTCCTCTGGGGGCTGCTTTGGATTGCAGCCATGTCCCTCTCCTTTGCCATGCTTGTCGGGCGCAACCCCGAGAATCGCTACACCTACATCCCATCGTTTGGGATGGCGGTTGCAGTGGCGGCGGGCCTGGCGTGGCTGCTGCCGCGTAAGCGCAGCCGCCCACGTGCGCAGGCCGCAGTCGCCATCGCTGCCGTGGCGCTGCTCACCTTCTATGCCTATGTGGATACTTCCGACGTGGCCGAGTGGGAGCGCGCCGCAGAACATGCGCGCAGTTTCCTCGCGGGCGCATCCGCCGTCATGCCCAATCCACTCCCCGCCGGCGTGACGCTAGCCCAGGTGGGCGTGCCCGGCGACGTGGGCACCGCGTATGTCTTCAACACCGATGATGGCTTTGCCGCCGCCATGCGCCTGCACTACGGCGTGGGCGCACTCAACACGCTGGCGGGCGACCTGCCGCTGCGTGCGCGACTGAAGAACGAACCCAGCGCCGTCGCGACTACTTTTGTCCTGGGCTACAGTCCGGCAAGTCACGCAGTACGCCCCGTGGACCGCGCGCTGCTCTGCGCCACGCCGGATAGCTGCATGTCCTACGCTCTCCAGGCAACGGCGACCGATGCACCCACGTGGACCTACGCGCTCGTGGGCGACCCTGACGCACCCAGCGCTGAAGCGGTCGCGCTCCTCATCGATCCTCAGCAAGATGCGCCGGCCGCCTGCTGGCTGGTCTTTGATCTGACGCGCGTCAAATCCAACCCGCGGGACTGGGATAACGCCGCCGTGGCTGCGCGCTGCAAGGCTACCCTGGCCGCGCTGCAGGACGGGGGCGCGCTGGCGAGGTCGCCATGAGCAAGCCGCTGCGCATCTCGTTCGTCGTCCACAAGTTGCCCCCCGAAAGCCTGGGCGGCACCGAGGTCTACACGCGCAGCCTGGCGCGCGCGCTGGCGGCGCAGGGGCACAGCGTGCAGATCTTTGCGCCCTCTGCCGCCGTCGCGCAGACCGAAACCGTGGTTGAGGGCGATGGTGTGGAAATCACGCGCGCGCCGTTGCCCGCGTCGCGCAGCACCGAAAACCCCGCTGCGCAATTCTGGCACACCTTCCGCGACCGCACGCTTGAGTCGCACTTTGCCCGCTTCGTACAGCAGGCGCGCCCCGACGTGGTGCACTTTCAGCATGTGCAGGGTGTTTCTGCTCGCGTCATCGAACTGGCCGCCGGGCGGCCCCGCTTCGCCACCCTGCACGACTACTGGTACTTCTGCGCCAATAGCCAGCTTGTACGCCCCGATCGCTCGCCCTGTAGCGGCCCATCGGCAGGCTGTCGCAACTGCGTGGACTGCGCCACCGCGCGTGCCGACCTTGCGCCGCTGCGCGCCTTGCGACCGCTGGTGGCGCTGCCGCTGGCGTGGCGCAACCAGTTGTTGCGCGCAGCCACAGCCCACATCGACCACTTCTTTGCGCCCAGCGCCTTTCTGCGCAACTTCTATGTGGACCAGGGCTTCGACGGCGAGCGCATCCAGGTCATTGAGAATGGCATGGACTTGACGCGCTTGCGCGCAGGCGCAGAGGCGCCGCGCCCACCCACACCCGGCCTGCGCGTGGGCTTCTTGGGGACGTTGGCGTGGCAGAAGGGCCCACACGTGCTCGTGGACGCCTTCAACCGCCTGCCCGCCGACACGACCGCCACCCTCACGCTGCACGGCAGCGCCGACGCCTTTCCCGACTACGCCGCCATGCTGCGCGCGTCCATACGCCACCCCAACGTTACGCTGGCAGGCCCTGTGCGCTATGATGACGTGGGGCGCGTGCTGCGCACCTTTGACCTGCTGGTTGTCCCCTCGCTCTGGTACGAGAACTCGCCGCTGGTGATCCAGGAGGCCTACGCGTTGGGGATACCCGTACTTGCCAGTGACCTGGGCGCGCTGGCCGAAAAGGTAAGCGACAAGCGCACGGGGCGCCTCTTTCCGGCAGGCGACGCCGCCGCGCTGGCGACTTTGCTCAATGAAATCAGTGCACACCCTGACGTGCTGTCCACATGGCGCAGGCAAATTGAAACTCCGCCCGCCATGGAGGAGCACGCCGCCGAACTCGTCGCCACGTACACCAGGTTCCTTTGACGCCCCCATGAACCCCTCCCTTTCCGCACTGGCCGCCGGCATTGCGCTTGGCGCCGGCGCAGGCATGATCCCCGGCCCGCTAACCACACTCGTCCTCACCACTACGCTGGCACGCGGCTTTGGTGCGGGGCTGCGCGTGGCCGTTGCGCCCCTCATTACCGACGCAATTGTGATTGCGGGCAGCGTGCTCTTCCTGAGCGCCGTACCCGCCTGGACGCTTCAGGTCATCGCCGCTGTGGGCGGCCTCTACGTCATCTACCTGGGAGTTGAGGCAATTGGCGCCGCGCGCCAGGCCACGCTGACAATGGGCGCATCCACGCCACCACGCGCCGACCTCAGCCGCGGCATCATGGTAAATCTGCTCAGCCCGCACCCGTGGGTCTTCTGGCTTGGGGTGGGCGGGCCGCTGCTGATTGGCTATGGCGGCCAGAGCGTGGCAATCGCGGCCATCTTCCTCTTTGGCTTCTACCTGCTGCTGGTGGGCTCCAAGATCGCGTTGGCCGCCTTGGCCGCGGGCGGGCGAAGGTTGCTCGACGACACCTGGTATCGCCGGTTACTCGTGGGCAGCGGCGTGCTGCTCTTGATCATGGGGTTGCTGCTCTTTCGCGAAGCCCTTCCCAGCGGTGGATAATGGCGAGAGCGGCCCTGGCGACATGCGTTTGACTGAGAAATCGAGGCGTTCATGAGTGAGCAAGAGCCGGCAACGCCCGTGGCCAACCCACCCGGCGACGAAGCGGATACAGGGCGCCTGCAGGTCAGCGACGAATACCGCGCCGCGCTGCGCTATTGGGTGCTTGCGATTGGCGCCCTGGGGGCTACGCTCCTTCTCATTTTTGACATGTTCAACGGGGTGAGTTGGGATGAGGTCTTCTTTGCGTTGATTGGCGCCATCGGTGGCGTGTGGGCGCTGTGGATGGCAACGACGCGCGTCTATGTCTCCAACCAGGGGCTGATCGTGCGCCGCTTCACCGCCGCCTATCAGATCGACTATCAGCAAATCCTCAGCGCCTCGATTGAGGGGCGCTTCCTGGGCGTCGTCTCCGTCGTCTTTCACCCGCGGCTCGACAATCGCCTGATTGACACCGATCAGGTAGGCTCAATCCTCATTCCGTCGCTAGTCGATCAGGGGCAGTTTATCGAGCAGATTGAAGAGAGGATCCAGCGATGATCCCGGTGGCCCCCGCGCTTGCGGTGCGCCCCATTACGCCGGATGACCTGGATGTTGTACGCGGATTCGTCAACCAGACGTTGGCGACAGCGCCCTTCAGCGTGCCGCTAGACGCCGCCGATGCCTATGCGCAATGGGTGCGCGAGCCGCCGCCCACACACTACGCCATGCGCTGGCAACACCACAGTCGCCTGGGCGCGTGGTGTGCGGGCGAAATCGTGGGCTTCCTGGATGCGGCGACCGGCCACGATAGTGATCACCAGGACGCTCCTGAGCACCCGCCTCACGGGATTGTGCGCTTCCTGGCGCTGACGCCGCGCGCCGAAGTGGCCGATGAGGCATTTGCGCGGCTCATGGAGGCAGCCGACGATTTCTGGCGGCTGCGCGGTGCGAGCGAACTCCATGCCTTTCCGATTGGTGGCGGCTATCCCACCTTTCAGGCGGGCGCAGGCATTTTGCCGGGCGACTGGGACAGTACGGTGCGGCGTCTGGCTGGACAGGATTGGCGCTTCAACAGGCGCTACTACGCGCTTGTGCGCCCGTCCGCTGCGCCTGTGGAGGAGGAGTGTCCGGCGGCCGATTTGAGCATTGTGCAGCAACGACTGGCCGAAGGGCGCACCTACCGCATCTACCATCGGCGCGTCGAACAAGTGGCCGCAGCCAAAATTGTGGGCATGAACCTCGACCGCACAGGGACGGCGGCGCGCGTGGCGCATATCGTCAACCTTCACGTGGATGAGGATTGGCGCAACCGCAACGTGGGCAAATGGCTGTTGCGGCGGCTGCTCAATGACGCTGCGCTGGAAGGGCGCCAGGAGGTGTTGGCCTTCCTGCCCAACACGATGGCCACGGCCATGGCGCTCTTCGTGCAGCAAGGCTTTGTTGAAATCAATTACCGCGGCTACTCGCTTGAGCGAACCCTAGGCCCGATGCCATAGGCGATTGATTTCGCCTCCGCACCGCCGGCAGGCCCACCTATCCCGCAATTCCCCATACCCGTCCCCCGGCTTTCGGGGGAAAGGTGCTCTCACCCATGCGCATTCTCTTCGTCACAGGCGAATATCCACCCATGATTGGCGGCGTTGGCGCCTATACGGCAGCGCTCGCGCACGCGCTGGTTGATGCCGGCGCCGATGTTGCGGTCTTCACCTCCGTGCTTGCACAGGCGGCGCAGGGCGACTCCGTGCCGATTTACGCAACAACAGCGCGCTGGAATCCCAACGCATGGCGCGCCATCGTCCATCAGGCGAGCGCCATACACGCCGACTGGGTGCATGTGCAGTACCAAACAGCGGCCTATGGCATGAATCCATCGCTCAACCTCATGGCCCACGGCATGAACAGTTTCAGATTGGCCTGGACTTACCACGACCTGCTGCCCCCGTACCTCTTTCCCAAGGCGGGCGCGCGCCTGCGCACCTGGATTACACAGCGCCCTGTGCACCGCGCCGATTTGGTGATTGTGACCAACGAAGGCGACCGGCAGCAGTTGGCCGCGCAGTCAGCCAATGTGCACGCCATACCCATCGGCAGCAACATCAAGGGCGTCACGCTGGAGGCAGGGGCGCGCGCGGCGCAGCGGGGAATCTACGGTTACGGCGAGACTGATCTTGTGCTTGGCTTCTTCGGCTTCCTCAACCGCAGCAAGGGGAGCGACACACTCGTCGCCGCGCTCGATGCGCTGGTGCGCCAGGGCACAAACGCCCATCTGCTCATGATTGGCGACCGTCTGGGCGCGAGCGACCCTTCCAACGCCGCCACGCTCGCCGAAATCGAGACGCTGATCGCCACGCGGGGGCTGACACAGCGCGTGCGCTGGACAGGCCGCCTCGACGATGAGAGCGCCGGCGCCGCGCTCAACGCCGTGGACCTGCTGCTGCTGCCCTACGCTGACGGCGCAAGCCTGCGCCGCGGCACACTGATGGCCGGGCTGGCGAATGGCTGTGCCATCATTACCACCCAGCCCCAGCATCCCGTGGCCGAGTTAGTGGAGGGGCGCGACCTGATCTACGTGCCGCCAGGCAATCCCGCGGCGCTGGCGGCAACGGCGGCGTCGCTCGCTGCCGACCCCGAGCAAGTGGTGCAATTGCGCGCGGCGGCGCGCACATCCAGCGCCCAATTCAGATGGTCGGCCATCGCCCAGGCGCACTGGTCTCTCTACCGCGCTGCGGAAACGCGGCGGCGATCATGACACTAACCCACTCTCGCGCCGACAATGGTAAAATGGGCCGGGTATAGAGTGCGCAACGGGCTGCACCCCAGCCCGCGCCATGATCCATCATCGCTTGTCTAACGATTTGGCCAGTGTGACCCTTGTCCAATTCATTGAGTCAGCGGCCGCACCGAGCCGCACCCATGCCCGCGGCGCCCCGCCTGGCGCTGATCGCAATCCTGCTGGTGGCCTTTGCGCTGCGCGCGCACCACCTGGCATTTGAGAGCCTGTGGAGCGACGAGGGCATCAGCCTGCAGCGCGCCGCAGAGCCGCTGCGCGTCATGCTCGCCAAAATGCCGGTGGAACACGCGCCCGGCTACTTCGTCGCGTTGCGCGGCTGGCTGGCGCTGACTGGAACATCCGACTATGCGCTGCGCTTCTTCTCGCTGATTGCGGGTGTGCTGGCGGTGGCGCTGCTGCAGCGGCTGGCCAGCGACTTGGCCCGCCCCAACGCCGTGCGCCGCTGGATTGGGTTGCTGAGCGCGGGGTTGCTGGCAACCAACGCTTTCCAGGTGACTTATGCCCAGGAAGTGCGCATGTATGCGTGGCTACTGGCCATGAGCCTGCTGAGCACGCTGGCGCTCTGGCAGCTGCTGGAAGAACCGCGCACAATTGTGCGCCGGCAACGCGTGGGCTGGGGTGCGGCCTACGCTGCCTCGGTCGCGGCGTGCGTCTATCTGCACTACTATGGCGCGCTTGTCCCGATTGTCCAGGCCCTCTACGTGGCGGGCTGGGCTATTGCCACACGCCGCTGGAAGCCGGCGCTGCTGTGGGCAGGATGGTCGGCGGGCGCGCTGCTGCTTTTTGCGCCGTGGCTGCCGCGCGCGCTGGGCATCTTCGGCTTTGACGGCTGGCGCTCCAGCGGCAATGTGGCGGAGATTCCCTGGCGATATCTGGTGGCCTACAGCGGCAGCGCGCACATGCCCACGCCCTGGGACGCCGTCATCCCCTGGCTGACCCTTGCGCTGGCGCTGCTGGGCGCCGTCTGGTGGGCGCGCACGCGGCCTGCGGGCGGGCTGCTCGTTACGGCAATGGCGCTGCTGCCCTTTGCGGCCGTGTTGTTGTTGGCACTGCGCAACCCCGACTTTCACGAGCGCTACGCCATCTTTGTGAGCGGGCCGCTTCTGGCGCTGGCGGCCGCAGGCACCATCGCGCTGGAACCGCGGTTATGGTCGAGCGATCGCGCCAAACGACGCCTCCACGGCCTGCCTGTGGCTACAGCAGCCGTCGCCGCCATTCTGCTGAGCGCAAATTTCGCCGCGCTGGCCGAGTCCTATGGCAACACCACCCTGCACAAACCCGACTACCGCGCCGCGGCGGAACGCATTCAGAGCGAGCAGCATCCCGATGACGTGATCCTCGTTGACGGCCCCAATCCTGACCTGGTCTTCGAACACTACTACACGGGCGGCCTGCCTATTGTGGATTTGCGCGACCTCAACGGCGCAGCTGCAGATGCGGTGGACGCGCAGCTGCGCGCCGCCACGCAGGGCGCGCGCCGCGTGTGGGAACTGCTCTATTTCCATGAACCGGGGGCCGTGCAGGTATGGCTGGCCACAAATGGCTGGGCCACCGAGCCAACCTACCACAACAACATTCGCGTCACGCTCTACGGCCTGGCAGATAGCGCCATGCAAGAGAACCGCGACGTCACACACTTTGGGCCGACGCCGGCCTTCGGGGCTGCGCTCACACTCGAGCGCGCCGTTGTTTCACCCACACAGGTAGCGATTGGCGACGTGTTGCGCGTAACCACCGACTGGCTCACGCACGCGACCCCGCCTGACTGGAAGTTCAGCCTGCGCCTGCTCGATGCGCAAGACAAGCAAGTGCAAGCGGTTGACTACACGCCCCAAAACTGGTTTGCGCCGACGTCGGCGTGGACTGTAGGCCGACCGGCGCGCGACCAGCACGGTCTGCTGACGAACGAACTGGCGACGGGCGTGTACACCGTTACGCTGCGCTTGTATGACGAACACACGGGCGCACCGGTGCAGACGGCCATCGGCGCGGATATTCCCTTGGGGACGCTGGAGGTGCTGCCATGAGCGCGCCTGCGCCGCAACTTCGGGCGCCCGTGCGCCCGAGCCACAACCTGTCGCGCTGGCTGCTGCTGGCACTGTCCATCGGCGCATTTGCCCATGTGGCCATTGCGCTGGGCATGAAGGACCTCTGGTGGGATGAGAGCCTCAGCCTGCAGCGCGCAGAGTCGGGTCTGTGGCCTCTGTTGCGCGGGCTACTCATCCTCAAGGACGGCATTGGCGAAGTGCCGACCATAGACCAGCATCCCTTCTTCTACTTCCTCTTGCAGGGGCTGCTGGTGCGCACAGCCGGCGAGAGCGAGTATGCACTGCGCTTCGTTTCGGCGATGGCCGCTACGTTGCTCGTGCCCAGCGTCTATGTGCTCTCGCACCACTTTGTGCGCAATGGCGTGCTGCCCCGCAGTGCGCCCCTGTGGAGCGCACTCCTCGCCGCCACAAGCCCATTCTTCCTCTGGTACGGTCAGGAGGCGCGCCCCTATACGCTGTGGGCCATGCTTGCCGTGCTCAGCACCTATCTGCTCTTGCGCAGTGTTGCGCCAAGTCAGCGTCAAATAGCCTTGTGCAAATGGCGCGTTGGCTACACGATCGCTCTGCTCTGCTTCCTTGCCACGCACTATTTCGCCATCTTCCTGCTCCCCATACATGCGCTCGTGCTCTACCTGGGGCTGCGCGACAACTATCGGCGCCTGGCGCTGCTTCTGGCCATCGGCTTGTTGATGGCCGGCGCCGGAATGGGCCTCGCGGCATTGTGGCTCGTCCTGCGCCAGGGGGGCGGCGGCAATTTCCAGACGATTACCCTGGCCGTTCTGCTGCCCGACTTGCTCAACGCCTTCAGCATGGGCCTCAGTGTCGACATCAGCAAGGTGCGCTGGCTTGATTACACCATGGGGATAGTCGCGCTGCTGGGCGGTCTATGGATGCTGCGCCTACGCGACGCCAGCTCCAGCATGCGCTGGGTGATTGTCGCGTCGCTGCTCGCACCCATCGCCATCCTCTTCACTGTCAACCTCCTGCGCCCCGTCTACATGAACGCGCGCCACATGAGCCTGATCGCGGGCTTCTACATCATCCTGCTGGGCGCTGGGCTGAGCGTCATTCAGAGTCGCTTGCGTGGCGGGCGGATCGTGGCAGCGGCCCTTGCGCTGCTCATGCTGGCTGGATCTGCCTACAGCACCTTCAACTACTACACGCAGGAGTTCTACGCCAAGGACAACTTCACCGCGCTGGGCGAGTACATGAATGGGCGCATGATGGCGGGTGACGCCGTGCTCTACTTTACGCCTGCATCCTGGCGCACCTATGACTACTACACGCCTCTCCAGGAGGTGCGCGATGCAATTGCCCAGGGCGCGCCGATGGCGCTCTATGGCGTGCCCCTGCTCGAACCCAACAGCGACAAGACAATTGCCTTGCTTGAGGATTTGGGCAAACGCTATCGCCGCATCTGGTTTATCAAGTCGGGCACGGTTCCCTATATAGACCCCAATAAAACGGTTGAAAACTGGCTGCGCGACAACTACCTGCTCGTGCGCGACGCCGAGTTTTACAGCGTTTCCACGCTGCACGCGCAGCTCTACCTGCCGCAGGTGCCCGTCTACGAGGAAATGCCGCCCGGTATCCAGATGCCGACGCAGATTGTCTTCGGCGATCAGGTGCAGCTTGACGGTTACTCAATTGACGCCGACGCATGGGCTGCAAAGGGCTATGGTCTGCCGCTGCCCGTCACGCTCTACTGGCAGGCAGCCAACGGCAAGCCCACCGTCCGCTACAAGTATGTGCTGAGCCTCGTTGCACCCGGCGAGGGCGCTCCGAAAATTCTGGGCATTGCCGAGCATGAACCCTATGAAGGGGCCATTCCCACCATCTACTGGGACCCTGGCAAGATCATTGCCGAATACATCGAACTGGAAGCCGAACCGCCCCCGCTGGCCAGCACCCCGGTGCTTAGCCTGCGCATATACGACGCCGAAACGCTCGAGGTGCTGCCTGTCACCGCGAGCGGGGGCAACGAGGTGCTGGAAGATGGCTTCACCGTGGTGCTGCCCCTTCCCACAGTTGCGGCAGAACCGGAGTCCGACGCGGAGTCGCAGCCGTGAGCACGCGTGCCGGGCGCCTGCTGCCCGTGCTCATTGTGGCGGGATTCGTACTAGTCGCTTTTACCTTCAGTCTGCGCGCACCCCCCTTTGAGACGCCTGACGAGGTGAACCACTATGCCTTTGCGCGCAACGTCGCACAGGGCAAGGGGCTGCCCATTCAGGCCGCAACGCCCACTGGTCCTTGGGAGCACGAAGGCAGCCAGCCCCCTCTCTACTACCTCATCACAGGCGCGCTGACGAGCGGGATCGACCAGTCGGACTTTACCGCGCTGGCGACACGCAACCCACGCGCCAACATCGGCAACCCGCTCTATCCCGGCAACAAGAATTTCATGCTCTACAGTGGGGCCAACCGCCCACTGCGCGGCAGCAATTTGGCGCTGCACGTGGGTCGCTGGTTCTCCATCGCGCTGGGCGCATGCACGCTCTGGCTGATCCTGATGACGGCGCGGCTGGCCTTTGGCGCAAACGACCCGCGCGCGCCCCTTGCCATGGCGCTGGCCGCCGCCATACCCCAGTTCGCCTTCATTCATGGCTCGTTCAGCAACGATGCACTCATCACTTTGATGAGCGCCGCCACACTCTTTTGGCTCGCACGCCTGGCTGTCAAGGACGACGAAGAAACGATTGCGCGCTGGGAGTGGCTGCTGCTTGGCGTGCTGCTGGGTGGCGCGGCGCTGAGCAAGCTGCAGGGGCTGGGCCTGAGCCTGCTTGCGGGCATGGTGATCCTTTCGCTGGTCTGGCGCCAACGCGACATACGCCTTATATTGCGAGCCCTACCCTGGGTGGCGCTGCCCCCTTTGTTGATTGCCGGCTGGTGGTTCGTCCGCAACATTGCACTTTATGACGACGTGACGGGGACGACGCTCCTGCTGACGGTCAACGGGCTACGCACCGCCGCCATGGACATGGCCGACTGGTGGCTCGAGTTCCGCGGGCTGCGCTACTCCTTTTGGGGACTGTTCGGCTGGTTCAATCTCCTGTTGCCGCAGTGGTTCTACAGCATCATGGATGCCCTGACCATAGTGGCTGTGGGCGGGGCCGTCGTGGGTCTCCTCCGGCGGCGGCAGAGTGGGCGGATTGCAGCGCGCGACGCAGCCACGCGCGTGCTCCTGCTGTTGCTTGTGTGGGCGCTGCTCGTTACAGGTCTGCTGTTTTCTTTCACATCGCAGGCCACAGCCAGCCAGGGACGGCTCCTCTTTCCAGCCATCAGCGCCATTGCCATTCTGGGCGTGCTGGGTATGGAGACCTGGCTGCGGCCACTGCCGCGCATGGTCGCGCCGATCTTTTGGAGCGGCTTGCTCACGCTGCTTGTGGGCTGTTCCGTTTACGCGCTTGCGGTGATGCTGCCACGCGCCTATCAGCGCGTCGACCCATTGGACGCGCTACCCAGCACCGCGCAGACGACAGCTGTTCGTTACACCGGCGCCACCCCCATTGACCTGCTGGGGATTGAAGCGCCGGCGCGCGCCGCCACCGGGGTCGATGTGCCGGTGACGCTTTACCTCAGCGCACCCATCACGCCCACACGCGATGAAGAATTGTTTGTGCAGTTAATTGACGAATCGGGCGACGAGATTGCCAACGTCACCTCACATCCCGGCTGGGGGCGCAACCCCACCACCCTCTGGCGCGCCGGCGCCATCTACCCTGATGCGTATCGCCTGGCGCTGACGCGTGCGATTGACAACCGCTCGCCTCTGGCTGCACGCCTGTACGTGGGCTTTGTGGACCCGGCAACGGCTGCGCAGGGCAATCAGCCGCTGCCCGCCAGCAACGCCGCCGGTGAGCGCATTGTCCCCTTTGTGGCCACGGTGGTCATCGAACCGGTTGACCCGCCAACGCTTGAGAATACCGGATTGCGCGCACTTGGCGCGGCCTTTGGCAACGTAATACGCGTGGCAGGCGCGGCGCTCTCGAGCGAGCATGTGCAAGCGGGCGACGCGGTGACGGCCACAGTGCTCTACGACGCATTGGGCCAGCCCGCCACAGAGTACACGGCCTTTGTGCATCTTCTCAACGAGGTGGGCGAACAGGTGGCCGGCTTTGATAAGGCCCCTGCCGACGGCCGTCTGCCCACAAGCCTGTGGCGCAGAGGCGACGCGATCGCGACGGACTTCCCCCTTGCGTTGCCAACCGAGCTGCCTCCCGGCGCATACAGCGTCATCACCGGCCTCTACGAGAGCAGCAGCGAGGGCGCGCGCCGCCTGCCAGTGAGCGACGCCGCCGGCCATCCTGCGGGCGACGGCTGGGTGGAAATCGGGCGCATCACGGTCGAGTAAGCCCGGCGCCTACTCTGTATCGCCGGATTCGGCAACGGGCTCCGGGTCGGGTTGCCTGCGGCTCTTGCGCGGCTTGCGGGCAGTCTTGGGCTCCTCTTCCTCCACAAGATCGTCCGCCTTCTTGCGCACTTCGGTCAATTCCTGCAGCCGGTCGGTTACCTTGCGGTTGAAGGAATTCCTGGGATAAACCCCTGCTTTGTTCGGTTCACCGGCGGCTATGCCGGAGAGCAATTCGATGCCCTCATTGACGGAGGTCACCGCCCACACCGAAAAGCTGCCGGCGCGCACGGTGGCAACCACGTCCTCGCGCAGCATGAGATGCTGGACATTGGCGGCGGGTATCATGACGCCCTGATCGCCCGTCAGCCCACGCGCTGCACAGAGGTCGTAGAAACCCTCGATCTTCTCGTTGAGGCCGCCCACGGCCTGCACCTCGCCCAGTTGATTGACCGAGCCGGTGACGCCAATGTCCTGACGCAGGGGCACGCGCGCAATGGCCGAGAGCAGCACATAGAGTTCAGCAGCAGAGGCGCTGTCGCCCTCCACGCCGCCGTAGTTCTGCTCGAAAACCAGGCTGGCGGCCAGCGAGAAGGGCTCCTCGGGCGCGTAGTGGGCGCGCAAATAACTCGTGAGGATCATCACCCCTTTGCTATGAATGGGGCCGCCCATCTCAACTTCACGCTCGATGTCGATAATCTCGCCCGAGCCGAGGCGCACGGTCGCCGTGATGCGCGACGGGTGGCCGAACTCATGCTTGCCCATCTGCACAACCGAGAGACCATTGATCTGACCCACGCACGAGCCAGTGGTGTTGATGAGCAGTGAGCCACGCAAAACATCCTCGCGCAGCCGCTCCTCGGTGCGGCTCAGGCGGAACTGGCGCGAGTCGAGGGCTTCCTGCACGTGGCCGGCATCAACAATCTCGGCCCCCGCCGCGGCCGCCCAGTAGTCGGCCTCCTGCATCAGCCCTTTCAGTTCGCTGATGCGCGCCGACAGACGGAAGGCATCTTCCGCCCAGCGCGCACTCTGCTCAATCAGTTGCGCGACAGCGTCACGCGTCAGTGGACGCAGCGCGTCGGTACGTGCAATCGTCGCAATCAACTGCGCGAAGAGCAGTTCCGTCTCGGGCGAGCGCTCGAGTTCATCGTCAAAGTCGGCGCTCACCTTGAAGAGTTCGCCAAAGTCGGGGTCGTGCTCGGCCAGCAGGTAATAAATGGTCGGCTCACCCAGCAGTATGACCTTGACGTTGAGCGGCACCGGCTCGGGCTCGAGCGAAATCGTGGTCGAGAGACTCATCATATCGAGCGGCGACTCGATGCGAATTTCATGGAACTGGAGCGCGCGCTTGAGTCCCTCCCAACTGGCGGGCGACGTGAGCACCTTCTGCGCATCCAGAATCAGATAGCCGCCGTTGGCGCGGTGCAGGCAGCCGGCTTTGATAAGCATGAAGTCGGTGATGAGCGCGCCCATTTGCGCAATGTGCTCAACCCGCCCCATCAGGTTGAGATAGGTGGGGTTGCTCTCGTAGACCACGGGCGCGCCGCGCGCCTCCGAGGCATCCACGATCACATTAACCTGGTAGCGACGGGGCAGGTTGCGGCCGGAGAGGAAGTTCTGCAGGGGCGAAGCGGAGTTATCGCCGTCGCTGTGCGCCTCCTCGCCGCCGCCAAGCAGATCCAGCACATGCTCGACAACGTCGGCCTGGAGGCTTTCGAGCCACGTGATAACATTCGGCTGTTCGTGGTAGCGCTCGAGCAGATCATGGCTCACAAGGTTGAGGACACGCGTGATGATCTCGTGGTGCAGTTCACGCGCGCGTATGCGGAACTCGCGCTCCATGGCGGGCACCTTGAAGATGACCTTGCGCAACTCATCCTGCAGCGGCTGGACGCGTTGACGGTACTGCTCCTTCTCCTCAGCGGTCAACTGGTCAAATTCTTCGTCTGTCATGACGACGTCGCCCTTGAGCGCGCCGAAGGTGAAACCATCGGCGGAACGCACGAGTGCCAGCCCCTGGGTGCGCGCCTGCTCCTGCAGTTCGTTGAGTGTCGCCTCCTGGCGAGCGCTGAATTCGGCCCCGATGCGCTGGCGGCGCAACTGAATCTCCTCGCCCTCAAAGGCCGCCGAAAGGCCCGTGCGCAGTTCTTCGGTAAAGCGCTGCATGTCGGTGCGCAGTTGCTTGCCCATGCCCGCCGGCAGCGCAAGGGCGTGCGGCTTCGATGGCTCAGCAAAGTTGTTGACATAGCACCAGTCGCTTGGCGCGGCTTCACTCGCCGCCTGCTGCTCCACATGGCGGCGCACAAGAGTCAGTTTGCCGGTGCCGGCCGGGCCAAACGCAAAGATATTGTAGCCCTGGTGACGCATGCGCACGCCCAGGTCCACCGCCTGGCGGGCGCGCGCCTGGCCAATGAACTCGTGCAGATCGGGCAACTCGGAGGTGGTGGCAAAGGGCAGGCTCTGCGCGTTGCAGGGCGTGCGCAGCGCATCAGGCGAAAGCGGGGCAATGGGGGACACACGCGGTCCTTTCGGGTCAATCGATTTATCTACGTGGCCGCGCAAGTGCACGCGCGCCACACGTGGATTGTACAGCGAATGGGCAAAGCAGCCACAACCTCACCCCGGCCCCTCGCCACACGCACCGGCGCCCGCTTGCTTCACCACGTGGCTGACCACTGGCGCAGCGGCGCGGGCGCGCGCCATGCTTGCGCACCGTCGCAGAGGCTGCGCGCAATCAGGTCGGCGCGCGGCAACTGGCGCAGCGTAACCTCCAGCCCCGTGGGCTGCACGTCAAGCTGCAGCCAGCCAAGGGGGTATTCGATGATGGAAGGCGCGAGCACCGAGAGCGCGCGGAAGCCATTGAAGCCAATTTCGCCCTGTTCATAGCGGTGCGCGTGACCCTGAAAGAGAATGCGTACGCCACGGTGGCGCGCAAAGATCGTCATCAGGGCGTCGGCGTTGCGCACGGCAAAGTAGGGCTTCCACGGGCGGTGCGTGCGCCAGGGGTGGAGCAACTGGTGCATGAAGGCAAGCACAGGACGTCCGTCTGCCGTGGCGAGTGCATCGTTGATCCGCGCCAACTCGGCGTCGGAGAGCCACCCGTAGACCGGGTCGCCCGGCTGGGCGGCGTGAATCTGTGCGGCGTCGTGCCCCTGCGCGTTGATCAGCAACAGGCGCAGACCGTCCACATCCAGGGTGTTGCCCAAACCGTGGCCCAATCCCCAGAGCTGCTCAAAGATCGCCCAGCCGCCGCCGTCGGGGGGCGTGTCATGGTTGCCGGGAAGCGCATAGGCGGGCATGGGCAGCGCTGCGAAGTCTGCGTGCAGGCGCGTGATCAGCGGCGCAAAGCCTGCCGCAGGCATGTTGAAGAAGCCGCCGCCGCAGGTGAGATCGCCCAGGTGGATCACCAATTGCGCACCCGATGCAGCCACTTCCTCGAGCAGCAGCGCATGTAGCGCTTCCGTCTGATCGAGCAGCATGGCGGCATAGTGGCCGCCCGCCGGGGGCGGCGCAGCGGCCATGGGCCACACGTGGGTGTCGGCAATGAGCGCAATGCGAGTGGCGCTCTTCATGGGACTTCCTCTCCCGTCGCTTGGGAAGACGCAGCGACGCCAAACCAGCTATCGGCCAGGCGGTCGAGTGTGCCGTCGGCGCGCAGAGCGGCAAGTGCGTCGTCGACGGCGTTGGCAAGTTGCGCCGCCTTGCGCGGCGTCAAGATCACATAGGGATTGCTCTCGAGCACGGGGCCGACGGCCACCAGGTCCGCACCGTTACCCTGGGCTATACGCAGGCTCACTTCATCGATAAGGAGCGCATCGACTGCGCCTGCGGCTACCGCGGCCAGCGCGGCTTCGGGCGTATCGTAGAGCAGCGGCTCAAGCTCGATTCCCTGCTCGCGCTGCAGACGACGGGCGATCATGTCGCCGGCGCTGCCCCACTCAACCGCCACGCGCTGCCCCTCCAGACCGGCCACGTCGGTAATCAACGAACCAGTGCGCACAGCCAGGCGCATACCCGCTTCGAAATAGGGCTGTGAGTAGGTCACGTCACGCGTCTGCCGCTCGTCGAAGGGCATTGCGCTGATCACGGCATCGACACGGGTGGCCTTGACGGCGTCGAGCAGGCTGTCGAAACCCAGGGGTACAATCTCGACGCGCATGCCCCAGCGCGCAGCCAGCGCATGGGCCAGGTCCACGTCATAGCCGGCAGGCGCGCCTGCTGCGTCCAATTGCTCAAAGGGCGGAAAGCTGGGGTCCATACCGACGCGCAAGGTGGCGTCATCCACCATGCGCGCCCAGGTTGGATCGCGGCCTGTGATGGCGGCAAGCCAGGCTGGCGTCGCGCCGCCGGCCAGCAGCCACGTGGCAGCCGCAATGCCAACCAGCAACAGGCTTAACCCAACGGCAAGTCCGCGGCGTCTCATGGCCGCGCCCCATGCGTAGCGGCGGCTTCAGCCGCCGTTGGCGTCGGCGCGCCGCGTTCCCCGCCGGTGCCGGCTGAAGCCGCCGCTGTGCGTGGGGCGCTTTCTCCCGCCGCATAGCGCTGCACCTCGCTGTAGATCGGCTTAGGCTCGAAGTCGGTGCGCACAAACGTGTAGTAATCCTGATAGGATTTCTGGTCCCACGGAAAGCGGAAGACCCACACGCACAGGGCATCGAGCCAGGGCCACTCGACATCGGCTATTTCATATGCGCGCAGCGTGTAGTCACTACGCTGCGCTGGGTGTACAGCACGCGTCCAGCGCGGGTGGTCATTCCAGCCGCCTTCGGTAATCATGGCGTGCTTCACCCCATCGCCATTCTCGACCATAATGGCACGCATAAGCTCGGCGCGGCGGAAGTTGATCGCCGCGGGATCGGCGGGTTCGTCGGGGTCGCCGTGCCAGCCGTAGGCGTGGATCGCAAGGCTGTCAAAGTAAGGCGCGGCGCCGGCGGCATACATGGCACGCAGAAAGTCCAGGTCATTCATTGCCTCATCGCTGCCCGGGGGCGCATTGGTAGGGGCGAGCGCGCCCGCCAGCACCTGCACATTGGGATTGGCCGCCTTGATCATCGGGTAGACCACACGCAGCATCTCCGTATACTTGACTGGGTCGGGCGGTTGAAAGCCCCATTCGAGTGCCAGGTTGGGTTCATTCCAGATGATGACATGGTCGATTGTGTCTGCGTAGCGTGCGACAAACTCCGCGGCGTAGCGGCCGAAATCGGCAAAGTGCTCCTCATCCAGATAGAGGGGCGTCGTCTCCCTGGGACGGGCCCAGGCGGGGACGAAGCCCAGCCGCGCGATGATTTGCACACCCTGGCGCTGCGCATGCGCCACCACCAGATCGCTGTGCGCCCACTCCTGCCGCCCCTGCCGCTCTTCCACATAGGCCCAGGGAAAGTACTCCACCGCCCAGGGTGCGCCCATCTCGCGTACCATCTCCCAGGTGCGCTTGATCTTCCATGGTTCCACCTCGTCGGTCAGGCGCGTGTGAATGCCTACCTTGGGATTCGTCGTCTCCACACTGCGCTGCGGGCCAAGGGCGACGGCGTTCCAATTGCGCCAGAGTGTAAACGCAACCACGAACAGGCCGAGCAGCACAAGTGCGGCGGCCGCGAGCAGCAGCGAGCGAGTACGGGCAGTGAGGTTGGGGCGCATTGCGTGGGGAGTTGACTCGTTGCACAGCTTCCGGAAGAAGCAAACGACGCGCACCTTAGCATTTCGGCACAGGCAGCGTCCCCCGGAAGTGCGGAACGATTGCCCCTTCCCATTCTACCAGTCCTCGAGATGTTCGAGAAGGGCCGGCGCAATGGTATAATTCTGCCTTCTGTGCGCGCGGCGTACTGTGATCCAGGCCATAGTCTGCCTGTGACGTTGGAGTTTGCAATGATGAATACGATGGTGGACCGCTGGCGCACATTGAGCACAACGCAGCAGGTGATCATTGGCGCGGTGGGGCTGTTGTTGGTCTATGCGTTGCTTTCCTCTGGTTCCCTGCTGGACCCCGCGAATCTGGCGGCCAAGGCGGCCATCCTGCTGCTGGCGTTGCCCTTGCACGAACTAGCACACGCCGCCGCTGCCGTGGCGCTGGGTGACAACACGCCGCGCCTGCAGGGGCGCTTGACGCTCAACCCTTTGCGCCATTTGGACCCAATGGGTTCGCTCTTGATCCTGATTGCCGGCTTTGGCTGGGCCAAACCCGTGCAGTGGAATCCGCGCAACGTGAGCGTCGACACACGCCTCGCCTCGGTTATCATTGCACTGGCCGGGCCGCTCACCAACCTGCTGCTGGCGGTTGTCTCCATGTTCCTGCTGGGACAATTCGGTCTGTCCATGGGCAACGCGGCGGTCAATTTTCTCTACTTCTTCGCGACAATCAACGTGCTGCTCGCGGTCTTCAACCTGATTCCCATCCCGCCGCTGGATGGCTCGCACGTGCTCTTTGCGCTGCTGCCGGGCGACAACTGGCAGTTGCGTGCACAGTTGAGCCAGTACGGCATGCTGGTTGTCTTTGCCGTGGCATTTATCTTTCCTCAGGTGATTCGCGTGCCAACCAGCGCTGTCATGCAGGCGCTGGCGGGCGTCTTCTTCTAGGCCAGTGGCAGCATGATGACAGCGGCCCCTGGCCTGAAGCGGGCACGCTATCGAGTGGGTCAGTTCGTGCATGGCGCGATGGCGCGTGTCGATGCTGTG
>CAYRVP010000016.1:0-21448 GCA_964427845.1 uncultured Caldilineaceae bacterium
AGGCTTTTCCTGCTGTTCTCGCTTTGCTTTGCGCCTTTGCGGCTTTGCGTCGAATGTCTGTTTTTGTGAAGGGGCGACGGGCGAGCATGTGTGCGGTCATGCGCGCGGCGTCGCCCCTCCACTGTCCATCACTACGCAGCCGTTCGCTTGCGGTTGCGCAGCCAGGCTGTGTGTGCCATCAAGCATACAAGCCTGTAGCCCAGAAAGAAACGGGCGGGAGACTCGAGTCTCCCGCCCATCAAAGTTGCGCAACGACAGTGCACTATTTCTTGTCCACCAGCAGCAAGTCGGCGTTGGTGTTCACAAGGCGTTGCTCCAGCCGCTCCACATCGCCAAAGAAAGCGCGCTCGTACGTCTGCCCCTCATAGTCGCCTGTGAAGAGCCAGCGCTTGATGTAATTCATGTAGGCCAGCATGCCGGTGTTGCGGTCGTGGCAGGTCACGCCTTCATAGACGCTCGTCCAGCCGTCACCCTCTTCAATCTCCACGGTGTCGGGTCCCTGGCAACTGACCACGATGCCCTTTCCGTCCGCAAAAGGCAGTACGCCACTGACCTTGCCTGTTTTCGCCCCTGCCCAGTAGGCGTAGAGGAAGTTGTCGGCGTATTCGCCCGTGCGCTCCTTGCCCGTAAAGGGATCGACCTCGAAGACCCACGAGTCGGTGTTGAAGCACTCATCGGACCATTCCACCTGGTACTCAATCGGCAGGAAGGCGCCATCACCGTCACGGTTCACGGCGGAGTTGACGGTGGCCGTACACGCGTTGACGCTGCAGCGCCCCTCGGTCGATTCACAACTCCAGTTGATATCCCACGATGCGCTGTAATCACTGTTGACAATCGGCTCGTTGCTGACTTCGGCGGTCACGGCCACGCTCTCGCCCTCACCGGCAAGGCGCACCACCGAATCGGCCACCCAGCCGTCGGCGGCGCCGACGGTGATTTGCCACCACGCGCCATCCTGGCTCTTGCCCACAACGGGGAAGGCCGTGCCCGGGTCTGCCTTGTCGATTATGGCGGCGTCCAGGCCCGGCCCGCTGCGGATGTTGGCGCGTGAACCCGAGGTGTTGACGATGACTTGCAGTTGATTGTCAGGTTCGGGTGTGGCGGTGGGCTGAGCAGTGACGGGCATCTGGTAGCCGAGCACGCTTTCGATGGCGCCGCCATAGGTCTGCTCGGCCGAGGGCGTGCCCACGGCAAGCTGGAATGGTCCGGCTGCGGTGCAGCCTGCGAGCATGACGACGAAGAGGGCGAGGGCGATCAGTCGCGGCGTAGCGCGCAACGTATGAGCGCGCGCACCCTGCACAAATGAGATTGGTTCGGTCTTTGCGTTGGCTGACACAGGTTGGGAATCCATGGCTGACTCGCGTTTCGGTTGACTCTGTTGCGATGATGACGGCGATGGTGGCGAGAGTGCTGCGTCTGCGAGAGTGGGTTGGGCAGCAGGTGGCTGCATGCGCGGCGCGAGGTGTGCTTAGGCCGCGCCGCGCAAAGTATAGCACGCGGCAAAGACGAACGCCCAAACGCTCCGTCAAATGGCCGCGCGTCAGGGCGCCAGCAGCACGTTCTCCAGCAGCCCCAGGTCGTCCAGCGCCTCGTAGCAGTAGGTGTGGACGAGATGGTTGTGGTCATTGAGAAAATGGAAAAGCAGGGGTGCGGCATCTGTGCTGCGCAGTGCGCGCAGGGCGACGGCGGCGCGTGTGCGTGCGCCCTCATGCGTGCTGTTCTGCAGAACGGCGGCCAGGGCAGGCAGCGCTGCCACACCGCAGAGCGCAAAGCCATCAACCGCTGCTTTGCGCACAAAGCCGTCGTCGTCGGCCAGATGCTCTGCCAGAAGGGGAAGCACCGCCGCGACCGCGGCGGGCTGGCGTGCGCCCAAATGACCCAGCGCCAGCGCGGCCGCTGCACGCAGGGCCGGATCATGGTCGCCAAGCGCGGCTGCGACCACGGGTGCGGCGTCGGCGCCGCCCACTTCGGCCAGGGCGCGCACGGCCCACCAGTGCATGTCGCCAAACTCAATCTGCGCCAGTTCGATGAGTGCGCCTTCATCGGCTGGCCCCAGCGCAAGCGCGGCCGCTTCGCTGCGGACGTCATCACCCGCAGCTACGGCGATCAGGAACTCCTCAAATGGGGATGGGCTGCTCATGGTTCGTCTCCGGGGCATCACACAGCGCGGAAAGGCGGCCTAGCGCAGCGGTTCCAGGGCAATTGCGTCGAAGTTTGCTTCGGCCACTGCGGCATCAAGCGAGCCGGCCATGACGCCCGCGTCGCCGGCAGGCAAGGTGCTGGCGGGCGCTGTGAAAATTACCGCGCCGTTGGCCGAAACCGCAAGGCCCTGGTCACTGTCCACAATTTCCAGGTGGTTTGACGCGCCGGCCTGGCGCAACACGCCGCTTGCCGTCCAACTCTGCAGCGTTTGCCACACGCCCGCCTGGCGCGCCTGAATGCGATAGCGCCCGGCGCCGTCCACCTGGACGAGATAGAAGTTGTCTTCGTCGGAGAAGCGGGCGATCAGCCCGCCGTAGCCCCACGGCGTTTCGGGCAGTATCGTCACGTCGGTGCTCAGGCGGAAGTTGCTGGCATCACCTGCGCCCAGCGTACTCCATGCTATGACACCCGGCCACATGCGAATGCGGTAGACACCTTCGACCGGCACAGCGCCCATGGACCAGCGACGCGGCTGAAAGTCGCGCACAAGCGGCCCGCCCGCTGCCGAGAAATCATCGTACATGGTGAGAAAGGAAGCGCCGCGCACGAGAGAGGTCATCGCGCCGACAGGAGTCTGGGCACGCGTAACGGCCCGGCCGCGCCCGGCTGCAAAGAGCACGATGAGCAGCAGCGCAAGGGCAACGCAGCCAATCATCAGCCAGCGGCGCGAAATCGGCCATGTGGTGGGTACGGGCGGGCGCAGGATTTCGTCCTGTGCGGTGGCGCGGCGCGGCGAAAGGCCGATCTCCTGGCGCTTGCGCGCCGCGGCATCCGCGTCCACTCGGCTCTGTGCGTTGCTGGTTTCGGCGTTCCTGGATTGTGTCGGTGTACGCAGCGTTGCGGGCATCGATGTGCGCGACGACGGCACGGAGGGCAGCGAAGGTGTCATTGGCGAACCGTATCCTTGGGACGACGCATGAGTTCCCTGCGCGCAAGCGCAGCCCAGTGCGAGCGCGCGTAGTATACCACAAAGGGCGTGTGCTGCGAAGCACCAATTTCGCTTTCACGGACGCTCCCAAGTGCCCGAAATCGAGCGCAGGCAGCGGACGACACCAGTTCACCCGTGCTCCTGCTTTGCCTGGAGATGAGCCGGAGTGCGGCGCCGCTGGCCGCACACCGACCCTTGAGAAGCCCCGACAGCCGCCCGCCACGGTTGACAGCGCCGCGCCTGCCATAGTACAATTTATGCAAATATTTGCCGCCATGGAGGTTTTTTTGCGGCTTGCTGCGCTTCCCACTATGCTATCCGCCGGGCTGATGCCGCTTCGCCTATGCCGCTTTCTTCTCGTAGTAACCAGCCTCCCACGGCATCTGCTGGCGGTCTCAGCGTTGCCCAGCGGCGCACTTGCGCTGCTCCATGGTGAAACATGGTGAACCACGGTACACCGCCGTGATCAATGGTGTCTATGGACGGACGCGAAGAACTCCTGGCCACAGTGGCCAGCCTCTACTACAAGCTGGACCGCAGCCAGGCCGAGATTGCCGGTCGCTTCGGCGTCTCCACCTCCAAGATCTCACGCATGCTCAAGGAAGCGCGTGATCGCGGCATTGTGGACATTCGCATCCACATGCCCATTCCGCGCGACATCGCACTGGAACACGATCTGTGCGCTGCCTATGGCTTGCGCGACGCGCTCGTCCTGCAGTCGGGCAGCGAAAGCGACGATGAGCAGTTGTTGATTGCCTGTGGGCGGCTGGCGGCCGCGTGGCTTGAGCGCGAAATTCCCGCGCTGCCGGCCGGTGCCACGATCGGCGTTGCCTGGGGGCGCAGCGTCTATGCCGCCATCAGCGCTGTGAGCGAGATGCCCAAGGAGCAGATCGACGTCATCCAGATCATGGGGGGCGTCGGCTCGGAGAATGTGGACAGCCCCGACATTGCGCGCATCCTGGCTACGCGCCTGGGTGGCCGCCACTTTGACCTGCACGCGCCCATCATGGTCGAGCAGAGCGAATCGCG
Organism: uncultured Caldilineaceae bacterium; assembly: GCA_964427845.1. GTDB lineage: Bacteria > Chloroflexota > Anaerolineae > Caldilineales > Caldilineaceae > UBA5069. The sequence continues at coordinate 4,163 of CAYRVP010000016.1, forward strand.
CGAAATTCTGCTGGGCGAACGCTCGCTGCGGGAGACGCTTGAGCGGGGACGGCGCGTCAAACTGGCGGTTGCCGGGATTGGCGCCGTGGATGAAGAAGCGTCGAGCTTTCTGCGCGCCGGACTGCTGACGCGCGACGTGCTTGCCGGCCTGCGCGAACAGGAAGCCGTGGGCGAGATGGTGGGGCGCTTCTACAAGCTCGATGGTACGGTGCTTGGCATTGAAATCAACCAGCGCGTCATCGGTATCGAGCTGGATGACCTGCGCCGCATTCCCAATTCGTTGGCCGTGGCACGCGGCCCTGCCAAAGTGGAAGCCATTGTCGGTGCGCTGCGCGGCCGCCTCGTTACGGTGCTTGCCACCGACGACGTGACGGCGCGGGGCGTGCTTGCCTATACAAAAGAACCGGAGCGCATATGAGCAGCACAACCACGACCAGCACCACGCCCCTCACAACACCCGAGGATCAACTCAACAGCTTTGACGCCGGCACGCGTCTTGCTGCGCTCGACACGTTGCTTGCCCGCGCAACCGCGGCGCCAGAACCATGGCAGACAGTGTGCAACATGCACTGCCACACCTTCTTTTCCTTTAACGCCTATGGCTACTCGCCCACGGGGCTGGCGTGGCTGGCGCGCGAGCAGCGCTGGCCGCTCCTGGGGCTGATTGACTTCGACGTCCTCGACGGCGTGGACGAATTCCTGCAGGCGTGCGACAGCGTGGGCGTGCGCGCCAGTTGCGGCATTGAGACGCGCGTCTCTTTCCCCGAGTTTTCGACGCGCGAAACCAGCTCGCCGGGTGAGCCGGGAGTGACTTACTTCATTGGCCTCGGCTTCACCTCGTCCACCGTGCCGGACGCAGCGCAGCCCATGCTCGCAAAGCTGCGCGCTGCCTCGCGCGCACGCAACGAGGGCGTGGTCGAGCGCGTCAACGCACACCTTGCCCCCATTGTCGTAGACTACGAACGCGATGTGCTGCCGCTGACTCCCAATGGCAACGCCACTGAGCGCCACATTGTGGAGGCGTACATAAGCGCCGTGGAAAAGGGCGCGCAGGATGTGGTTGGCTTCTGGGCCGCGCGCCTGGGCTTGTCTCGCAGCGATGTGGACAAGATGATGGCCACGCCGGCCGCCTACCGCAACACCGTGCGCATGAAATTGATGAAGAAGGGGGGCGTCGGCTATGTGCAGCCGGGCAGCGGCTCTTTCCCCACAATTGACGAAGTGACCCAATTTGTTGTCCAATGTGGCGCGCTCCCTTGCGTGGGCTGGGTGGACGGTTTTTCAGAGGGCGAGCAAATGGCCGAGGAACTGCTGGGCACCCTTGTCGGCAAGGGCTTTGCCATTGCCAATCTTGTGCCCGACCGCAACTGGAACTTCGCCGACCCCGCCGTGCGCGCCGCCAAAGCGCAAAAACTGGACGAATTCATTGCGCAGTGCCAGGCGCTGGATCTGCCGCTCAACATCGGCACGGAGATGAACAGCCCCGGCAACAAGCGCATCGACGACTTCGACGTGCCCGAACTCGACAAACACCGCAGCGCTTTCCTCGACGGCGCCTACTTCATCTATGGCCACACCCTCATGCAGCGCTATCTGGGCATGGGCTACCAAAGCGACTGGGCGCAGCAGCAGATGCCCACGCGGCGTGGCCGCAACGAGTTCTATACTGCCATCGGCAAGGCCGTGACGCCGGGCGCGGGCGGCGCATCGCGGCTGGATGGCATTGATGCAACGATGACGCCTGCTGACATTCTGAATCGACTTTCGTAGCGGCGGCCTGAGCCGCCGCAGGTATGAATCGCGCCGCGTCCTTAAGATCGGCGGCTCAAGCCGCCGCTACGAGACGCACTTTGCTCGCACAGGAGAGGGAATCCATGGCAACTGACGTTCTCAATGAATACCGCAGCGGCGCACAGGCGCTGCCCGAAAGCTATCGCTTGTGGCCACTTTACGGCGCAGGCCTCGAGAATCTCGGCAAGGACGGGGCCATGCTCGAGGTGCCCCTCGTACACCCCGGCCCCGATGAACTGCTTGTGCGCCACGACGCGTGCGGCATCTGCTTCTCTGACGTAAAGGTCATCCGCACAGGCCAGAACCATCCGCGCATCCACCGCGATATGTCACAAATCCCCGTGGTGCTCGGCCACGAGGTCACGCTCACCATCATTGAAGTGGGCGAGAATCTGCGCGACCAGTACCAGCCCGGCAAGCGTTTCTCGTCCAGGCCGACATCTACCTCGACGGCATCGCCTACGCCTACGGCTATGAAATTCAGGGCGGCTTCTCGCAATTCAGCGTCATCGATTGGCGCGTGCTCAACGGTGACGACGGCAACTATCTCATCCCCGTGCAACCCAGCACCGGCTATGCCGAAGCGGCGCTCAACGAACCGTGGGCGTGCGTCATCGCCTCCTACACCGTCAAGTATCGCGACCAGTGGAAGGAAGGGGGCGCGGTCTGGGTTGTGGGCGACGGTGCAGGCGTGTCGCTGGGCAAGGCGCAGGCGTGGCGGCCGCGTGCGCTCGTGATGGAGACGACCGATCCGACGTTTAATCGCACGCTGCGCGAGTGGGCTGGCGATGCAGGCGTGACTGTGGGCGACGCCGACCAGGGCGAGCGCATGTATGACGACATCGTGGTTCTCTCCAACGACCCCGACCTGATCGAGCGCGCCTTCAAGCGGCTGGCCAACGGCGGCACCTTTGCCATCGTCACCGACAAGCCGATTGAGCGCAGGGTGCAACTCGACATTGGCCGCATTCACTACGACAATCTGGCGCTCATGGGGACAACCTCGAGCGAGATTGGCGCGGCCTACACACCCATTCGCACCGACGTAAAGGCGGGTGGGCGCATGCTGGCAATTGGTGCTGCTGGCCCAATGGGCCAGATGCATGTTCAGCGTGGGCTGGAACTGCAGGATCACCCGGTGCAGTTGGTGGCATCGGACCTGGTGTCGAATCGCCTCGGCGCGCTCAGCGAGAAGTTTGGCGCGACCGCACAGGAGCAGGGGATTGAACTTGTAACGCTTGCGCGAGACACCTTCCCCGATCAGGCATCTATGGACGCGGCGCTGCGCAGCGCAACCGGCGGCGAGGGCTTCGATGACATCGTCGTGCTCGCGCCCGCCACCGTGGCGGTGGAGGGGGCCTACCAACACCTTGCCGAGAACGCCGTCATGAACATCTTCGCCGGGTTGCCACGTGGCACCATGTGCGGCTTTGATGTGAACCTCGTCACGCAGCGCGGCGTGCGCTTCACGGGCACAAGCGGCTCTTCCATTAGCGACCTGCGCCAGATGCTGGCCCTTACCGAGAGCCACGAACTGGCCACCAACCGCTCTGTGGCGGCTGTGGCCGGGCTCGAAGGCTTCAAGGATGGCCTGCGCGCCGTGATTGAGGGGCGTTTCCCCGGCAAGGTCGTCATCTACCCCAACATCGGCTCGCTGCCGCTGACGCCGATTGAGGAACTGGGCGAGACGCTGCCCGACGTGGCGGCCAAACTTGCCGCCGACGGCTCGTGGACCAATGCCGCCGAGGAAGAACTGCTGCGCGCACTGCTGTAACCAATCTGAAGCAGGAACTGCAACACGTGTACACAGCGCTGGATGCGAGTACATGTGTTGCTTTCCTGTCTGCCGACTACCAAACCTGGACGTGAAATCATGACTGCACAAACACTGGTGGACAAGGTTGCGCTCGTGACCGGCGGGGCGCAGGGGCTGGGCGCGGCAATAGCGCTGCGCCTGGCGCAAGAGGGCGCGCAGGTTGCCATTGCCGACCTCAAAGTGGAAACCGCGCAAGAGACAGCCGATGCTGTGGCCGCACAAACGGGCCGGCGCGTGATCGCCATTGCCTGCGATGTGACCAAGGAAGAGCAAGTTGCGGCGATGATGGCGCGCACGGTGGCCGAGTTTGGCCGTCTGGACCTGCTCGTTTCCAACGCCGGCATCCTCTTCTCCGGCCCGGTGGACGAGTTCGACGCAGCCAAATGGCGGCTGGTGGTCGATGTCAACCTCGTCGGCTACTTCCTCTGCGCCAAGCACGCCATGCGCGTGATGAAGGAGCAGAAGTCGGGCGTGATTTTGCAGATCAACTCCAAGTCGGGCAAGAAGGGCTCCTTCAAGAACTCGGCCTATGCGGCCAGCAAGTTCGGCGGCATTGGCCTTACGCAGTCGATCGCGCTTGAAGGGGCGGAGCATGGTGTGCGCGTCAACTCCATTTGCCCGGGCAACCTGCTCGATTCACCCCTCTGGAAGGATTCGCTCTTCAAACAATACGCTGCCAACCAGGGCATCACCGAGGAAGAAGTGCGCCAGAAGTACATCGACCAGGTGCCCCTCAAGCGTCCCTGCACCTATGATGACGTCTGCAACGTGCTCGTCTTCCTGGCGTCGGATCAGGCGTCGTACATGACCGGGCAAGCCGTGAATGTGACCGGCGGCCAGGAGATGCGATGAGCGGGCCGGAAGCAAATGCGGAGCAAGTCCGCACCGAGAGCCGCACCTTTGTGGGCTTTGGCTTCGGCGCAATCCAGGCCGGGCTCTTCCTCTACGAGGCGCAGCAGTCGGCTGCGTTTGACCGCTACGTGGTGGCCGAGGTGGTGCCCGATGTAGTGGCTGCGCTGCGCGCTGCGGATGGTTACTACAAGGTGAATATCGCCCACGCCGACCGCGTAGAGCAAGCGCGCGTGGGGCCGGTTGAAGTCTACAATCCGCAGGTGGAAGGAGACCGCGCCGCGCTGATTGCCGCGATTGCGGCCGCGCACGAAGTGGCGACGGCACTGCCCAGCGTGGCCTTCTATATGAACGACGATCCCGGCAGCATCCACCGGCTGCTGGCGCACGGGCTGGTACAGAAAGCCGAACAGGGCGGACCGCGTGCGCTGCTCTATGCCGCCGAGAACAACAACCATGCTGCCGAACTCCTGGCGGAGGCGGTGGCGACAAGCCTTGAAGACCAGGGGCTTGACGAGGAAACGCGCAGTCGCGCGTTGGCGCAGATCTGCTTCACCAACACGGTGATCGGCAAGATGAGCGGCAGCGTGGCAGCGGATGGCCCGCTCGCACCGGTGACGCCGGACGGTCTGCGCGCCTTCCTCGTGGAGGAGTTCAATCGCATTCTGATTGGGCGCGTCCATTTCGCGGATGCGCAGGGGGGCGGCGGCTTTACGCGCGGTATCCAGGTCTTCACCGAAAAGGATGACCTGCTCCCCTTTGAGGAGGCCAAGCTCTACGGCCACAATGCCATGCATGCGCTGGCGGCCTATCTGGGCGCGATTGCAGGCAAAGTGGTCATGTCCGAACTGGTGGAGTTGCCGGGGCTGCTCCCCTTTGTGCGCGGGGCGGTGCTCAAGGAGCCGGGCGCGGCGCTCATCCATAAGCACGCTGCCCTGCATGATCCGCTCTTTACGAACGATGGCTTTGCAGCCTATGTGGATGACCTGATCGTGCGCATGGTCAACCCCTTTCTCAGCGATGCCATTGAGCGCGTGGGGCGCGACCCGCAGCGCAAGCTGGCGTGGGATGACCGCCTGATTGGCGCGATGCGACTGGCGCTGGCGCACGGGGTGACGCCCAACCGCTTTGCCGTAGGCGCGGCCGCGGCACTGCGCCATATCTACCCCGACGCGCTGCTCTACCCCGCCGGTGCGGTCGAGACGCTGTGGCAGCGTCCCCCCGCCGATGGCAACACTGTGCACACGCTCGACGGGCTGCTAACGCAGGGCTGGGCGCGGGTGGAGCGCTGGAGTGCCGCCGGTTTTGTCAACACGGCGCCGCTGTTGGGCTGACACAACGGCGAGTACGCAGACGTTCATGCCTAATCGGCACAACGCAGGATGAAAATGGGTCAGTGTGCGTAGCGGAAGGCCTCCTGGCCTTCGTAGTGGTGCGCACAAAGTGAAGGCCGGGAGGCCTTCCGCTACGGACATGCACCGTATTTTCAGGGTAGAAAGGGCGGAAGAAACAGGAAAAAGCATGAAAAGCATTGCAGGTCATGTTGTTTCCGCTTTTTCCGTTGTTCCCGCGTATAGGTCCCAATTTCTTAACGAATACAAGGAGTCCAATATGGGCATTGAATCAATTCAGGAACAATTGCTGGACCTTTCGCACCAGGTTGGCCTCGAGAGCCGCAACCTGGCCATACTGGGTGAGGGCAACACCAGCGCCGATTGCGGCGACGGCACCTTCCTCGTCAAGGCATCCGGCTCGTCGCTCGGCACGCTGACTGCCGCAGGCCTCAGCCGCGTCCACTTCGACAAGGTGCTTGGGTACCTCAAGAACGACAGCATGGACGACGTGGCCGTCAAAGACGCGCTCACCGACTCCCTTGTGGATCCGTCCCATCGTCGTCCCTCCACCGAGACCTTCTTCCACGCGCTCTGCCTGACGCTGGGCGGGGCCCAGTGGATTGCGCACACGCATCCGGTCTCCTGCAACGCCATCCTCTGCAGCAAGCAGCTTTCGGCGCCCTTCCTGCACCACCTCTTCCCGGACGGCATTGTGGTTTGCGGGCGCAACGTGGCCGTGGTGCCCTATGTGGACCCCGGCTTCCAGCTTTCCAAGGACTTCGAGAAGGAACTGCACCGCTTCCAGGATGCCTACGGCGCGAACCCCAAACTGATCCTGATGGAGAACCACGGCATTTGCGCGCTGGGCCAAACCGCCGCCGAGGCGCTGAATATCCAACTGATGGCCGACAAGTGGGCGCGCATTATCCTGGGCAGCGCGGCCTTTGGCGGCCCCAACTTCCTGCCCGACACCACGGTCGACCGCATCGAGTCCCGCCCCGACGAGCATTACCGGCGCGAGATGCTGGCGAACAAGAAGTAGAAGCATGATTGATGACTGATGATTGATGATTGGCGCCCACGCCCGAGGTTGACGAATTGTCAATCATCAATTATCAATTCTGATTTCCTCGTCCCCTTCGGAGAGCCCCACCATGCCCACAACCGCCAACTTCCTTGCCGCCGACATGGGCGCGTCCAATGGGCGCATTCTCGTTGCCCGCTTCGACGGCAGCCGCTTTGACCTGAACGTGATTCACCGTTTCCCCAACAGCGTCACCAACATTATGGGACAGTATCACTGGGACGTGATCCGTCTCTACAACGAACTGCTGGCCGGGGCGCAGATGTTTGCTCACAAGCAGGGGGGCGCGCTGGCAGGCATTGGCGTGGACACATGGGGCGTCGACTATGGCCTGCTTGACAGCGCCGGGCGGCTGCTGGGCAACCCCGTGGGCTACCGCGACCACCGCACCGACGCCATGCCCGATGCGCTCGTCAACGAGATTCCAAAAGCCGAAGTCTTTGGCCTCGTGGGCACGCACTTCCGTCAGTTCAACACGCTCTTTCAGTTGATGGCCATGCGCCGCCAGGGCGACCCGCAACTGGATTACGCCAGGACGCTGCTCTTTACGCCCGACCTGCTCAACTACTGGCTTACGGGCGTCAAGGCTGCCGAATACACTATCGCCTCCACCAGCATGATGCTCCACGCGCGCGAACGCCGCTGGGTGACGGAACTGCTCGACCGCCTGGCCATCCCCACGCAGATTCTGCCGCGCCTTGTCCAGCCGGGCACGGTGCTGGGGACCATCCAACCCCACGTTGCCTCCGAGATCGGCCTGGACGTCAACACGCCCGTGATTGCCGTGGCGAGCCATGACACCGCCTCGGCCGTGGCGGCCGTGCCGGGGCTGGACGCCGACAGCCTCTACATCAGCAGCGGCACCTGGAGCCTGACCGGGGCCGAAATCCCGCAGCCCATTCTCACAGATGAGGCGCTGCGCTACGGCTTTACGAATGAGGGGGGTGTGGCGGGCACCATTCGCTTCCTGCAAAACCTCACCGGTCTCTGGCTGCTGCAAGCCTGCCGCCAGCAGTGGCAGCGCGAGGGCAGGGAGTACTCGTGGGAGTATCTCATGGCTGAAGCCGAACAAGCGCCCGCGTTCGCCTGTCTGGTGGACCCAGACGCCACTGTCTTTTTCTCTCCCGCCGACATGGTGCAGGCCATTCGCATCTACGCCGCCGCGTCGGGCCAGCCCGCCCCCGAGAGCGTGGGCGCCCTCACCCGCTGCTGTCTTGAGAGCATGGCGCTCAACACGCGCTGGGGCATTGAGGTCGTCGAGCGTGTCACGGGGCGCGGCCGCGGCACGGCGGACGGCCCATACCAGGTCATTCGCATTGTGGGCGGGGGCTGCCAGAATCGTTTGCTGGCGCAATGGACCGCCGACGCCTGCGCGCGCCATGTTGTGACAGGCCCGGTTGAGGCCACGGCGCTGGGCAATGTGATGATGCAGGCGATTGCCACGGGTCACCTGGGCAGCATTGCCGAAGGGCGCGCCGCCATCGCCGCCTCCGTACCGCAGGAGACTTTTGAGCCGCACGCGGGCGCGGGCTGGGACGACGCCTATGGCCGCTTTGTGGCCATCAAGGGAGAATAGCCCAGTCCACCAGTCAATGAAATTACCATTTACCTCTTACCAATTACCTTTTCATCACCCTGGAGCCTAACCCATGGAACGCACCTTTATTATTATCAAGCCCGATGCCGTGCAGCGCGGCCTTGTGGGCGAAATCATCAGCCGCTTTGAGCGCCGCGGCCTCAAGCTCAGCGCGATGAAGTTCCTGCAGGTGGACGATGCACTGGCGCGCAAGCACTATGCCGTTCACGCCGAGCGCCCCTTCTTCGGCGGCCTGATCAGCTACATCACCTCTTCGCCCGTGGTGGCGCTGGTGATGGAGGGCACGAATGCAATTGCCGTGGTGCGCCAGACAGTGGGCGCAACCAAGCCCGCCGAGGCCGCCCCCGGCACCATCCGCGCCGACTTTGGGCTGGAGATTGGCCGCAATCTGGTGCATGCCTCGGACGGCCCCGAGACGGCCGCGTTCGAGATTGGCCTTTGGTTTGGCGAGAATCTCGTCGACTGGCCGCGCGCGAATGATGCGTGGGTGTTTGAGTAGATCGGGGTAGCCAGGCAAAAGAGCAGAACACAGGCACAAGAGCAGAACACAGATTCTCACGGAAACAAAAGGATAACAACGGATAACAATGCATTTATCCATCGTTATCCTTTTGTTTCCGTGAGAATCTGTGTTCTGCTCTTGTGCCTGTGTTCTGCGCCTACTGCCCGCTCTACTAATCCGCCGCGGCGGGGGCGACGGCGGGGGCCACCTCCAGCACATCGGGCAGCGGCTCGCGCGTGGGGCCGTAGGCGGGCAGCAGCAGCGCACACAAGCCCGCCAGTATGGGCATGAGCGCAAGCGCACTCAGCACCGTGGGCAGCCCCACGCGGTCGGCGGCCAGGCTCGCCAGCCACGCCACCGTGCTGCCGCTGGCGAAGATGAAGCCGAGCGTGACGCCGCCCATGAGGCCGCGGCGATTGGGCATCATCTCCTGCGCCATCACCAGCACAATGCTGTGGGGAATGGACAGGAGCAGGCCCGCGGCAATCGCCGTGGCCATGAACTGCCAGCCGCTGGTGTGGAGCATCAGCCATGCAGAGGGGGCGCTCAGGAACATGACCAGTGCGAGAAGCGTGCGCCGGTTGTAGCGGTCGCCCATGAAGCCGCCCATGAAGGTGCCGATGGCCCCCGCCATGGCGAAGAGGCCGAGCATGAGGCCGTACTGGGCCGAGGAAATGCCCTGCAGATCATAGTATTTTGGCAGAAGTGTCGAAAAACTCTGCGCTGTGCCGGAACGAAAGGTGATGAGGGCAAAGAGCGCCGTCATCGCCACGGCGCCCGAAAGCGCGGCAGCCGTCTGGCCTCGACTATGGCTCTGCGCTAGGGCGGCGCTCTTGCGAGCGGTTACGGGCGCAGGGAGGGGGTCATTCATATAGAAGAGCATGACGAAGGGCGCAGGGCTCATGGCCAGCGCAATCCAGTACATGGCACGCAGGTCCATGCGCAGGAGAAGAATGCCCGCGATGATGGGGCCAAGTGCATAGCCCACCTGACCGCCCACAAAGAAGATTGAAGTGGCCAGCGTGGGTTTTGAACCGCCCGAACTGGAGGCGTTGAGCAAACCCGCGGCATGGAAGGCGCCGCTCCCCAGCCCGCCGAACATGAGCGTGGTGATGAAGAGCGCATAGTTGGGCATGGTGGACGCGATGGCGAAGAAGATGAGCGTCCACGCCAGGCCGATGGCCCCGACCCAGCGCCCACGCAGCTTGTCGGCGAGACTGCCGAAGAGGGGCTGGCTCATGGCGGCGGTAATCTGATAGACAAGTGCGCCGAAGCCGATTTGGCCGATGCTCAGGCTGAAGCGGGCGGCCGAGGCGGTGAGGATCATCGCCACGGAAGAGTTGACCAGGTCGATGGAGAGGTGGCCGTAGGTGGCGGCGAAGAGACGGCTCTTGTTCATGGGTAATTTGGGAGTCGGGAACAGGGCGTAGGAAATCGGTGGCTGCGCATGGTGATGGATCATAGGGAAAGGCGTGCGCAATTGCAAATATGGGGCAAGGCGCAAGAGTTGTAACCTGCACGGGCGCCTTCCTGCGCAAAGGTGCTTATATTTTGCTTATATTAGCCATGCGTTGTTGCGATCTTTGCAAATTTCGGGCAAATCCCAAAAAACAGGGACAAATGTCCCTATACTGTGCAGCGGATGCGTACTAGAGTGGACACGTGCGAGGGTCTCCCCCGATCCTCGCAAGTGGGGCGGCTCGGGGGCGCATGACTTGCGGGCTGTCCCTTCTTTTGTCAACTTTGCTGCGTTCGACGCCGCACCTCGTCTGTGGCCGCAGCGCAGCCTGAAATAGTCTGCCCGTGTGGGTTGCAGTCAGTTGGCTTGTACGTCCTGCGTTTTACCCGTAGCACCCCCCCTGGAATCTAGGAGCTGCCTTCCCGGAACACGTTCACCGTGTCATTCCGCAGCGCAGAGGTGTGTCTCGGTATCCCTCGAGCACATCGGTCATCCCGGCCTCGTGCAGATCAGGCGTTCAACGCAGTACACAGCGCAGTTCGCACCAGCAGCACTCACCCAAAAGGATACCCCATATGTTGCACGTACAGTCTCCCGGCTTGCGTCGCTCCTTCTTTGCTGTCGCCGCGCTTGTGGCGGTGGTGGTCGCTTTGTGCGCGTTTTCCGCGTCAGCGATGGCGGCCGACTTTGTCGTGAATGATGATGGTGTAAACACTTCCTGTTCTTTTACGGACCCGGCAAGCTACATCACAATTCAGAGCGCCGTGGCCGCAGCGGTCGCTAGCCCAGGCCCCGACACCGTTCAGATATGTAACGGCAACTACTACGGCTCCGTCAACATAAGCGAAGATCTTACTGTCATCGGCGAGTCCGAAGATGGCGTGATCATCAGCACATACACCGCCGGCGAAGGCAACTATGGAATCTCTGCATTGCCCACGTCGCCCGCAACCGGCCTCACACTCAACTTCAGCAAATTCACGCTCGTGGGACCTGGCGGCATAGCCCAAGGCAACTATGGTCTCAAGATTTCCGGAGACACCACTGTTGCTACGCTTAGTGACATTAGCGTGCTCTATGGTGGCCGCACCAATGTTGACCTCAATGGGCTCGATGGGGCAACGTTGACCAACATTACTGCCAAAGGCGCCAAGTGGGGCGGCGGCATCACGTTGACCGACGTCAAGAACGCCACCCTTACCGATATCACGACCGCTGACAATGCTTGGGGCGGTGTCGGCATCTTCACATATGGCCGCTACTACACCGGTGGTTCGGACAACGTGGCCTTCGCCGGCACACCGAATATTGGCGAAGCTCTCAAGGTGTGGATTGACGTCGATGCTTGGAACGGCATTTACCCGCCCCTGAGCAACATTGACTTCGCAGGTAAGTTCCCAGTGATGGTTACCAACCCTCTCAGCCCTGATCAGTTCATGTTTACTGACGCGGCGGGACAGGCCGCACTGGTCGCCGCCGTTAATACGAAGTTCGGCAATTCCGACGCCGCGGCGGTCACGGTTGGTGGCAAAATTCACCTGGCCACCCCAGCGTTCACAATCAATGCTGCAATCACTGCCGCAGCGGCCGGTGATACCATCCTGCTTAGCCCGGGTACCTTTGCCGAGAACGTGAACGTGAACAAGTTCGTTCGCATTATCGGCGGCGGCGATTCGAGCCTTGTGGAGCTTGGCAACACCACTGGGTTGGTTTCGGTTGGCGCATCAGGTCCGTCGGCAAGTGATCCGCTGCTACTGCGCAACTTCCGTGTGGAGCCCGATCAGCAGTATGGCTTGAATCTCGGCAGTGTGCAGCATGTCAAGATCGATGGTGTGAAGGTGATTGGCGACAGCACTGGTGAGACTGATCAACCGGTCCTGCCTGCCCTTGACACGAGAGAGACCTGCCTGAAAGTCTCTACTGCGGCCAGTGTGGATCATCTTGAGATTGTGGACAGCGTCTTCAACTCCTGTGACTACGGTTGGTATGTCGCTAAGGCCAGCGGAACGGACGCTAGCGACTTTAGCAACATCTCCGTTTTGCGCACGGACTTCTCTTACAACAGTTTCAAGGGCGTCTATGTTGAGAAGATGTCCAATACCGAGTTCAAGGACTCCACCTTCCGCGACAATGGTTGGTCGTCAAACGTCTCCAACGCTGCGTTCAACGCCGGCATTGACATCAACCTGAAGTACCAGGCTTATGCCAATATCAAGTTTACGGATATTTCTGTGACAGGCAACGGCCGCGGCTTCCTTAACGGAGCCGGACTCCTTGTCAAGGCACGCAATGATGCTTCATCCTACAATACCGATCCTGCCACGCTGGACATCGTGACAATAAGTGGCGGATCCTATGTGGGCAATGAGCGCGGTATCGTAGTGGGCGAAGTCGGCAAGGCGAACACGGGCCCCACGAGTGTCTCCATATCTGGGGCAGCGCTCTATTTCAACGTGCCGTTCAGCACCGGTGGAACTGCCTACGGTGACGTGGTCAACTACTCCACGAGTATGGTGACAGCAAGTGGTAACTGGTGGGGCCAGGCAAGTGGTCCGCTTCTTGGCCAGATCACTGCAGTCGCCGGTGGAGTTGGGTTCACGTCCATAAGCGCAACTCCGCTGCCGGTCGTGGCAGTCTCGATTCCAGACGCGACAAAGCACCTGTTGACGAACGCCACATTCTTCGACGTGCCGGTTGTCGTCAGCCCCTATGCCAGCCACGTGTCTTCACTGAACTTCACGCTGGACTACGACGGTGCATGTTGGGACTTTGCCAGCTTCCAGGGTGTGCCGAGCGGTTTCACTGCCTCGCCTGAGTCCGAGGATGCAACCAATGGGCTGTTGACGGTTGCCTTCTACGATGGCGTTGGCCTGCCCAGCGCCGTGCTTGGCGGCGACGTCTTCTCAATGCGCTTCAGTCTCAAAGCGGGATGCAACACAGACCAGGCGGCCTCTGCGTTTGACTTTGTGGATGCGGCGGGCCCCACCTGCGGCGATGCTGGCGGCACTTCGCCTGCCTGTACCTTCAACGACGGCGAGGTGACGGTCGACTTTGATGAGTTGCCTACGGCTCTGACGCTGACCGACAACCTGATCGACGAGAACCAGCCAGCCTTCTCCGAGGTCGGCGGTCTCTCGCTGAAGGATACGGACGGTTACGGGCCGCTCTTCACGCTTGATAACACGGCGTGCGGTGGCCCGCTGAACAACGCCAAGTTTGCAGTCTCGGGCGCGAAGCTGCTCGCAGTCCAGCCATTCGACTTCGAGACCCTGCCCACAAGCTACGAAGTGTGCGTGGCCGGCTACGACCTGCGCGGTGGCGCAACATTCGAGAAATTAACAATCAACGTCACCAATGTCAACGAGCCGCCCACGGCCGTCAGCCTCAGCCGGAACGAGTTTACCGTGGACGAAACCACGGCGAATGCAGTCCTCGCTGACTTCTCCATCGTTGGCGACCCCGACGCGCCGGACGCGTTTACTCTCCCAGGGTATTCCTGCTCGATCGAAGCGCAATCGCCTGGCACCCCGTTCGCCGTAAGCGGCCTGCAACTGAGTGTGGGCACTGCTCCCTTGGGCGCGGGCCCCTACACAGTGCAGGTGTTGTGCACGGATGGCACGAACCCGATCACGTCCGCTGTGTTCAACATCACCGTCTACGGCACCGCCTCGCTTTCGTTCGGCGCGTCGGACCACGGTGGTGTTGTGCGCCAGAACTCGGGCGCGCTGACAATCCCGGTGGCCTACAATGCCAACGGCAATCTGCCAACCAGCCTTGTGTTCCGCGTCAACTTCGATAAGGACTGCCTGGCCGTGGACGGTGCAACAGTGGGCAACGATTTCGTCGAATTCTCGTTCACGAATCCGACCGCTTCGACTGTTATGCCGACACTGTCCGTCGCGGCCCTAGCTTCCTGCCCCGACAACCGTACGGGCGCCGGCATGACACCCGCTATGCGCGCAGACAAGCTTCTCCAATTCTCAATAGTCGAGTATGTGAAGGTCGCGCTTCCCCTCTCCATCAGTTCCTCCAGTGCCTCTTCTGTCACCGTTATCGACAACAGCGACCGTGGCAACTGCAACGCTAGTCTCCCAGTGGGTAGCGAGAATCCTGTCAACGCTGCCGACTACGTGGCGACCGTGCTGGAAATCTTCGACGGCGGCTCCTCAAGCTGGCTTGATGCGCCAGTCGCCGGCTTCGATGGCAGCCCCTTCGGTTGTGACTCGAGCCAGTCAGGTGGCGTAGACGTGGGTGACATCGTCTGCACAGTGCATGAGAGCTTCGGCACAAACCAGTGCGCACCTAGCACGGCTCACATCAACCCCGCGTCCGCAGCGGGCCTTGCCGTGGCCGCTGCCTCGGCGGAAGCCGGCGCAATGGTCAATGTCCCCGTAAGCTTTGACGCCCAGGGCGCGCAGATTGGCGCACTGGTCTTCACACTCAAGCTGGACCCGGCCAAGGTGGCCTTCGACGCCACCGACGCCGACGGTGACGGCAACCCCGACGCCATCCACTTCAACCTTGCCGCAGGGCAAACGGCCGTGGCGCTCCATGATGCCGCAGCCGGCAAGATCAACGTCGCAGTCTTCAGCGTCACATCACCCATGCAGCCCGTCAACGGCAACGTGGCCTCGGTCAGCCTCATGAGCCTGACCGGCGGCGACGCGGGCCTGGTCATCGACAGCGCCTCGGCCTCGACGGTCGATGGTGTTGCGGTGACGGTAAACGGGACGACAGGCTTCCTGCCCGATCGCTTCATCTATCTGCCCATGCTGATCAAGTAGTTGGACACCCGGGCCGGGGCGCACGTGCGCCCCGGCCCGGCACGAAGCGGGGGCGCGGCACGCGCCGCGCCCCCCGCACCCGTTCGCACAGTAGGATTCCATGCACCGATGGCAATGCTGCCTGCCCAAGCTGATCGTTCTGTCGTCTCTACTCATGGCCCTCGTGCTGCTGGGCGCGGCCACAGGGCAGCCGGTGGTAAGCGTCGGGCAGAATCTGCCGGCAGAGGCAGGGGGCATCATCGACATCCCCGTGCTGCTTAACACCGGTGGTGCAGGGATTACCTCCTTCCAGTTCGGCTTTGACCTGGGGCCGTGCCTCACCTACCGCAGTGTGCCGGGCATCAAATTCACCCTGCCCCCCGAGTACGGCACCGGTACGGGCTACGACCCCGCCCAGACGACGCAGGAGCTCATGATGTTGGGCTACACGGCAGGGACGACGACACTGTCCGACGGCGCGCTGCTGACGATACCCTTCAACGTCGACTGCTATCCTGCGCCGGGCGAGACGACGCTGACGGTGGCGCTGCCCTTTGCCAGGAGCTTCCCGCCTCGCTTCTTTGATGTGAACAGCCAGGAAATCAGCGGTTCGTTCGTGGATGGCTCGCTGATCATCGGCGGGGCGACGCAAACGCCCACCCCCATCCCGCCGACAAGCACACCCACGCCGACGCGCACACCGACGTCAACCAGGACGCCGACGCCGACAAGCACGCCCACGGTGGATGCGAGGCTGCCCACTGCGACGCCCACGATGACGCCGACGATAACGCCAACGGCCACGCCAACCGTGCCGCCGCCGACGGCAACGCCAACCTTGACGCCCAGCGCAACGCCCGTGCCCAATCCGGCGCATATGCCCCACCTCACCATCGGCTCCATCACCGCAGCGCCGGGCAGCACAAGCGTCACCGTGCCCATCAACTTCGTGACGAATGGCGCGGCCGTCTCTGCCATGCTCTTCTCCATCGATTTCGATGAGCAATGTCTGACCACAACGCTGGGCGACTATAGATTCGACCTGCCGCCCGCCTTTGTACCGGGCTTTCGATACGACGCGACAGACAATGATGGCGAGATTGACATCACAGTTGCGGACTACACGCCACCCATTGCCACTCTCTCCGACAGAACGCTGCTGACGCTGACATTCGGCATTCGCTGTGAAGCGCTGCCTGCGCAGAGTATGCGCCTGGCCGCGCTGAACTTCTCAAGCGAGCCGCGCGCCAGTTTTGGCGGCCCTGACGGTCAGGATGTCCCGGGCTGGGTGCAGCCGGGTGTGATCATGATTAAACCACCCGAGAGTTCGTCCCGAATCAAAGTGTTCCTTCCGGCAGTCACTACACCTTAAGCGCAGACGGAATGCCAACTGCGCCACATTCACCATCGGCTAGCCTGTGTTGCACGGGTCAGCTCCAACCAGGAGGGTTCCCCGCCCGCAATGGTCAATTCTAGTCACCGACCACATTTGTGGTTGCTTGTACCGATTTGTCTCGCGCTGTTTGTAGCCGGCGCAGCAGTGTGGCTGACAGGTCACGCGCAGGCGCAAACGTCGGGGCCGCAACTCGTTGCACCCGATCTGACAATCCCGTCTACGCAGTCAACGGTCGAGGTCAGCATCAGCTTTGACCCGCAAGGCGAGCTCATTGCCGGTGTGCAATTCTCGCTGGACATCGATCCGGAGTGTCTGGTGCTGCCGCAGGCCGACGACGATGACGACGGCATCCCCGATGCCGTGGACTTCACGCTACCCGCAACGGTCACGCCCTACTTCACCTACAGTGCATCCGAAACCGCCGGCGAGATCGATATCGCACTGATAGACGAAGAAGTACCCTTCGTGTTCTTGCCGGCAGGACCCGTGGTGACACTGACCTTCGATGTAGTGTGCGCGCCGGTTGCGCCGACGACAAGCCGCGTGACGGCCGTTCTCTTCTCCACGGATCCAATGCCCAACTTCGGCAACGAGGACGGTGCATCGGTGGCCGGCGGCCACACATCAGGCTCGGTGACGATCATTTACCCGCCGACCGCAACGCCGCAGACGCCAACGCCGGAGACGTCGACACC